>JBEKZQ010000007.1:0-45815 GCA_049509675.1 Thermoguttaceae bacterium | reverse complement strand
GACCACCACGCGGCGGCCGGCGGAAGAGACTCCGCCCCCGGACAACGAGGGCATGCTCCGGCAGGTCCGGGCCGTGAACGCCGTGGCCCAGGGGGCCAGCCAAGACTGCCTCAAAGGCCGCAGGGCCGAAGAAGAAATGCTGACCCGCAAGAACCGTCCCGGGCAATGACCCCATGCACCGTTTTCTTTTCAGCACCGACATGGAATTGCACACGGTGGTCCGCGGCGGCGGCGACGAGGATCGCGTGCGCGCGGCCTTGGACCACTTGTTGCGCACGCTCTGGCACATGCTGCCCGCGCTGCCCGGCCCGTCGGGCATCTTCACTCCGTACGGCCGGTTCTACGTGGACCTGCACAACCACTTCGAGGCGGCGCTGTGCGAGGCGGATTGCCCCTGCCTGCTGGCGGTGCTCTTGGAACAAGTGACGACGCTGCTGCGCACGGCCGTCGGCAACCTGCGCCGCGCGACGGGCATCGATATCTCGTTGGGCAACAACAACCACGACGGCTTGTTGACCCCGGGCAAGGAAGACATTTGGGGGTTTCATGAGAACTTCCTGGTGGACCGCCATCCCGTGGAGTTCCCCTTGGACCTGGTGCTGCCGTTCCTGGTGACCCGCGTTTACCAAGGCAGCGGGGCCATCGAGTTCCCTTCCGGCAACTTCCTGGCCGGCGCGCGGGCCCAGTGCATGAACCATGCGGCCGGCGGCAGTACGCACGTGCAGGGGAGCCGGGCCATCTACTCCACCGCGCGCGACGAACACCACATGGGCCCGGCGTCCGACAAGTTCCGCCTGCACTTGATCCTGGCCGACGGTCACCGCTCGATGTTCAACACGTCGCTGTTGTTCGGGGCCTCGGCCCTGGCCTGGAAGGCCGTGCTCTACGACCGCCGATTGGCGCGCAGCCTGCCGCGATTCGGCGTGCGCGAGCACGAGTGGGTCGAGACCCTAAGGTCGCTCAATTGTTTGGCGGCGGACGGCAACCCGCCGCGAGTCGATCCGCTGGTCATCGCCACGCAGCAGGCGTTTCTCGACGCAAGTTGCCGCTTCGCCGAGCAACTCAGCCCTGCGCCGCCGTGGGTGGCGCGAACGATCGGCGACTGGTCCGCCACCCTGCAGGCGATGAAACTCGACGACCGGCGGTGGCTGGCCGCACGCCTCGATCCGTTCATCAAGCACGAGTTCTTTTCCTCGGTCCTCGCCCACCGGGGCAAGAGTTGGGCCGACGTGCCGGGCAACGCTCAACTCTGCACCGAATTGGAATTGCTCAATTACTCCTATCACGAATTGACCGACCCGCAGTCGTATTTCGACCGCCTGGAGCAGGCCGGCGCGCTGGACCACCGGGTGGCGGACCTGCTGCCACCCGGCGCCGAGCCCGAACGCTACGTGCCGCAAACCGAGAGCCGGGCCAAGGCGCGGGCCAGGTTCATCATCGAGCACTCGTACGACAAGGACCTGGTCGTCGACTGGGGCGAAGTGAGCGAGCCCCGCGCAGGCCGGCGGCGCACCCTGTGGGACCCGTTCGCCGCGGCCTACAGCGACTGGCAGCCCTCCCCCGACCAATCCCACGAGTTGCAGCAGTTGCTGGCCGGCCTGCGCGGCGGCCGCCGCCGTCCGGCAAGCGAAGAGCCGTTCTGAAACAGCTCTTGCTGCGCGGCGCCGGGTGCGCTTGCCGGTGCTCTTCTATGCCGGTTCTTGCCGCGTTGAAGCGCCGGAAACCTCTCCGCGTGGTTCGTCGGCGAGTATTGAGCGTACTCTGAGGGCGGAACAGCCGCGGGCTCTTGACCTCTCTCGCACGCCACTGTTTTGGCAACCTCTCGCCGCAAGAGCCCTCCGAAAGAGCACGGGCAAGCCCGTGGCACCCACATGCCTATGACCGGCCACGTCGGCGACGCTTGTGAACGGCGAAAAATCGTCCGCCAGGAAATCTCGCCGCACCTGCGCGGCGCCTTGACGCGCCTCGGCGTGCGTGCCATGCTACCATGCTACAACCACCATCTGGAAGCAGAACAACGTCACCCGGAGGTCTGCCATGAAAATTGTTCGCACTTCCACACGTCGTGCTTTTCTGGGATCCGCCGGCCTGGCGGCCGGTCTGACCGTCATCCCCTGGCGGCCGGTTTGGGCACAGAACAAGTCGGCCGCAACCAGCTATGCCGCCAACGAGAAGCTGAATATCGCCGGCATCGGCGTGGGCGGACGGGGGGCGGCTCACGTGCAAACGTCGCTCCGCGAAAACCTCGTGGCCATCTGCGACGTGGTCGAAGGCACGCTGGAGGGCTGTCGGCGGCAGATCGAAAAGGAGCAACCCGGCCGCCCGCTCCCCAAGATTTTCTTCGATTACCGCAAGCTCCTGGAGGAGATGCCCGCCGGGATCGACGCGGTGTTCGTGGCCACGCCCGACCACCAGCACGCGCCGGCTTCGATGATGGCCATGAAGCTGGGCAAGCACGTGTACTGCGAGAAGCCGCTGACGCACAACATCGCCGAGGCCCGGGCGATGACTCTGGCCGCACGGCAACACAAGCTGGCCACGCAAATGGGAAACCAGGCCCGCGCCAGCGACGGCTGGCGGGTGCTTTGCGAAATGGTCTGGGCGGGCATGATCGGCAACGTCAGCGACCTTCACGTGTGGACCGATCGGCCGGGCATCGCCAAGCGTTTCTGGTGGCCGCAGGGCGGCCCGCGCCCGGCGGGGGCCGATCCCGTGCCCAAGGGCCTGCACTGGGACCTCTGGCTCGGCTCGGCCCCGGAGCGACCCTATCTGGACACGTATCGCGAGGGGAAGTTCCAAGGGAAACGGGTCTACCAGCCGTTCGTTTGGCGGGGCTGGTGGGACTTCGGCACCGGCGCGCTGGGCGACATCGGCTGCCACGCCATGAGCGGCCCTTTCAGCGCACTGAAGATAGAGCACGCGGCAGCGGTCGAGCTGCTGAAGGATTCGCAAGACACGACCAGCGAGATGTTCCCCAGCGCCTCGATCGTCCGCTGGGAGATCCCCGCGCGGGGCGCAATGCCGGCATGCAAGATCTTCTGGTACGACGGCGGGTTGTATCCGCCGCGCGAGGTGGGCGAGCTGGCCGCCGCGAAACAGTATCCCGACAACGGATCGATCCTGGTGGGCGACCGCGGCAAGATCAGCTTCTACGACTACAAACCGCGTTTGATCCCCGCGGAGAAGATGAAGGGTTTCCAGCTTCCCCCGCCGCTGATTGCGCGTTGCGCGAGCGATCACTTCGGCGAATGGGTGACGGCCTGCAAGGGCGGGCGGCCGCCGGCCTCGAACTTCGATCATGCCGGCCCGCTGGCCGAACTGGTGTTGCTGGGCAATCTGGCCATCCGCGCCGGCGCGGGCAAACGCGTCGAGTGGGACGGTCCGAACATGAAATGCACGAACCTGCCCGAACTGAACCAGCACGTCGGGCGGGAATATCGGATTTAGGCAGCTTTGGTAGAATTGCTGCTTGTCCCGGAGGGACACTTGACACTAGCCCAGCAATTTATTGCTGGGAAAGATGGTCCCGATCCGTGTTGAGAGTCCCGGAGGGACGATTGACGCAACCGAATCCCAGGCGAAGCATCATCGTAAGAGAACCTTCCAGGAGGAGTTCCTGGCGTTCTTGAAAGAGCACAACATGGAGTACGACGGACGTTACGTTTGCGGATGAAACAAGCCTTCAATCGTCCCTCCGGGACAGAAACGAGGTTTTTTTCAATCCTCGACCCAGCGATAAATCGCTGGGCTATTATCAATCGTCCCTCCGGGACGGAGCAACCGTGAACGGCCACTACTGACGAGTACGGGCACCTTTGGTGGGATTGCGGCGGTGAATAGTTATGGCCCCTTTTTCTGGCCCTAAAGTGGCCTCCTCAGCAGAATTCACCCACGAATTCTGCTGAGGAGGCCACTATTTTGCCAAGAAGTAGAATCGTTCTCGTTGTCTCAATTTGGCTTGGCTAGGCATCTGCACCAGCGGAGCCGATCGTTCTACTCCAACAGCAGGTACAGCGGCGAGCCCCGGTTCAACCGGACCCGGATCGCGCGGGCCTTCTGCGGATCCGGCCCCGCCGTGGTCTCTTGCTCGTGGCTTTCCCCGATCGCGTTGATGATTGTCACTTTCGCCGCGTCCACCTCCAGGGCTGCGGTTGTATCCCGACTGGGGTTCCACAGGGCGATGGCCTTCTCCCCGCCCGGCTGCGTGGCGACGAACCGGTAGGCCAGCGTCCCGTCTGCCGCCGGGACGGCCTGGGCCAGCTTCTTGCCCCGGAGCACGTTGGCCACGGTGGCAAAGGCGACATAGGCCGGCTTGGGCCGGAAGTCGCGGTAGATGATCCCCATGTTGTGCTCGAAGTAGAGCGGATCGTCGCCGTCGTTGCGAAAATCGTACCAGAAGGTGCGGGGCTCCACGCCCGACACGATCGCACACAGGTAGCTGCGGGCGATCAGCTCGGCCTGGGCCCGCTGCGTGTTGGGCTGGAAGTCCTGGCCGAGGGCATTGTGCGGGACATGCGTGGCCCAGCCCATTTCGGTCAGCCACACCGGCCGCCGCGAGCCATCGGGCAACTTGACCAGATCGGAGACCCTTTTCAGGTCCCGGATGAACGCCTGGTCGTCCAGCACCGCGCGGTAGGGATGAATGGTCAATACGTCGAACGGCGCCTTCAGGGCCAGCATTTGTTCGATGAACCGGTAGTCGATGCCGGCCGTGGAGAGTCCGAGCACCTCGGCCTTGGGGTCGATCTCCTTGATCGCCGCGTAGCTCTTGGTCAACAATGTTGCGTAAAGTTCCCGGGGACCTTGCCAAAAGAAGATGTTCGGCTCGTTCCAGATTTCCCACTGGTGGATGTCGTTCTTGTAATGCTCGACGAGCTTTCGCAGGAAGGCCACGTAATCGTTGACGCCCTCGTCGGTGTACGGCCTGGTCCAGGGCGTCCAGTAGCCGACGATGGCGTAGACGGAGATGCCGTTGCGTTTGGCGCAGGCCAGCAGGTCATCGTAGAAGGCCCACTCGAAGCGGCCCTTCTGCGGCTCGATGCGCGACCAATTGAAATCCTCGCGGGACCATTTCACGCCGGCGTCGCGTGCCATGCGCGCGGCTTGCTCCATCTCGGAACCCGCGCGATAACGACCCAGGTAGATGCCCATGCCGAAGGGCGACTCGGGCCGCAGCGTGCTGTCGCCGCAGGGGACTTGGGGGGCCAGCCAGTAGGCCTGAACCGGCGGCACTTTCTGACCGGGAAGGTCCAGGCTGAACTCGGCCTCGATGAATCGGCACCCGGCGGGAACCGTGGGCAAGGGCACGTCCACCGTGAGTGGTTGGGCCCCGGGCGGCGCCACGATGCGACGGTCGCCAAGCCCCAGGCTCTGCTGGTCCCAGTTGCGGAACTGCCACTGCAGCAGGCCCTCCAGGCCGACTGCGGAGAGTGCGCGGATCTCGGCCCTGAACTGCGATCCGCCCGCGGCGGCTTGCGTCGATGCCACCAGGACGCATCGCCGCTGGGCCGGGCAGTTGCCGTCGATCGCAAGGCTGAGGAGCTCCAGGTTGCAGCGGTCCTTCTGCCCGGCGGCCTCCAGGCGGATTTCGCCCACCCGCAGCGGCCCGTGGATCTTGCCGTCGTTCTCGCCGGAGAACCACTGCCAGCCGGGGCCCGGCGGCCCGTCCGTCACGATCTCCTGTTCGCCTTCGCCGCTGAACTCGCCGATCAGCTTATGGAAGGTCATGAAATGCGTGTGGAGGAACAGGTGCAGCGGATGCCCCTTCGCCGTCCCACGGCCCCGCAAGCGGATCTTGTCCACCTTCCCGAGCAAGGACATATCATTCGGGCTGATCCCCAGCCAGGCGGCGCCCTGCGAAAAGTCGAGCGACCAGGCCGGGGCCTTCCATTGCGTTGCCCCCGCGTTGCCCGAGCCGCGCGTGTGCCAGTTCTCGGCCGCGGTGAACCGGTAGGCCGTGTAAGACGTTTTCACAGTTGGCTCGGCGGCCAGGGTGGCGGTCGTCAGCCACGCGGCGGCAAAGATGCGGCAACAGACTCGTGCCATCGTAGTGATCTTCATCAGCTCGGCTCCTTCTCCTTCGGCTTGCCAGTGGTGATGCCAAAGTGCCACTTACGGCAGTGGTTCGACGGTGAAATCGGAAAAACCGCTTAGGCGGGCGTCATTGGTCAGGAAGGCTTGGCAACCGGCCTCGACCGCAGCGGCGAGATGAAGGGCATCGGGCGTCTTGAAGCGGTGCCGACCACGGATGATCGTCGCACGATCAACGACAGAGGCGGTCAGCGGCATCACCCGCTCAACGGCTTGGCTGAAGAACGCATCGTACTGTGCCAGCGTGACCTGATCTCCCGCCGCAACGGCGTTAGCCCGACATTCCAAACGGGTGAGATCGCTCACCACGATCCTATCCCCCGCCGCCGCCAGTGCAGTGATGCGTGCCGATGCGCGGGGACCGAACTGGGCGGGCTGTTCGATGAGATAGATGACGATGTTCGAGTCCAGATAGACGAGCACCAACGTCACTCCTTGACCGGACGGGTTTTCTCGGGTTCCCGTTGATGAACCGCCCACTCGTCCCGCATCGAGCGGATGTCGGCGTCGATCTGCTCGCCGCTTCGCCCCTGCATCCCCTTCGCCTTGCGTTCCGCCCAGATGCGTTCCAAGACGGTCAGCACGTTCTCGCTTGAATGCGTCATCGCCTGAACGATGACCCGCACCTCGCCAGGAGGCAGGTTCACGGGCTGGTTCAGTTCCAGCGTGCCGTCTGGTTTCAGCGTGCCTTGAACGACAACTTCGGTCACGGCGTGGTTCTCCTGGGAAACAGGGATCATGCTCTATTCTAGCGACGAGGCCCGTTCCCGGAAATACTTCCTCGAATGGCTTCCTCGAAGCGCTGGCATCCCTACGGGATGACCGCAGGCGACCCCCGCAGAATTCAACCACTATATCACCCCCTCTTACGGACCGCCAACCGGACAGGGAGGCTTCAGGTGAACGGCAAAGTGCGCGAAGTCTTCCGCGCGGGTCCATTCATGGCAACTTTGCAGTTCTCCTGGCCGCCTGAGGCGCCTGCTGCCGCACGCGGGTGAGAATTGGTAGAATAGGGCCGTCCCCCCGCCTTTCCTTTCCACCATAGATGCATCATGTTTTCCCCATCGCCCTACGCATTGCTTCTTTCCGCCCTCCTGCTGACCGCACACGCCGCGGCCGAGGAACCGCTGTTTCCCTTCGTCGTCTCGTACGATGCAGCGGCCGGCGTGACGAACGTCGCCGAACTGCTCGAGCGCCCGGCCGGCCAGCGGGGATTCGTCCACGCGGAGAACGGCCGACTCGTGGTCGGCGCAGCGGGGACGACGCAGCCGATCCGCTTTTGGGCCACGAACCTCTGCTTCGACGCCTGCTTCCCCACGCACGAACAGGCCGAGCGGCTGGCCGCCCGCCTGGCCCGGCTGGGCATCAACTGCGTCCGGCTGCACCACATGGACAACTATTCGATCTGGGGCGATAGTCCCAATCATTTGACCATCGACCCCAAGCGGCTGGAAAGGCTGGATTATCTCATCGCGCAGCTCAAGCGGCAGGGCGTCTATGTCGACGTGAACCTGCACGTGTCGCGATGGTTCGGCCAGGCCGAGGGGTTCGTGGCCCGGGGGCAGCGGCCGACCTACGACAAGGGGCTGGACAACTTCGAGCCGCGGATGATCGAACTGCAGAAGAAGTACGCCCGCGACCTGCTCACGCACGCGAACCCCTATACGAAGAACCGCTATGCGGCGGAGCCGGCCGTTGCCTTCGTGGAAATCAACAACGAGAACGCCCTGTTCGCCCAGTGGAGTTGGGGGCAGTTGGACGACTTGCCCGAGCCCTATGCCACGACGTTCCGCAAGCTATGGAACGCCTGGCTGCGGAAGAAGCGCGCCGACACGGCCGCCTTGCGCCGCGCGTGGAAGGCCGCCGAGCGGCCGCTGGGGGCGGAGATGATCGGCGGCGGCGACTTCGCCCGCGCCCTGCCCGGTCATTGGCAACTGGAAACCGACGATCAGACCAAGGCCGGCCGGACGCTCGAATCGGGCGGGCCCGGCGGTCGCCGCGAGTTGAAGATCGTGGTCGCGCAGGGCGGCCGCGTGGCATGGCATCCGCAGCTCACCGAGGCCGGTTTCGGCTTGCAGAAAGATTCGCCCTATACGCTCACTTTCTACGCGCGCTCGGCGACCGCCACGCGCATGAGCGTCAATTGCATGATGGCCCACGATCCCTGGGAGCGGCTGGGACTGGACGTGCAGTTGAACGTCGGCCCGCAGTGGAAGCAATATCACTACACGTTCCTGGCCGATCGCGACGACGCCGAGGCCCGGCTCACCTTCGGCAACTTCAAGCCGGGCACCTATGAGCTGGCGGCCGTCTCGCTCCGGCCCGGCGGCACGGTCGGCATGGGCGCGAACGAACGCATTGAGGACGACACGGTGCGCGTGCTGCGCCACGACGAACTTGGCGCCTCGGCTGCTCAGCGCAACGATTTCATCGATTTCATCTACGACACCGAACGCAGCTATTGGTCGGGCATGTACCGCTTCCTCAAGGACGAGTTGGGCGTGCGCGCGCTGGTCTCCGGCACGCAGTTGGGCTATAGCCCGGTGGGGATCCAGGCCGGCCTGGATTACATCGACTCGCATGCCTACTGGAATCATCCCGCGTTCCCCGGCCGCGAGTGGGATCCGAAGAACTGGTTCGTACTGAACACGGCGCTGGTGAATTCGCCGGGCGGCACGCTCTCGGGGCTGGCGGCGTGGCGCGTGGCCGGCATGGCCTTCACCGTAAGCGAGTACAACCATCCGCAGCCGATCCAGTACGCGGGCGAAGGTTTTCCGATGATTGCCGCGTTCGGCGCGTTCCAGTCGTGGGACGCCATCTTCAGCTTCGCCTACAGCGGCGATCAGGACTTCGAGCCGCGCCGCATTCCCGGCTTCTTCGACATCAAGAGCGTTACGCCGCAGATCGTACACATGCCGGCCTGCGCGGCGATGTTCGTTCGCGGCGACGTGGCCCCGGCACGGGCGGTGGTACTCGCGCCCGTCTCCGCCGAAGGCGAGCGAAGCAAGCTGCACGCGACGCGCACGGCATGGCGGCTCAATGCGAGCGAGTTCGGCCGGGACGCGAACCAGTCGCTCCTGCACGGCCTGGCCATGGACCTGGGCAAGGGCAAGCCCTTCGCGCCGACCATCGAGCCCGCGCCGATCGCCAAGGGCACGGCACGCTTCGTTTCCGACACCGGCGAACTGTGCTGGGACGTCTCGCAGCCTGGCGCGGGTTACTTCACCGTCAGCACGCCCCGCAGCAAGCTCTTCAGCGGATTCGTTCGCGGGCGGAGCTTCGACCTGGGCGGCGTGGTGCTCAAGATCGGCGCCACCCGGCTCGATTGGGCCACGCTCTCGTTGGTCTGCCGCGACGGCGCCGGCTTCGATCGTCCCGGCCGGATCCTGGTGGCGGCCACCGGACTGGCGCAGAACCAGGGAGCCGCGATCCAACGCCTGGGCGACGACAAGGCCACGCTGGGCGACCAATGGGGCCAGCAGCCCGAGCTTTGCGAAGGCGTCGCGGCCGAGATCCTTCTGCCCGTGGCCGCTGCGGGCGTGCGCTTCTATCCGTTGGACGAATCGGGCCGGCGCCGCGCCGCCGTGCCGGTCGAAGCGTGGCGTGGCCAGACCCTGCTCCGCCTCGGTCCCCAACATCAAACGGTGTGGTATGAGGTGGAAGTGCGGTAAGCGTGACGGCCGAAGGGGGTAGTCCCAGTTTTCACGGCGGGTGCCACTGGCTTGCCAGTGCTGCTCTCTGCCGGTTCTTGCAGCGTTGAACCGCCGGAAGCACTGCCGCGCCGCTGTATTGGATCCGCTCACACGCTAACCGCTGTGGCGATTCTTGGTCGCAAGAGCCGTTCGGAAGAACACGGGCAAGCCCGTGCCACCCAAACCAAATCCACTTTGCCTCTCTGCCAATGGCGCCTATCGCATGCTGCACTGGAGCGTGTGACGGCCGGGGCCGACGTCTTTTCGCGTGCCGTCAGGGCCGATCAATTGGGCCGTTACTCCGGGTGGAATCTCGGCCTCCAGACGGAACGTGCCGCCCGTCACGCGCCACCGGCTGCCGATGCGGCCGGCCGGACTGATGAAGCCAGCCTCGGCCTCGCTGAGCGGACCGGGCTCGGGGGCGATCAACACCCGCTTCCAGCCCACGCTGCCAGGCTGCTGGCGGATGCCCGCCACGTAGCCGTAGTACCACTCAATCACGTGCCCGAGCATGCAATGGTTGTGCGATTGGTAGCCGTCGTTCATGGCGTCCCACGTTTCCGGCATCGCGGTCAGGCCCTTCTTGAGGATCCCTCCGTAGCTGCCCAGGCCCTCCCGCGAGTAGACGCGGTGCAGAACGTCGCTGCGGCCGGCCTGCGCCAGGGCGCGGATGAAGAACACGTGTCCGACGTCGCCGGGCGTTTGCTGCCAGTTGCGCCGGGCCAGATCGGCAACGATCGCCTCCAGCACGGCCTTCTTGTCTTTTTCCGGCACAAGCCCGGCCATCAACGAAATGGCATGGGCACACTGGCACGATCCCCGGCAGGTGAAGGTGTGCGACTGCGGGTTGTAGAAGTGGTTGAGGTAGCTTGCCGCCGTCTTCGCCCGCAGCGCGCGGTAACGTGGCACGTCGTCGGCCCGCCCCAGCACCGCGGCGGCCCCGATGACCGCATCGATGCACATTACCTGCACGGCGGTGGCGGTCAATTCCACCGGCGTAAAGCGGCTCGGTCCGGGCGGCTGGCCGTGTCCGTAGTCGTACCAATCGCCGAGGCCCGCCGGGGCGATGCCGTCCCTGGACGCCGAGGCCACGTAGTCCACGAACCGGCGCATGCAATCGTAGTTGTCGCGGAGGATGGTCGCATCGCCGTACCAAACGTAATGCTGCCAGGGCACGAGCACGCCGGCCGCGCCCCATTCCACGGTCCAATGAAACGGCCCCGGAAAGCGCGTGCCGTGGTAGGATGGCGCAACCGTCAGAATGCGGCCGGAGGGCTCCTGGGCATCGCGGATGTCATGGGCGATCTTGGCCAGCCAGTCGCGGCAATCGTAACGGTAACAGAACGTGGGCGCCAGCAAATGGGCGCATTCCAGCCAGCCGAGCTTCTCCCGGTGCGGACAGTCGGTCATCACATAGGACATATTGGAACGCATCGCCCAATCGATCAGCCGATGGGTGTCGTTGTAGAGCGGACTGGAAGTGCGGAATTGCCCGATCTCCGGCAGGTCGGTGCGCACGTGGACGAGTTCCAGGCGCTGAATGACCGGCGAGCCTTCCGTCTTGGGCTGGCCGGCGGGAACGGCTCCGATCAGTTCGATTGCCTGGAAGCCGTTGTAGTGGAAGAGCCACTGGTGCGTCTCGGGCCCGCCGCCCTTGAGCGTGTAGCGGAACAGGACCGGCGCTCCCCAGCGCGGCTTCATGAACTCGCCCTTGTCGCTGCGGTATTCCGAAGGCTGGACCGTGAAGCTCTGGCCGGCCTTGCCCTCCACGGTGAAACGCAGGATGCCCGATGCGTTCTGGCCGAAGAAGACGTGGAAGACGCCCGGCCGGGCCGCCACGATCTGCTTCGCGGGGAAGACCTCCTTTGCGCGAAGCGGCGGCCAGAACTGTTTTTCCAGCCTGGCCGCAGGCGGAGCGGCCACCGCAACGGCGGCCCAATTCCGATCGTCGAAGCCGGGCTCGTCCCAGCCCGGCAGCTCCAGGCGGGCATCGTAGTCCTCGCCGCCGTACACGTGGCTGAAGGTGACCGGGCCGCCCGCGCTCTTCCAGCTTGCATCCGACACCAGGCGGTCGTGCCCGCCGTCCGTGCTTTCGATGTCGGCTTCGACCCATAGCAGAAAGGGCGGCCCGAAGTCGGTCTCCGCGCCCTCTTTATGGTATCTGCCCCGGGGCGCGGGAGGGTTGACCCAGAAGGAGTTGCCGAGCATCACGCCCAAGACATTGGTCCCCTTGCGCAACAGCGGCGTGATGTCGAGTTCCTCGAAGTAGATCGTCTTGTTGTACTGCGACCAAGGCTGCCGGATCACGGCGTCGCCGACCCGCTGCCCGTTGACCCGCAACTGGAAATGACCCAGGCCCGCGATCCGCACGATGGCCTTGCTGGGCCGCGCCGCAATAATGCACTCTTTGCGCACAAGCGGGCAGCGTGGTCCGGCGACGGTGACCCAGGCAGACTCCGCCGTCGGCAACGAACCGCCGCACAGCAGTAGGGCGAACAACCAACAAGTACGCGGAAAAGTTCTGCTTACCGGTTTCATTCCATGCCCTCCTATGCCGGTGGATTCAGTTCGACGTGCTCGAAGTGGGCAGCTTACCACACGAGCGTCGCGGCAGCCAACACGTACGCTTTCCGGGCGCGGCAGGGATTTCCGGCAAGGCCGTTGGGACGCCCCGGGTTGGCAAGGCAAATCAACCCGTTTCCTCCCAAACTCTGCTGCGCCGGTCGGCCCCGTTCCACGGGGCTGACTGGGAATGGCGTTGAGTGAGAAACTGGCTTCGCGGCCGTTTAACCCGGCATGAATGCCGGGCCGAGTACCGGCTGCGCCGGCAACGGCCACGAATGGCCGTGAAAACGTCCTCATGCCCGTTTACGGGCATTCCCGCCGCAGGCGGTATTAGGCCCGTGCTTTAGCACGGGTAACAGGGCCCGCGCAATCTTCCCCTCTTCATGCCCGTTCACGGGCAGGCCAAACAGGCGTCATCGCTCTCGCTCCGCTCTCACTCCGCTCGCAGTGCGCTCGTATCCGGATTTGTAGCAATCGGGTAAGGTGCGGATGGGTTCCGTCGCATATCGGCGGTGCGTTAGCTTTCCTGCGATCAGTTTCCCAAAGCGCCCATGGGCAGGACGGTCCTGTCATGGCCACCGGGACGACGGGTCGCATTACACACATGGCGAGTTGGTCATGAGGAGGCTGAGCAGTCTATTTGTGATCGTGGCAGCATGCATCGCCGCAATGATTGCAACCCAGGCAAGTGCTGAAACGTGGCAGACGGTTTACCAGACGGATTTCTCCAGCGATCCTGGCTGGACGACCGGTGATCCCACGAATCTGCGGTGGGATCCGGCTCCTGGAACGTTCCACGCCCACATCATTAACCAGAACAACAGTAAGGCGTACAATAATGTTAGTGTCGTGGGATTCAATCCGAATCAGTCGTGGGACTTAAAGTTTGATGAAATAATCAATTCCTGTGACTGGTCAGCAGGGGCGGATTTCGGGCTATTCGACAGCAACTTTGATTACTCAACGGCTACCTTTTTGTCGCCGAACTATTCCGACGCGGGCCATAACGAGAACCTTACCGCCAACGGCACACAAGCGTTCAACAACAACGCGAATTGGTCCCTTGGCACATGGTATCATAATGAAATGCAGTACGACGCCACCACCGACTTGCTGACCATGAGCATTACGGATCGAGATACAGGTAGCTTGTTTTGCTATCTACAGGTCACACCTCCAATCTTGCCCAATGACCTGACTATGTTTGGCGCTTATCGCCCTGGCATGGTTGGCAATCCAGGTGTAAGCCCCACTGCAAGCGTTGATTACAATATCGACAACGTAGCTCTTTCACAAGCCAGCCCCGAACCCCCCACACTCGTCCTCCTCGGCATCGGCGCGCTGGGGCTGCTGGGCTGGACGTGGCGGCGCAGGCGATGATGCAGTTCAGGCGATTGCGCGGCGGGAGGACAAGAATATGGGTGTGGACAGGAAAATGGAGGTCTTCTTGCCCATTATCTTCTTGTCGTGCCGTCGCTGCACTGAAACGCCCCATCAGGAACCGCAAGAGAATAGGTTGAACAATTCCTTACGGAACACTAATCCACACTTATCGGCACTAATGGACGATTAGCGAGAATCAGCGAGGATTAGCGTTCCTCCGCTTGATCGAGACCCTTTCGGGATTTGATCCAGTTGTTGTTTCGCGGCGGCTACGAGGCGGGGCGGACGGCGCCGGGCTCGTCCAAAATGGTCCAGACGGGGAAATCCTTGCGCAGCCGCGTCACGTACTCCTGCAGTTGCTTCTTGGTCCGCTCGTTGCGGATCTTGTCTTTGATTTCCACCTGGGCCGCGGCGAACGG
The DNA here is from genome assembly GCA_049509675.1 of Thermoguttaceae bacterium. GTDB lineage: Bacteria > Planctomycetota > Planctomycetia > Pirellulales > Thermoguttaceae > JBEKZQ01. Next base: position 31,666 of record JBEKZQ010000007.1, on the reverse strand, counting down.
CTTCCGCGTGATCTCCTCGCGCTCCGTGACGCGGAGGATGTGGAAGCCGGCGGCGCCTTCGATGATGGGGCTGAGTTGGCCCACCGGCAGCGCGAAGAGGGCCCGATCGAGTTCCTCGCAGGCCAGGCTGCCTTTGCTGGTCCAGGGGTACGCGCCGCCGTCGCCGGCCGTGGAACCGTCCGAACCGCGCTTGGCCACCTCGGCCAGCGGTGCGCCGGCCATGAGGACCTGGTTGCCCAGGGCGGCCAAGGCCGCGAAGGCCTCCGCCTTGCTCGGGTACTTGGCGAAGCGGACCATCAATTCTTCCCAGCGGGCGCGGGCCGGCTTCTCGAACTCCTTCAAGTGAGCCTGGTAATAGGCGAGCATCTCCTCGTGGGTGATTTCCTCGTCGATCTTCAGTTTCTCGCGCACCCATTGTTGCGAGAGCGTGCGTTGCATATAGGTCCGCTTCTCGCGCTCCAGCGAATCGCCGCGGGCGCGGAGCTTCCACTCCAATTCCTCGCGCGAGACCGCGTTCTCGCGCTTCAACAGCTTCTTCAACTCGCTCTGCTCGAATTGCCGGCCCAACGTCTCTTGCACGTTCTTCATGCTCTCTTCCGGAATGGTCCGCTGGGCGTCTTGAAAAATCAGCTTGGTCTCGATCTGTTGCCGCAGAAGCTGCTGGATCATGCTGCGTTTGCCGGGGTCCAGGTCGGCGGACGAACCGCTCCTCCCGTTCTGCGTAATCAACTCGTTGATGGCCCCGCTCAGGTCGGCGACGAGCTTCTGCCGCTGGGCGTCCATTTCCTCGGGCTTGAAGCGGTCCTTATTATGTTCGATCACCTCTCCGGCGGCGGAGAGCACGTCGATGGCCAGGACCACGTCGCCGCCGACCCGGGCCAGGATCTGCGACCCTTCGCAGGGCATGGCGTCGGAGACACCCAGCGGGCCGCGAACCGCTGGGCCCGCGTACTGGGGCGAAGGGTATTGCGGCCCGGGGTACGGGCCGGCCACGGGCAGCGCGGCGTAAGGCGGCCGCGCTTGGTTCTGCGGATCCATCTGCGGGGCGGGCGATCCGCCGGGCCATGATGCCGGGCGAATCGGCTGGCTGGGCTGGGTGGGCGGACCGGGAACTACGCCGTAACCATTGTTGAGGAAGTTCGGCGCCGGCCCGAGCGGCGCGAACGGCATGGCCCCGCCGCCGGCCCCGTTGGGCACGTAATCGTCGCCCCGGACCATCGCCGCCACACAGACCGCGATGGTCATGGAGAATGCCACGATCGCGGCGCAGCAGCGCGCCTTGGAGTGCGGCGACTTGTCGCCGCTTTTCGTGAGCGACCGACTCGCCAAGCAGGCAAGAAAGCGGCGACAGGTCGCCGCATTCCAAAGAAACCATCGCCAGCGCATGACGTGATCGGTGTTCAACTCTTGACTAATTCAACGCAAAATGGACCCTAACCCTCTCCCATCGTGCCGATGCGGCACGCGGGAGAGGGGACATTGGGGGGAGATTATAGTCAGAGCCTTACTCCGGCCGCAACAGCGATTCTGTCTCGCGTCGCACGGCTTCCGGCACGCCGGCCTCTCCGTCCAGCGGCAAGTAGGCGTTGCGGTCGTCGACGATCCGCAGCCGCCCCCCGCTGCGGGCGGCCAACTCGTGAATTTGCCGCCGCGAGCTGTAGCCGAAGACCACGTATTGATCTTCCACGTGGATCGAGGTGATTTGCCAGGCGTGGGCGGCGATCTTGATCTGGGCCAGCCACAACAGGTGTTGCACCAGCGGGGGGGGTGGGCCAAAACGGTCCACTAATTCCGCCCGGAAGTCGGCCAATTCCGAGAGGCTCGACACCCGCCCCAGCCGCCGGTACAGGTCGATCTTCAAGCGCATGTCGCTGACGTAGGCGCGGGGGATGTAGGCCTCGCCGGGCAGGTCCACCGCCACTTCGATCGACTGCTTGCGCGGCAGCCGCTTGAGTTGCTCGACGGCCTGTTCCAGCAGCGCGCAGTACAGCTCGTAGCCGACGGCCGCGATATGGCCGCTCTGCTCGGTGCCCAGGATGTTGCCCGCGCCGCGGATCTCCAGGTCGCGCATGGCGATGGCGAAGCCGGCCCCCATGTCGCTGAACTCCTCGATCGCCCGCAGCCGCCTGCCCGCACTGGGCGTAAGGCTCTTATTCGGATCGACCAGCAGGTAGCAGTAGGCGCGGTGCTTGTAGCGTCCCACGCGGCCGCGAAGCTGGTGCAGATCGGCCAGGCCGTAGCGGTCGGCCTCGTCGATGAAGATCGTGTTCGCGTTGGGAATGTCCAGCCCGCTCTCGACGATCGTCGTGGCCAGCAGCAGGTCGAAACGGTGGCCCACGAAATCGAGCATCACCTGTTCCAGTTGATGCTCGGGCATCTGACCGTGGCCGACGGCCAGGTTGGCCTCGGGCACGATCTGGCCCAGCCGCCGGGCAAGGTTCTCGATGTCGCTGACCCGATTGTGGACGAAGAAAATCTGCCCGCCCCGATTCAGCTCGCGCATCACCGCGTGGCGGATCAGCTCCGCATTGAAACGCGAGAGCCGGGTTTCGACGGCCAGGCGGTCCTAGGGCGGCGTTTCCAGGTTCGAGATGTCGCGCAGGCCCATCAGGCCCATGTGCAAGGTCCGCGGGATGGGCGTGGCGGTCATCGTCAACACGTCGACGATCTGCCGGAAGGCCTTGAGCCGTTCCTTGACCTCGACCCCGAAGCGCTGCTCCTCGTCGATGATCACCAGGCCCAGGTTGTGGAACTGCACGTCGGCCTGGGCGAGCCGATGGGTGCCGATGACGATGTCCAGCGAACCGGCGGCCAGGCGGGCAAGGATTTCCATCTGCTGTTTGCGGGTGGCGAAGCGGGAAAGGGCGGCGATCTCGAAGGGGAACTCGCCCATCCGCTCGGTGAAGGTGCGCAGGTGCTGCTCGGCCAGCACGGTGGTGGGCACGAGCACGGCCACCTGGTATCCGGCATCGACCGCCTTGAAGGCGGCCCGCATGGCCACCTCGGTCTTGCCGTAGCCCACGTCGCCGCACAACAGGCGGTCCATGGGCCGCGGCTGGGCCATGTCGCGCTGGATGGCCTCGATGGCCAGCACCTGGTCGGGCGTTTCGTGGTAGGGGAAGGCGGCGTCGAATTCGCGCTGCCACTCGGTGTCGGCGCTGAAGCTGATGCCGGGCCGGGCGGCCCGGGCGGCCTGCAGATCGAGCATGTCGGCCGCCATGTCGGTCACGGCGGCCTGCACCCGCTCCTTCTGCCGCGTCCACATCCGTCCGCCGATCTTGGCCAGCATGGGCCGGCTCTTCGTCCCGCCCACGTACTTCTGCACCAGGCCGATCTTGGAGGCCGGCACGTACAACTTCGTTTGGCCGTGAAACTCCAGTTCCAGGAACTCCTCGACCCGGCCGTGCTTCTCCAGCAGCTTCAGGCCGCGATAGCGGGCAATGCCGTGCGTGACGTGGACCACCAGGTCGTCCACGCGCAGCTCGAGGAAACTGTCGATCACCCGGCCCAGCCGCCGCCGCGCCGGCGCGCGTCGCGGCTCGGCCCGATGGAACAGTTCCCGGCTGCTCAAGAGCACGATCGGCGGTGCCACTGCTGGCAGCGAATCGGGTGCCACTGCTGGCAGCGAATCGGGTGCCACTGCTGGCGGCGAATCGGGTGCCACTGCTGGCTTGCCCAGCAGTGCCGCGGTGGAGATGGGGACAGTCCCCAGGCGATCCGCCGCGCGAAAATCCGGACAGTCCCCGCACAGGCGGAAGCCGGCTTGCAAGTTGCCGATGCGGTAGTGCAGATGTCCGGCGGCGGCCAGCCGCGTGTTGTCGAAAAGCTCGGCCAGGCGGCGGACCTCGGCCTCCGTCTGGCAGACCAGGAAGACGTCCTGACCGGCCCCCGCCTCGTCCAACTGGTCGCGGACCTTTTCCACGTCGCCGCTAAAACGCTCGACCGATTCGGTCCTGAGCCGGCAAGTAGTTTCCAGGCTGTCGGTTGCCAAGGCGGAAACGGTGGCCGTGGGAAACCGGACCGCCGCTTGCAGGATCGCGGCCGCGTCGTGGAAATCCTGGGGCCGGTCGAGCCGCTCCAGGTAGTGTCGCGCGGCGGCTTGCAGGTCGCCCGGCTCGATCAACAGCAGCCAACTTGCGGGGGGCAAATAATCGGCCAGATGGGCCCGGTCGCGCCGGTTGGGCTCCAGGATCGTTACGTCGATGGCCGGCAGGCTGGCCAGGCTCCGCTGGCTGGCGACCTCGAAGCGGCGGATCGATTCGATCTCGTCGCCGGCCAGTTCCACGCGGACCGGATCGTACCAGTCGGGGGCGAAGATGTCGACGATCCCGCCGCGGACCGAGAACTCGCCCGGCAGCTCGACCGCCGTGGTGTTATGGAAACGGTTCTCTGCCAGCCAGCCGGTCAACTCCTCCAGCGGAAGGTGTGCGCCGACCCGCAGCGATCGCGTTTGCCGGGCCAGGGCCTGCTGGTCGGGCACGGGCTGCACCAGGGCCTGGATGGGCGCAATCAACAGCCGGGGCGGCTCGGCGCTTTGCAGCAGTTTCAGCAGCCGCAGCCGCTCGCCGAACACTTCGTCGTGGACGACCCGCTCGCTGGGCAACGATTCCCAGGCGGGAAAGCGCTCCGGCGTGAAGGCCGAAAACAGCGCCAGATCGTCGATCAGGCCGTCGGCGTCATCCAGGCCCGGGCAGATGATCACTAACGGGCCGGGGGCGTGCTCGGCCAGCGCCGCTGCTGCCAGCGCGCAGGCCGAGCCCCACACGCCGTCGAGAGTGGCCCCCTGGCCGGCCTGCAAACTGTCGACGACCTGCGAAAAGCCTTCTTGTTGTTCCAGTCGAGCGACCAGTTCCAACAGTTGGCGCGGCGCGGCATTCTCCATGCTGGCATGTGCCATGGTCGGTCCGTTATTCTACGCCACATCTGCCGGGAGTGGGTAGAGGAGTTTTTGGAGTGCGGCGACTTGTACTTGTCGCCGCACGGTGGCCGCAACACCTTTGGAGTGCGGCGACTTGTCGCCGCTTTTCCGGTGTGCTGATAACCAATAGGCCACGCGGAAGTTCGCCCGAGGTCTGCGTGGCGATTGCTTCCGGCCGCTGTGCGAAAGCGGCGACAAGTCGCCGCAGTCCAAGATTACCCCGGAAACACGCGCACGTCGCGGGGAGTGACGAAGACATGATCGCCGGTAGCGACGTTCAGCTCGTGAAAGCGCTCCTGAGTGACCTCGGCGTGCAAGTGTTCGCCCGAGTCGGCCAGCAGTTCCAGGCGGACCTTGGCCCCGGCGGAATGGATGCGGGTGATCGCCGCGCGGAAAGCGGGCTCGCCGTTGCGCGATAGAGCCACGTCGAAATCGTGCGGACGGACAAACACCCGCACCGGTCCGCCGGCGGGCTGGGAATCTTCCGGGGCGTCGATGGCCATGTTGGCGAAATGGATCTTGCCGCCTTCCACGCGGCCGTGGAACGGATTGGTTTGGCCCAGGAAATTCATCACGAAGGCGGTTTTCGGATTGTGAAAGACCTCGTCGGGCGTGCCGATCTGCTCCACCCGGCCCTGGTTCATCACCAGCACGCGGTCGGCCAGTTCCAGGGCCTCGTCCTGATCGTGGGTCACAAAGACGCTGGTCAGGTGGATCTCGTCGTGCAGGCGGCGGAGCCACTGCCGCAACTCCTGGCGGACCCGCGCGTCCAGGGCCCCGAAGGGCTCGTCCAGCAAGAGGACCTTGGGCTCGATGGCCAGGGCCCGGGCCAGGGCCACCCGCTGCCGCTGCCCGCCGGAAAGCTGGTGCGGATAGCGCGTGGCCTGGGCCTCCAACTGCACCAGCTTCAAGAGCCGCATCACTTTGTAGGTGATCAACGAGCGGGAGGGCCGCTGCCGTTTGGGCCGCACGCGCAGCCCGAAGGCCACGTTCTCGAAAACGGTCATGTGGCGGAACAAGGCGTAGTGCTGGAAAACGAAGCCCACGCCGCGACTGCCCACGTCGCGCCGGCGGACGTCCTCGTCCTGAAACAGGATCGGCCCGCTGCCGGCGTCCGGCTGCTCCAATCCGGAAATGATCCGCAAGAGCGTGGTCTTGCCCGAGCCCGAGGGGCCCAGCAGCGCCACCAGTTCGCCCGTGCCCACGGTCAGGCTGACGTCGTCTACGGCCAAGAAACTGCCGAAGGTCTTGCTGATATGTTGAACTGCGATGCTCATGCCGGAATCTCCCCGTCGCTGACAAAGGGGACAGTCCCATTTTCGGCGTCTGCTGCGGAGAGGACGGACGAAAATCGGGACAGTCCCCCGCGCTGGGCGCGACCCATTTGCCGGGCCACCTGCCACTGGACCAGCGACTTGGCGGCCAAGGTGACCAGGGCCAGCAGGGCCAAGAGCGAGGCGACCGCGAAGGCGGCCGAGGTTTGGTAGTCGTTGAACAACACTTCCACGTGCAAGGGCATGGTGTCGGTCTGTCCGCGGATGTGGCCGGAAACGACCGACACGGCGCCGAACTCGCCCATGGCCCGGGCGTTGCACAGAATCACGCCGTAGAGCAATCCCCACTTGGCATTGGGAAGCGTAATGCGCCGGAAGATTTGCCAGCCGCCGGCCCCCAGCGCCCGCGCCGCCTCCTCTTCCTCCGTGCCCTGGGCCTGCATCAGCGGGATCAACTCGCGGGCGACGAAGGGAAACGTGACGAACAGCGTGGCCAGCAGGATCCCCGGCACGGCGAAAATAATCTGAATGCCATGCTCCTCCAGCCACGGGCCGAAGAAACCAAAACGGCCGAACAAGAGCACGAACAGCAGTCCGGCGATGACCGGCGAGACGCTGAAGGGCAGATCCACCAGCGTGGTGAGGAGGTTCTTGCCCAGAAAATCGAACTTGGCGATGGCCCAGGCGGCGGCGACGCCAAAGAGGGTGCCCAGCGGCACGGACAACAGCGCCGTGACGCACGTCAGCCGGATGGCGACCAAGGCATCGTGATCGGTGAGGGCGGCGAAGTAGGCCCCCACGCCTCGGCTCAAGGCCTCCCAAAATACGGCCACCAGCGGAGCGAAGAGGAACAGCGACAGGAACACCAGCGCGATGCCGATCAACAGCCGTCGCACCAGGGGCGGCTCGCCGATCCGCGCCCGACCGTGTTCGGTTATTGTCGATTGTATCGTTGCGGTTGCCATAATCCTCTATTAAGTTGCGTAGCGGCGGCTCCACCATTGCAGCATGTTGATGGCCAACAGGAGCAGGAAGGCGGCCATCAACATCACCACGCCGATCGCGGTGGCCCCGGCATAATCGAACTGGTCCAGCTTCGCCACGATCAGCATGGGCGCGATCTGGGTCTGACCCGGGATGTTTGCGGAGATGAAGACCACCGAGCCGTACTCGCCCAGGGCCCGGGCCAGGGCCAGGGCAAAACCGGTCAACAGGGCCGGCAACACGCTGGGGAGGATGACGCGGCAAAAGGTTTGCAGGCGGCCGGCCCCCAGGCTGGCAGCGGCCTCTTCGATCTCCGGGTCCAGGTCTTCCAGGGCGGGCTGCAAAGTTCGCACCACGAAGGGCAGCCCGATGAACGTGAGCGCCAGGCCCACGCCCAGCCGCGTGTAGGAGACCTCGATCCCCAACGGATACAGCCAGCGGCCGATGCAGCCGTTGGCGGCATACATGGAGCTCAGGGCAATTCCCGACACGGCCGTGGGCAAAGCGAACGGCAGATCGACAATCGCATCGATCAGTCGCTTTCCCGGGAAGCTATAGCGCACCAAGACCCAAGCGACGCTGAACCCGAAAACGGCGTTGATCGCGGCCGCCAGAAAGGAAGCCCCGAAGGTCAGCCGGTAGGAGGCCAACACGTCCGGCTCGGTCACCGTCTGCCAGAACTTGCCCCAGCCCATCGTGCCCGACTTCACCACCAGGGCGGCCAGCGGAATCAGCACCAGCAGGCACAAATAGAGCAGGGTAAAGCCCAGGGTCAGGCCGAAGCCGGGCAGCACGCTGGGTTTTTTGAGTTGGATTCGCACGGGCTACTTCTTTGCGTCCTGGATCACCTGGTCGAAGATGCCCCGATCGTTGAAATGCGTTTTCTGCGCCTGCTGCCAACCGCCGAACACGTCGTCCACCGTAAACAACTGCACGTCCAACAGCTTCCGTTGGATAAACGGCTTGAGCAGCTCCGCGGGTACGTCCTTGCGTTGAACCGGCCGATAGTAGTTCTTGGCCACGATGTTTTGGCCCACGGGCGAGTACAGGTACTGGAGATAGGCCTCCGACACTTCGCGGGTCTTCAAGTGGTCGGCCACTTTGTCGACCAGGGCCACGGGCGGCTCGGCCAGCACGCTCACGCTGGGGGCCACCAGTTCCAGTTGGTCCGCTTTCTCTTCGTTGATCGCCAGGAAGGCCTCGTTCTCCCAGGCCAGCAGAACGTCGCCCAAGCGACGCTGAACGAAGGTCATCGTGGCGCCGCGGGCGCCCGTGTCCAACACCGGCACGTTGCGATAGAGTTGCGTGACGAACTCCTGCGCCTTGGCCTGCGCCTTGGCAACCGCCTCGGCCTGCCGGGGATCGTGCAGCTTTTTCAAGTCGCCCAATTCCCGCTTCAGGGCGTAGCCCCAAGCGGCCAGATAATTCCAGCGGGCCCCGCCGGAAGTTTTGGGGTTGGGCGTGATCACCTTTACGTCCGAGCGCACCAGGTCGTCCCAATCGTGTATGCCCTTGGGGTTCCCTTGACGCACCAGGAAGACGATCGTGGAAGTATACGGGCAACTGTGATTGGGCAGTCGCTTCTGCCAGTCGGCACTGAGCAGTTGCCCCTTCTCGGCCAGGGCGTCGATGTCGTAGGCCAGGGCGAGCGTGACCACCGAGGCCGGTTGGCCGTCGATGACCTTGCGGGCCTGGGCCCCCGAACCGCCGTGCGATTGGTTGATCGTGACCGTCTGACCCGTCTTCTCCTTCCACTGCCTGGCGAAGGCTTCGTTATACTCTTTGTACAATTCTCGCGTCGGATCATAGGAAACGTTCAGGATGGTCGGGCCATCGTTGGCCGGGCCACAGCCGGAACCCAGCAAGAGGCCAAGGAGGCCGAGCGATAGAAGCCAACGTCCTTGAATCATCATTATATTTCTTTGTTTACTGATGTTTATAGGCTTGGAGCGATACACCTTATTGTGTGCGTTAAGCAATGCCTGTGCCGATCGGGAAAATGGCTGTTTCCCGGCTGCAATGGCAACCTGTAGCGGAATGACCCATAATATGCGATGGAGTACCGTTAAATACGGTAGGCATGTTCCGCGAAATATGATAGTGAATGTAGGCCGCCGCTACCACCTCCGCAAAGAAGCATTCGTCCATCAGCCTCGATCCTTCATTTCTCCAGGCCGTACTCTTCCAGCTTCTTGTGCAAGGTGTTGCGATTGATGCCGAGGCGTTCGGCGGCCTTGGTCTGCACGCTGTTGCAGGAGGCCATGACCTGGGCGATCAACTCGCGTTCCACGCGGTTGACGATCCCGGCGTAGAGGTTTTCGCCGTTTGGCCCGGCGGCGGTAATCCCCTGTTCGATCAGTTCGCAGACCAGGGTTTCCAGGTCGGCGTTGCGTTGCCGTCCGATGCGGCGCGGGCGTTGGCCCAGCACGGCCTCGGGCAGCAGGTCGCAGGTCAGCTCGTCGCCGGGGGCCAGCACCACCGCCCGCTCCACGTAGTTCTGCAATTCGCGGACGTTGCCGGGCCAGTCGTAGCCGCAGAGCATCTGCATGGCGGCCGGCTGAACGTGCGGCACGTGGCGCAGGTTCTGCTCGTTGTAGATCCGCAGGAAGTGGCCGACCAGTTGCGGAACGTCTTCGCGCCGCTCGCGCAAAGGCGGCAGATAGATGGTCACCACGTTGAGGCGATAATAGAGGTCCTCGCGGAACCGCGCGGCGTCGACTTCTTCCAACAAATCGCGGTTACTGGCGGCGATGACCCGGGTGTCGACGCGGATGGTTTGCGTGTCGCCCACGCGCTCGAACTCGTGTTCTTGCAACACGCGGAGCAGCTTGACCTGCAGCTTGGGCGTGGTGGAGTTGATTTCATCGAGGAAGACCGTGCCGGTATGCGCGGCCTCGAAACGGCCGGTGCGGTTATCGATCGCGCCCGTGAAGGCCCCGCGGACATGGCCGAACAACTCGCTCTCCAACAGGTTCTCGGCCAGGGCCCCGCAATTGACGCGGATGAACGGACCGCTGCCGCGCGGGCTGAGGCGGTGGATGGCCTTGGCGATCAGTTCCTTGCCGGTGCCGGTCTCGCCCAGCAGCAGCACCGAGGCGTTGGACTGCGCCACCTGCCGCGTAATGCGATAGACGTTCTGCATGGCGGGGCCGGTGCCGATCAGCCCGGGAATCGGCGGCCCGTTCTCGTCGAGACCGGCATGGGAGGGAGTTCGCGTCATCTATTGTTTCGCCCGGGCTTGTTCACTCGGCGCTTCAATCGAATCGAGGATCGCGGACAACACGGCCTGGCTGGCCATGTCTTGGCGTCCGCTGCGGTCATAGCGGCGGTACTGCCGGCGGATGTCGTCGACGGTGAGCAGGATGCCATGTTTCTCCGTGCTGATGCGGAAGGCGCGGGCCGCCGCTTTGCGGATCTCCAGGGGTTGGCTGAAGCGGCTGGCCAGGTCGACCAGGGCCCGCTGGCTTTCCGACGTACCGAGGGTCATGAGCAAGGCGATGGCCCGCTGGTTCAGTCGCGGCACGAACAGCGTCGCCAGGGCGGCCTCCTGGGCACGGTGGATGTCGTAGATCTTGCCCGAGGAAACGGCCAAGGTGGCCAGGCAGGTCAGAGCCTGCGCGGCTTGCTGCTGCCGCTCGTCATAGCGCAGGAAATCGCGGGGGGCCAGGGCCGTCAATTGCTCCATCTGCCAATCGAAGGCATGCTCGGTGTGCGGCCGGGCAAAGTCCAAAGTGAGCGGGTCCCCGCGGGCGATTCGCTCGGCCTGTTCGAAGAAGCCCGAGCGGGCCAGCAACCCGATGCGCAGCTTCGCCGTGCGATTATCGCGGCGAAGATCCTGCACCAACTGTGCGGCGCCCGGATCGGCGATGGAGGGGTCGATCAGTGCCAGCTCATAATCGGGCGAGCCGGTGAGCAGACGGATCGCCTGGCCGCCGGTGGTCGCCGTGTCAACCTGGTATCCCAGGGGCGACAGCATACCGGCCACTTCCCGCGCCGCTTCGGTGCTCGGACCGGCGACCAGGGCGCGGCGCCGGCCGCTGGAATTGGCCAGGAAGAGGAGCGAATCGGGCACGTGGCTCGATCCGGCGAAGGGGAAGTCGGGCTGCAAGGCGACGATCGTCTCCAAGGCGGCCATGCGCACGCGGCGGTCGGGCGAAGCGGCGGCCGCCACCAGCGGCGAGGGCGTGGCCCCCTGCCGCAGAAGCTCCGTCGCGGTGCCCAAGTGGGCGAGGATGCGGGCCGCCCCGGCCGCCGCCGCCGGATGCTGACCGGCCAGGCTGTATTCCAGGAGGTCCTCCACGGTCCTGGCGCCGAAGCGGGCCACCTCGCGGGCCACCGCGTCCTTGGGATCAAGCGGCTGGTCCCGGCCGCGCGTGTCGGCCGCCTCTTCCAACTGCGTCGCCAAATAGAGCGGCAACATCCGCGGATCGTCCGGCACGATCTCGTAGGCATCGCGGGCCAAGCGAGCCGCCATGGCGCGCGAGGCATGATCGGGCGCGTAGCCGGCCGCTTTGCAGTGCTTTTCCGTGCCGTCCCATGTCCACCACTCGACCCGGCCTTCGGCATCTTCCCGCATCGGCTGGCGAAGCTGGAAGTAACTCTGGGCCTGCGACACCAATTGTGCGAGGGCCTCGTGCGCCCCTGGAAAGCGGCCGCCCAGTCGCATCAGCCCAGCGCGGGCCGCGGCCTGGATCTTGGCATCGCTCTTGGCAGCCAGGGCCGGGCGGAGCAGGAAGATCCGCACTTGGGGGGCGTCCAACTTTGCCAGAACCAGCACGGCCTGCAGCACCAACTCGGGGTCGGCTGCTTCCAACAGCGTCTCCAAGGGACCGGCGGCCGCCGAGCCCATCTGCACCAAGGCGGTACGCACCAGGTCGTGCTCCGCGGCCCGCTGCGGATCGACCAGCACGGCAATCAGCGCATCGACGGCCGCCGCGCCCGCCTCTCGCAAACCGGCCAGTGCGCGGGTGCGCGTTTCGGCGGCCGGATCCTGGAGTTGTTTCAGCAATTCGGCGATACGCTGGGGATCCTGAAGCGTGCGGTTGACGGCCTTCAGTACCGCGTCGGCCAGTTGTTGCGCCTCCGGCAGAAGCTCCGAGCGCGTAGCCATCTCAGTACACGTGCCCGAGCCGAACTCGTCGGCCAGCGCGGCGAACTGCTGGTCGGTGAGACGGGCGTCCAGTATTTTCTTCAAGAGCATTTTGGCCACCTCGGGATGCTCCAGATCGGCCAGGACTTTTGCCGCGCGGAACAATTCGGCCGGCGTCTTGGGCTTGGTTTCCAGGATGGCCGCCACGGCGGGGTCTTCGGGCGGTGGTAGGGCGACCTTCGCGTCGGCAGCGTTGGGCTCCGGCCGGTCTTTCTCGCGGGCCGGGGTCGGCCGCGCTTTGGCGGCGGCGGCCGGCCGGGCCTTTGCCGCCTTCTTGGCCGCCTTCGGCTCCTCCTCCTGCGCCCAAGCCGTGCCGAGGAGGACCATGACGCTCAGCAGGACGGCGAGCAGCGTGTTTTTCATGATGCGTCTCCGGGCTCGCGCGCCGGGTGCCACGGGCTTGCCCGTGCTCTTGCGAACGGTTCTTGCGGCCGCAGATCGCCCCAAGCGTGGCGCGCGAGGCAGGTCAGCACCGCCCCAGCGTCTTGCCCCGTGCGGATGCGTCCCGTGTTCCGCTCGACGCGTAGATACATTCGGCAGTTCACTGCTGCAAGAACCGAACGGGAGCAGCACTGGCAAGCCTGTGGCACCCGCGCGGCTTCTGTCGTGATTCCCCCTCACCCTAACCCTCTCCCGGAGGGAGAGGGGAACTTGAGCCATCACCCTCGGGCACCACGCTGGTGGTCGCTCCCGGAGGGCGAGGGGACGTGCAACCGTGTTTTTCATGATGCGTCTCCGGGCTCGCGCGCGAGCAACTCTTTCCAGCGCTGTACCTGTTTGGCGACCTCGGCCGGTGCGGTCGAGCCGTAGCTTTGCATGGCGGCAACCGCCCGAGCGGCGCCGAGCACCTCGTAGACGCCCTGATCCAGATCGGCGTGCGCTTCTTGGAACTCGGCCAGCGGCAGGTCGGCCAATGCCAGGCCGCGATCCAGGGCCTTGCGCACCAGGCGGCCCACCAGGCCGTGGGCCGTCCGCTGCGGCACGCCGCGACGGATCAGATACTCCATCAGCGTGGTGGCGTCGAGATGGCCGCGCTCCAACGTCTCGGCAATCGCCGCGCGATTCAGTTCGGCCTTGGCCACCAGCGGCGCGGCCACGCCGAGGGCAGCCTGGACCGTGTCGAACGAATCGAACAGCGGCTGTTTGTCTTCCTGCAAGTCGCGGTTGTACGCCAGGGGCAGCCCTTTGACCAGCATCAACAGCGTCTGCAAATTGCCCACCACGCGGGCCGTCTTGCCGCGGACCAACTCCAGCACGTCCGGATTCACCTTCTGCGGCATGATCGACGAGCCGGTGCAAAAGGCCTGCGGAAGTTCCAGGAAGCCGAACTCCACGGTGGACCACAAGATCCATTCCTCGGCCCAGCTACACAAGTGCTCGGAGATCATCGCCAGCACGAAGGCCAGTTCCAGGACGAAGTCGCGATCGCTGGCGGCGTCGAGGCTGTTGGCCATCAGGCCCTCGAAGCCGAGCCGGGCGGCAACGTCCGCGCGATCGATGGGCAGGCTGGTGCCGGCCAGGGCTGCCGCGCCCAAGCTCAGCACGTTGACGCGGCGGCGGCAGTCGGCCAGCCGCTGCCGGTCGCGCTGGAACTTTTCGCAATAGGCCAGCCAATAGTGGGCCGCCAGCACGGGTTGGGCCCGCTGCGTGTGGGTATAGCCGGGCAGGATCACCTCGGCGTCCACATCGCAACGGCCCACAAAGGCTCCCTGCAAAGCGACCAGCCGCCGGTCGATCTCGTCGATCGCCTGCCGGGCCCAGAGGCGAAGGTCGGTCGATACTTGATCGTTGCGACTGCGGGCGGTGTGCAGTTTACGGCCGGTGTCGCCGATTCGTGCGATCAGGGCCTGCTCGACGTGCATGTGGATGTCTTCCCATTCGACGCGGAACGGAAACACACCCTGCTGGATTTCTTTGCCGATGTCAGCGAGGGTTTGCTCAATTTCTTGGCATTCCGGGTCGGTCAGCAGGCCCACTTTGCACAGCATTTGGGCATGGGCGATCGACGCTTGGATATCCTGCGCGTAGAGCCGGCGATCAAAGCTCACACTTTCGGTGAACTCCTCCACGCGCCGATCCGTGGCCTCGTCGAATACTCCGCCCCACGCCTTTTCAGTCACGCAAGTCCTTCCCAAATCAGCGGTACGGATGAACGGACAGCTTCCACATCCAATTTACGTGGGTAATGGCGGGTTGTCAATTCAGGCCCCGGCTCTTCGTTCCTTGTGGGGGTATGGGGGCCACGGCAGGTGCAGTCGGCAGGGCCGGAAATTGCGGCTGCCCACAAATCGCGCACGACCGGCAAGACAGCGGGACAAGAGCCAAAACAATAACTTGGCCCACCCGGTAGGACGGATTGCCAATCCGTCCTACGATGATTGATCAACTTACGCTTCCGAAAGAGCGGCGAAACGACAAGTCGGGGACCGCGTACCGCCCGGGTGCCTTCGGAACTCAGAGCTTGAAGTGGAAGGTGTGCGTGACGAACCGCCACAGGCGGGAGCCCAGCGACATCCAGTCGGTGTGGATCTTGCCGCGGCCGCGCAGGCCCAGCCGCAGCAGACCGTCGGGATCGTCCAGGGGCGCGCGGGCCTGGTAGGAGGGGTCCTGCGGGCGTTCCACGCCGGTGTTTGGATCGGTCTTGGTGGCCAACTCGCCGCCGCCTTTGCGGCCCAATTGACGCGGCGTGATCTTCAGATCGGAATCGGCGATCTCCAGGATCTCGCTGTGCAGCGTGTCGTGCGGCAACTCGTCCAGCTTGATGTCGACCTTCTGACCGGGACGCACCAACTCGATGTCGCTTTGATCGATCACCAGGACTGCTTCGAGCTTGGCCGGATCGCCCACCAGGCAGAAGAGCACGCCTTCTCTCAGATAGGCGGTGCTGTTCTCGGGGTCCAGAGGCGTGCCGGACCAACTGGGCAGGTTGCCCTCCGGGTCCTGGTGCTCGTTGAGGTTGGCCGGGGGCGGCAGGACGGTGCCGTCCTTTTTCGCGTTGAGTTGCAAGCGATCGCGGTCTGTATTCTTTTCGTCCAATTGCTGTTGGACCGTTTTCAGGGCTTCGTTGATTTCCGGGATCTGAGCGGTGGCTTTTTTGTCGCTGATCCCTTGCCGCAAGAGGCTGTCCAACTGCGCCAGATAGCCCGCCTTCTTGCCTTCCAGCTCGGCGATCTTCAGATCCAGGTCGCCGTTTTCCAGTCGGGCCAACGGCTGCCCCTTGGTGACGCGTTCGCCCGGCTTTACGTGAGGGCCGATCAGCCGGCCGCCTTCGGCGACGTCGACGTACACCGGCTCGGCGTGGAAGGGCTGAATCTCCAGATTCGCCATGACGCTATAGGGCAGCGGCGCCAAGGCCACGGCCGCCAACACGGCCAGCAGGCCGGCCAGGCTGGGGAACATGTGCAGTTTCTTCACTTTTTCGAGCCTCCCGGGAACGTAGAAAAACTTGCCCAACTGGTACAGCGGCATGACCAGCAGCCCCCACAGCGACATGGCGGCGATGATCTGGCCGATGATTTCCAGGCGATAGGGCTTCCAGATCTTGTACAGGAACCACAGGATCGACAACACTACGAACCAGCGATAGAAGGCGGCCGCGACGGAATACAGCGCGAAGAAGATCTGATTCCGTTCGGGGAGGAACGGGTCGTCGGGCTGCTCCAGGCCGAGGAACCACTCGCCCATCTTGCGGCTGAGGATGGTGGTCGCTTTCTGCCGCAGGTTGGGGATCTCGGCAACGTCGGCGAGGATGTAATAGCCGTCGTAGCGCAAGAGCGGATTGGCGTTGAAGATCACCGTGCTCACCGAGGCCACGAACATGGCGTTCAGGCACAGGTGATTGAGCAGGCCCGGCTCGGAATACCACCAGACGTACGTGCAGATCGAGGCCAGCACCAGTTCGACATACATGCCGCCGGCGCCGATGGCCGCGCGGGCCCACTTGTTCGGCAGCATCCAGGAATCCGAGACGTTGCAATACAAGCAGGGCGTGAGCACGAGGATCATGATGCCCATCTCGTGGCACTCGCCGCCGAAGTGCTTGCACGTCAGTCCGTGCCCGAACTCGTGGATCACCTTGATCAGGCCCAGGGTCAACGACAACCACAGGGCGTTGTAGAAGTTGAAGAATTCATGGAAGGCAGGGAGCCGCTTGCTGAAGGTCTCGAACTGGACCGCCACCAACATCACGGCCGACAGGATGAACAGGCACGCGCAGCACACGGCAGTGGGCGTGAAGAACCAGCGGACCCGGGGGTAGAGCCAGTTGAGGACGCGTTCCGGGTCGAAGCCTTTGAAGCGGATGCAGAGGATGTTGGCCAGGGCGTTGATGAGTTCCTTATGGCGGCGCTGGGTGCGGCGTTTGAGCAACTGCCGGCCTTGTCCGCCCACCGCCACCACGACCAGGCCGCTGCGGTGCAACATGCCCAGAAACTGCTGTAGTTCTTCCAAGGTGATTTTTTGGGGCGGGAACTCGTCCTCGAATCGCTCCTTGATCTCGTCCAGGCTGGTCTGGCCGTCGAGCATTTGCAGGATGGCAAACTCTTCCTCCTGAAAGCGGTAGTAGTTCAGCCCGACCGGATCCTTCACGACCCAGTAGGTCCGGCCCAGGTAGTGCTGGCGGCGTGCCGACAGATCGGGCCGCATGCGGATCGGCAGCGCCCGCGCGGAACTGGAGAGCAGGCTGTCGCGAAGGGTGACCGTACATCGGCTTGACGAACGTGATGCGGCCGGCAGCGGTGAATTGCTGGCCGCGGGCCAGATCGACCGTGACCGAGACCGGGCGGTCCTGCACTTCATCCGGATTGTACAGCTTGAAATTGACGAATCCTTGCACCCAAAGCTTGTCGATGCGGACCAGGTGCAACACCGGGTCGCCGGGCGGCGGTTGCACCCATTCGCCCACGTGGCGGTGCAGTTGCACCACCACGCCGTCGAACGGGGCGAAGATCTTGCGGCGATGGATGTCTTCCTGGGCGGCGTCCACTTCGGCCTGCGCTACGTTCGTCTCCTGCACGGCGATGCGATGCTCCAACTTGGCCTTCTCGATGGCCAACTCGGTCTCGCGGTGTTTTAGCAACAGCTCCCGCAGTACGGTCTGGGGAACGGCGCCGGAGACGCGGCGGTTGGCCTCGTCGTTGACGAAGTACTCCGCCTCGGCCACCTTCTCCGCGGCGATCGCATAGCGGACGTTGATGTCGTCCGAGGATTTCTCCTTGGCGGCCGCCAGCTTGGCCGCCGCCACGCGATACTCCGATTGCGTCTTGGCGTCGTCGATCTGGGCCAGCAACTGGCCCTTCTCGACCGCCTGCCCGTCGACGACCTTCAGGTCCACCATCACGCCGGCCTCTTGCGCCGGCACCTGGGCCTCCTCGATCAGCGAGACCACGCATTTGGGCAGCGTGACCGCATCGGCGGAAGCTTTAGGAGCGGCCATAGCCAGCACGGCGGTCAGAATAAGAACTGGACTTCCGCAAAACGCTGCCTTTAGCTTCCCCTCTCCCTTCGGGAGAGGGTTAGGGTGAGGGCGAAATTTGCAAGGTCCGGTCTGGTGAGTCCCTTGTCCTTTCCAGCATCCCCTCACCCCGGCCCTCTCCCGGAGGGAGAGGGGGACCAACTGCGTGCCCCTCAGCAAGATCCTCAACAGTGCGGTTACAAAGCCAATGCGCATAAACGATTCCTCACAGGCGGAACAGGATCCGGGATTGCACGAACGCCACCAGGTCGTGAAAGCAGACGTAGAGGATGGAGCGGCGGCCGCAGTAGACCTTGGCCGTCACCGCGGCCCCCGGGCGGCGATTGGGCAACTCGTCCTTGTCGATGGCCACCCTGATCAACACGATATTGCCGTCCTCGCCGTGGACGTTCGCTTGCTTTTCAATCTCCATGATCGTGCCCTTGCGGCTCGTGCCCGGCTCCGTGGCCGAAATGTACGTCACCGGCAGTTGCCCTTTGAACTCCGTCAGCTCCTGCTGGGCCTTGACAATGTGGCCCAGGCGGTCTTCCGACATATGCACCTCCAACTGCCAGGGACCGGCCGGATCGGCCACGCGCAGCAGCACCTGGCCCCGCTCCACCGGCCGGTGGATCAAACGGTTCTCCAGGTCCCAGGTTACCACCTCGCCCGCAATCGGGCTCTTGACCTCCAACTCTTCCATCTTCTTCTTGTACAGTTCCGACTGGTGCTCGAGGGAGTGCAACTTCTCGCCGAGCTCGGCCAGTTCGCCGGAGACGCGGGTCCGCTCGTCCGCCCGCAACTGCCGCTCGTCGATCAACAGGCGTTGGATGTCGTTAATCCGTTCCCCGGTGGCGATCAGTTGGCCTTCGATGTCGGTCTTGGCCACCTCGAAGTCGGTGTTCCGCATGCGCACCAGCGTTTGCCCGGCCTTGACCATGTCGCCATGCTTGACCAGCACCTCGGTCACCACGGCCTTCTCGCTGGCAAAGACGTCCCGGCGGTTGATCGGCTCCAGCGTGCCCTTGGAGTGCAAGTTGAAATCGATGGGCCAGACGGCCATCACGATCAGCGCCACGACGACGGCCACGGAGATGCTGACCGTTTTGGGCAAGGTGCGGGCCTGGACCAGCCAGCGGCTCTTGCCGATGGCCCGCCACAGCGGCATCAGGAACAGGTTCTGATGTTCCATGGCGTTGGCCAGGGCCGTGGCGCTGTGCCGGCAGACCACGTCCACGCGCTGCGACAAGGCCGGGGCCACGCGGCTGTCCTCGATCTGCTCGACGATCAGCGCGCCGATGGTCGGTTCGTCCGCCTCGCGCTCCTTGGGGTCGTCCTCTTCGTCCTGCCGCGGGCGGCGCAGGGGAAGCACGGCGATCATCTTGGAGTGCGCCTCGTCGACGTACTCCTGCACCGCGTCTTCCACCTGCGGGGCCAGGTCGCGGCTATCACCGGCGTACCACACCGGATCGCCGGTGGCGACCACCGCGCTGGCCAGCTTGCCGAGCAGGCGGATGGTGTTGGAGCGTTTGTCAAAAACGTCCTGCCCGCTCACCGCCTCGATCTTGCACATGTTGCCCTTGCGGATGGCCACGCTCACCCGGTCGCATTCGATCAGCCGCCGGCCTTCGTTGGCGATGGTATAGGCGGTGGCGATCGGCTCCAGGGAGGTGTGGACCGTGCGGGCGAAATCTTCCAGCTTGGCCCAAAGCACCTGGCGGTCGGAGAAGTGCCGCAACTGATGGCTCTTAAGGAAGTCGGCGGCCAACTCGCACATTTGCAGCAGGAACCGCAGGTATCCCTTCTGCGTGTTCGACTCGGTGTCGCTGCGCTGAAAGATCTCGACCAGTCCGACCGTCTCCAGATCGGTCTTCAAGGGGCCCAACAGCACAAGGAAATCGGTGGGGTTGGCCGCCTCATCGCCTTCGCCGAAGCCGCTTTGCGCGGGCACCAGCATCCCGTCGCTCTTGCCCAAGGCCTTATAGAGCAAACGGCCGTGACGCGCCTGGTCCTCCTGCCGATCGCGAAGCCGGGTCTCTTGAAGGTTGATCTGGAATTGCAGGGCCAGTTGGCCGTCGTCGTTGGTGGTCCAGACGGCCCCGCCGATCGCCGCCAGGGCGGAAACCACCCGGGTGAGAAATTCTCCATAGAATTCCACCGGCGTCAGGGTCTGCCGCGACAGTTGCGCAATCTCCGCCACCAGCGACTGGATTTGCCGCTTGGTCTGTTCGATCAACTGCGGGTCGACGGGCTGCTCGATGCTGCTCATGCGGCTACCTGTTGAACGTCAGAATAGCAATGCCATGAGGCCAGTCTTACGGAGAAAACCCTGCGTGCCGCGGCACTGCTCTGCTGAACATCAATAAAAATGCGCAATCCTCTATATCGACGGTTGGATCGGCGACTACCGCCCTTATCTTGTGTATCCGCTTATCGTTCGGTTCTCAAGTGTAGGACATGCTCCGGCACGGCCCCCCAAATCCGCATGATCGCTACGGATGTTTCTTCCGGAGAACTCTAAGCAAGTGTATCACCAACGACAACGGCGTCAAACTCACACCAATCCCCAGCGTTTGCGGAAATACCACTCCGTGCTCAACAGGCAGACCAGGAGCAAGAAGAACGGCCACTTGTCCCAAAAGGTCTTTTTGGTCTCCTGCTGGACCTCGAAGTTCTGCGTCTGGGCGGCGAGTTGGCGGATCAGCTCGGAAAGCTGTTCCGGGGCGACCGTGCGGCCGCCCGTCATGGTGGCCAGGCTCTCCATCGTCTCGGCGTCGGCCGAGGCGTTGTCCAGTTCGAGATCCTGCGGGGAGACCAGGAACCGGGCCCGGGCCGTGCCCAAACTCTGCCCGTGGCGCGTGGCCGTGACTTCGATCAGGTAGTCGCCTTTTTCGCGGGCCTCACGGAAGGTGCCGGAACTCTGTTCGTCCTGGCGGAGCACGGGCACGCCGCTGCGCCGGCCGGCCGGCGGGAGCACCTCGACCTTGAACTCGGCATCTTTGACCGCCTCGCCGTTGGCCGACTGGGCCCCCACGCTGAACTCCACGGCTTCCGTGGGCGCGAAGCAGCGTTTCTCCAGCTTGATCCACACGCTCCCTTCCATCGCCGCGTCCTTTCGGGCCAGCCACAAGACGATCTGCCGCCAGAAGCGTTTGTGGGCCGACTCGAAGCCCTGCAACTGCCAGTGCCAGGTGGAATCGCCGGCGAAGGCCATGACGCGACCGTTGCCGAAACTGTGCGACACCAAGAGCGGCTTGTTGTCGTTGCCGTCGGCGGTGGCCAGCGGGACCGCGCCGCGCGAGAGCTTGAGGAACTGGTTGGCGCCTTCCAGGGGCGGCAGTTTCGCCCACAGGGCCGCGTTGCCAGCCGCATCGCCGGCCAAGGTCAGGGCGAAATGCCGCAGGCCCAGGGTCGTGGGCTGCATGGCCAACGGGCCCGCCAGGTGCAGGTCGCCGCGGACCGGCTCGTCCAGCTTCTGCCGCTCGAAGCGGTCCATGGCCACGGGCAGCACGTCGGCCAGCGGCGTGCCGCCGTAGCCGCCGGGGCCAAAGCTGTGGAATCCGCCCAACATGATCAGCCCGGCGCCCTTGTCGACGGCTGCCGCCAGGTCCTTCAATTCGCTCTCCTCGAAGGCCGTGGAGTCGACGTCGCCCAGGATGTAGACCTCGTATTTGCCGGGCTTGAATCGCTGGGCCATGTCGCTGGGCCGGATCTCCGGCTGCCGCGGATCCAGGCGCACGAAGTCGACCTTGATGTCGCGGGACGCATCCAGCGCGCGGCGGAGGAACTTCTGCTCCACTCGCACCGCCCCTTCCACGTAGAGCACGCTCAGCCCGCCTTTGAGCACGCGCACGAAAGTGCTCAACTGGTTGTTGGTGACCACCAATTCTCCCGGCTGCGGCACGGCTTCCAAGGTGAGTTTGAACTCGCCGGTGGTTTCGGGCACGTAGGTGAACTTTACCGGCAGGAGCTGTCCGTCGGCCGTGGATTTCACGTTCTGCTGGGCCACCACCTCCATCTTGCCGGGCGCCTTCTCGAACAACAAGCGCACGGGAATCTCGCGATTGACGTAACCGTCGATGCGCACCTGCCCGGTGACAGAAAGCTCGTTCTTGACAAAGACGGTGGGATTGGCGACCAGTTCCTTCAGGGCCACGTCCTGGGCCTCGCCCAGGCCGCGGGACTGGCCGAAGCCGACGGTGAAGAGCGGATCGCCCTGGTGTTTGAGCCGCGCGGCGGCGATCTGCGGCGGCAGGTCGCGGGGCGCAAGGGCCCGCTGTGCGCCGTCGCTCAGGAGGATCACGCCCAGCAGGCGTTTGCCGGCCTGCTCCCGCAGCACGTCTTCCAGTGCGGCGCCGATGGCCGTTTCGGTCCCTTCCGGAGTGCTGGGCAACTTGATCTTCCCGCCCTCGGATTCGACCGGATGGGTCTCGGCGTCGAAGGTATAGGCCTTCAGCTCGAAATCGCGGCTCAGCTCGCCCAGGGCCGGCGCGGCTTCGCTCAGGGCATTGCGCAGGGCATCCCAGCGGCTCTTGCCGCCCAATGCGTCGCGGACCGACATGCTCCGCGTCTGATCGGCCAGGACCACCAGGGTGGCCTTCTCCTTCCGCGTCTCGGTATAGACCAGCGTGGGCCGCAACAGGGCCAGGACCGCCAGGGCAATGACGCCGGCGCGCAACAGCGCCAGTGCGATGCGCCGCCGCAGGGCCGTCCCGCGGCGGGGGCCCAGTGCCAAGAGCCCCGTCAGCAGCAGCGCAAGCACGACCACCAGCGGATAACTCTCGGCGACCGGATAGAAAAACAGGCGGAACATGGCGGGAAGTTTTCAGTTTTCAGTTTTCAGTTTTCAGTTTTCAGTGTTCAGTTTTCAGTGTTCAGTTTTCAGTGTTCAGTTTTCAGTGTTCAGTTTTCAGTGTTCAGTTTTCAGTGTTCAGTTTTCAGTGTTCGAGATCCGGCTACTCCTTATAGAACCGATTGGCCACAACGTACTCCAATGCCAGTACCAGGGCGAAGATGATGATTGCCGGCGGATATAGCTCGCGGCCCACGCGGCCCATGCTGATGTTGCGATCGATCTGATCCCGGGTGTGGGCGAGCCGGTACTTGAACGGGCCGAAAATCTCGGCCAATTGCTTCTCGTCCAGGCGATCCAGGCGGGTGGCGTCGGGGGCCAGGTTGACGCTGAAGCCGCGATCCACGCCGGAGACCCGGCCCCCGGCCTGTAGCCGATAGTTTCCCACCTGTTCGGTCGCGGTCACGGTAATGGCGTGCTGCTTGGGATCGGCGGAAAGCGGATACTTTTCGTTCCCCGGCGCACTGAGCAGATAGTTCAGCCGCCGGCTTTGCTCATCCATCGGCAGGACGGCCGCCTGTCCGGCGTAATAGTTCAACTGTTGCTGCGTGCCGCCTACCAGGTACGCAAGCGTTTGATTCATGAGGATCACGAACGGCCAGGCCTCGCCGGCCGGCAGGTAGTTCCAGGCGTCCTGCGTCGGCCGATCGGAGACCGGCGTGGTCATCGTTACCGCCCGGCCGGAGCCGATGGTTCGTTCCAGCAGCGCCGGCCGGCCGTCGACAAAGGGCAACACCGTGCCGATCGGCCGCTGGAGTTCCCAGTAACGGACGACCGGGAACGCATCCCAGGGGATCGAGGTGGCGTGCCGGCCGAAGGCGGTCAGGATCGGATGTTGAAAGTCGCGCGGGGCCAGGCAGCAATCGCCGTCCGGCCGCCGGGCCTCGCGCAGCAGCTTGCCGGGCAACAGTTGCTGCGCAGCGGGGCTGTTGAACGACTCGATCTTCTGGGCGTTGCGGCCCAGAAAGACCGCCACGCCGTGCCCGGCCGCCGCGTACTCGGCCAGCCGCTGCCATACGCCGGGCTCCAGCGGCGTGGGGTCCAACAGACAAACGGCGGCATATTTCTCCAGCGCTTGCCGCGGCAGATCGGCCAGCGACACCACTTGGCAGTCGAACCGCGCCTGTCCGCGCTTGCGCATCACCGTGGGCGCCAGGGCCTGGGTGAAGAACAGGGCGTAGTCCTCGGCCGGCGGGGGCGCGGCGACCAGCACCGGCCAGGCCGGCTTGACCTCCACGCTGAAGAATCGCACGTCGTCGGCCTCCAGGCCGTCCCGGCCCACGATCCGCAGGCTGCCCTGGTGTGTGCCGATCTCCAGATCGCCCAGGTGAAATTCCAGTTGCCGCGACTCGCCTGCCGCCAGCGTGGCGGTCTGCTCGCCCTGCTTCTGCGGCCGGCCGGCCGCATCCAACACGTAGAGTTCCACGCTGCGCTGCCCTGCCAGGCCGGCACACGACAGATCGCAGGAAATATCCAGCCCCGCGCCGCGGGGCAACACCTCGCCGGAAAGCCGCAGCTTGCCCAGGGCGAAGTTCGCCGGATTGGCCACGCCCACGTCGATCACGTACAGGGCCGTGCCGGGATATTTCGTCAACCGGTTCTGCAACACCGGGCCGCAGTCGGCGGGCCAATCGGCTGCGGACAAATCGGTGAAAACATAAAGTTCTTTCTGCGGCAGATCGCTTTGTGCCAGCAGCGCAATCGCCTCGGCCGTCGCCAGGGCCACGGGCTGGGCGTTGGCGGCCGGTTTCAGCCGCTCGATCCGCTGCTTGGCCACGCCCCGATCGGCATCGAACCCCTTTTGCACCAGGCCGCTGTCCAACACGGCGATCTGGCTCTCGCGCGGCAATTGCGCCAGCAGCCAGAGCCCCAGTTCCCGGGCCGCCTCCAGCCGGCTGCGATTCTGATGGCGATACTCCATGTGCGGGGCGACGTCGAACACCAGCGCGGCCGCCACCGGCGCCTCCTGGCTGCCGTAGGTGCGGCCGAATTTCAGGCTCGGCCGCGCCAAGGCAAAGGCCAGCAGTGCGATCGCCCCGGCCCGCAACAGCAACAACAGCAGATGCCGCAAACGCAGCCGCCGCTGGTTGGCATCGTGCCGCTTCTGCAAGAACCGCAGGGCGGGAAACTCCAGCAGCATGGGCTTCCGCCGCATGATGAGGTGCAGGATGATCGGCACCGCCACCAGCAGCGAACCACCGAGGAATAGTGAGAGGTTAAGAAAGGTCATTTGTTTTGCGGAAGGGATGAGGGATTTAGGGATTAGGAATTAGGGATTAGAGGCTGGCGCCCCGTTCCGGCCTCCATTCGCTTGCGTCCAATCTCCAATCCCTAATCCCTAACTCCTTCCTCCTTACCCCCGCCCGGCCCGGTTGATCAGGTATTCCGTCAGCGCACGGTCGAACGGCATACTGGTGTCCAGCGGCACGTAGTCGATGCGGGCCTGGGCGCACTCGCGGCGATACGTGTCACGGAAGGCCTCGATCTGGGCCAGGTAATCGCGGCGAAAGCCGTCGGCGTCCAAGGCCAGGCGCTGCTGGGTCTCCGGATCTTCCAATTCCACCATTCCGTTGAAAGGAAAACGCACCTCCGCCTCGTCGAGGACGTGGAACAGAATTACGTCGTGCCCGCCGTGCCGCAAGCGATACAGCGATTCCAGCACCGGCTGCGGTTCGCCCAGCAGATCGGAGAAGATCATCAACAGGCTGGCATGGCGGAGCATGGCCGACACCTGCGTCAGGCTGTTGGCGATGTCTGTTTCGCCCTCGGGTTTCAGCCGTGCCAGGAGCGAGAGCACGTCGCCCAACTGGCTGCGTCGCGCCCTGGGCCGCAAGCTGCTGCGGATCTTCTGGTCGAAGGTGAGCAGCCCCACCGGGTCCTGCTGATAGATCATCAAGTAACACAACGCGGCGGCCAGGCAGATGCTGTAGTCGAACTTGGTCAATTCCTGGCGGAAGGTATAGCCCATCGAGCGGCTCAGGTCCATGACCAGGTAGCCGGTGATGTTCGTCTCGGCCTCGAACTTCTTCACGTAGTACTTGTCGGTCTTGGCGTAGATCAGCCAATCGATGTCTTTCGGGTCGTCGCCGGGGGTGTACTTGCGATGTTCGCTGAACTCGACCGAGAAGCCGTGAAACGGGCTGGCGTGCAGTCCGTACAAGAAACCCTTGACGATGAACTGCGCGCGGAGATCGAGCCGCTTGATCTGCCGGATCACCTCGGGTTTCAGGTATTGTTCGGCAGCAGGCATCGGAAGAGTGGAATTGCAAATTGCAAATTGTAGATTTCAAAGTGCAAATTGAAGGAGTACCAAAGCGGAGAAGGCAGTCTACGGCGAGTCATGATTGTCGGAATCGAACTGCGAGAAGAAGCTAGGATCCACGTCGTAAGTCTTCCTTGGGACTGGCCCTAACTCCAAGTCCTCAAACAGGCCCGCTAGCCGTTCGCCGTCAACCAGTTCGATCGGTAGTGGCATCCAATTCAAGGAGAAGGTATCGTGATGGGTTGTTTCGTTACCGGCGTCGCCGGAGGGGGCGGGATCACTTTTCGGCTCGACGCCCTCTCGTGCTCGTCCACCTGTTCCATCAATTTTCGATGATCTCCACCACACTCGGCGAGCATTTGCGCGCGAATTGCGTGGATTTCGGCAACGACTGGGTCTTCGTAAATTGGTTCAGACATATCCAGAAAACTCCTCCCAACTAAGTCATAATCTGTACGACGGCCGTGCCACCAGTTGCGTGTAAGCTCTTGGCGGGCCTGAAATATCACAGACTCGCGCGACCTCGCGGTCAGGTAGCCGACAATGGATGTCTCAATATAGACGACGGCCATGCTAGTCCCTAGCCCTTCTCATACTTCGGGATTACCGGCGGGGGCGTTTCGCGCACCAGCCGGTGGATGATGTCTTCCGTGCTCATCCCTTCGGCCTGGGCCTGGAAGTTGGTGCTGATGCGGTGCCTGAGCACGGGGATGGCGATCTTCTGCACGTCCTCGATGGCCACGGAAAAGCGGCCGTCCATGGCGGCCAGGGCCTTGCCGCCCTGGATCAGGAACTGGCCTGCACGCGGACCGGCGCCCCAATCCACCAGTTCTTGTACGAACTTGGGGGCCGAATCGTCCTTGGGCCGGGTGGACCGCACCAGCCGCGACACGTATTGGATGATGTACTCGCTCACCGCCACCTTGCCCACCAGCCCTTGCAGGTTCACGATCGCCTTGCCGGAAAGCACCTTGCGGACCTCGACCTTTTCGCTCCGCGTGGTGGTCGCCAGGATCCGCTCCTCTTCCTCGGCCGAAGGATAATCGACCTTCACGTTGAACATGAAGCGGTCCAACTGCGCCTCGGGCAGCGGATACGTGCCTTCCTGCTCAATGGGGTTCTGCGTGGCGATGGTGAAGAACGGCTCGGGCAGCGCATAGGTCTTTTGACCCACGGTGACTTCCCGCTCCTGCATGGCCTGCAACAGGGCGGCCTGGGTCTTGGGCGGGGTGCGGTTGATTTCGTCGGCCAGCAGGATGCTGGTGAAGATCGGCCCCTCGACGAAGCGGAAGTCGCGCCGCCCCTTCTCGTCCTCCTCCAGCACGTTGGTGCCGGTAATGTCGGAAGGCATCAGGTCCGGCGTGAACTGGATCCGTTTGAACTGCACGTCCAGGATCTTGGCCAGGGTGCTGACCATGAGCGTCTTGGCCAGTCCCGGCACGCCCACCAGCAGACAGTGCCCGCGGGTGAAGATGGCGGCGAAGATCTGTTCGATCACTTCGTCCTGGCCGACGATGATCTTTTGCAGTTCCTCCTGCATCAGCTTGCGATGCTGGCGGAACTCCTGCAGGACGTCGCCCAGGCTACGTGGTTTGATGGTGCTTGCCAAAGGAATACCCTTCGTGTTGGACTTCCGTAATACGCCGGTTCACAGTCCCCTCTCCCCTTGCGGGAGAGGGTTAGGGTGAGGGGGTTTTCGGGCCATCGTGCGATGTCTTCGTGTCGGGTGCCACTGCTGGCTCGTCCAGCAGTGCGGAAGCACGGTTGGGCAAGCCAACCGTGGCACCCAGGATGCAACTTGGCCGCCGGATAACCAGAACCCGGTCACCGTCCTTATTGTACCGCAAAAGGCCGGAAAGCCCCAGCGGGGGCCTAACCCCGGTTGCCCACTTAACTGCTGAATTCTATGATACTTGTGAGAACTGTACATTCCGGAGTCCCCCCGAGGAACCCGCCCATGAACCGCCGTATTGCCGTTGCCGCCGTGCTGGGGGTGCTGCTGGGACCGATGGTAACGATCCTGCGGGCCGACCTCACCCCGGAAGAGGTCCGCGACGGCATCGACCGCGCCGTCGCCTATCTGAAACAGCAGCAACAACGCCCGCAAGGCTCCTGGCCCGATTATATCGGCCAGCCCGGCGGCGTCACCGCCTTGTGTACCCTGGCCTTGCTCAACGCGGGCGTGGACGTGCAGGACGAGGCGATGCAACGCGCGCTGGCCAATCTCCGCAAGTTCGAGCCGGCGCATACCTACGTCACCTCGCTGCAAACCATGGTCTTGTGCCGCGCCGAGCCCGCGCGCGACCAGGTGCGCATTCTGAAAAACGTCAAGTGGCTCGAAAGCCAGCAGATCAAGACCGGGCCGCGCCGCGGCGCCTGGTCCTATCCGCTGGGCAACGGCGACGGCTCCAACACGCAGTTCGCCCTGCTGGCGCTGTACGAAGCGGAACGGGCCCGCGAGGCCGGCCTGATCAACGCCGAGGTCCAGGTCAGTGCCGAGACCTGGCGGCGGGCCAGAACCTACTGGGAAAACGCCCAGAACCCCGACGGCTCGTGGGGCTACTACACGCCCATGGAAGGCACGGGCAGCATGACCTGCGCCGGCATCTCCTCAATGATCATCACCGCCGACATGATCCACCAGGCCGACGCCCGCGCCATCGGCGACCGCATCGATTGCTGCGGCAAAGGCGACGTGGAGAACGACCGCATCGAACGCGCGCTCGGCTGGCTGGGCCGAAATTTTTCGGTCACCGGAAACCCCAACCAGATCGGCCAGACCTGGCTCTTGTATTATCTCTATGGCGTGGAACGCGCCGGACGCCTCACCGCCCGGCGCTTCATCGGCGGCCACGACTGGTACCGCGAAGGCACCGACTGGCTCTTGCGGCAGCAGGACCGCTTGTCGGGCTATTGGAAGGGGGTCGGCCATTCCGAGGACGACGAACACATCGCCACCAGCCTGGCCCTGCTGTTCCTCTCCAAAGGCCGCCGGCCCGTGCTCCTGGCCAAGCTCCGGCACGGGCCGGGCGAGGACTGGAACCAGCACCGCAACGACGTGACGAACCTCACCATGTACGTGGAATCGCGCTGGAAACGCAACCTCACCTGGCAGGTCATCGACCTGGAATCGGCCGGCGTGGACGACCTGCTGCAGGCCCCCGTGCTCTATCTTTGCGGCAATCGCGTGCCGCTGCCGCAGCGCGAGGACCAGCAGCGCGAGATCGCCCAAAAGCTGCGCGACTACCTGGACCGGGGCGGCTTCCTGTTCGCCGAAGGCTACTGCGGCGGCGAGGGTTTCGACCAGGGGTTTCGCGAACTGGTGACGCTGATCTTTCCCGAGCCGGAGTACCGCTTGAAGCTGCTGGATTCCGCGCATCCCATCTGGCACGCCGAAGAGAAGGTGGCGCCCGAGTGGCAGCGGCCGCTGCTGGGGATCGACTTTGGCTGCCGCACCAGCGTGGTCTACGCCCCGCCCGATCCGCCCCACGACCCGCGGCCGTCGCTCTCCTGCCTGTGGGAGCTTTCCCGCAGCGGCCGGCACCAGGTGTTTTCGGCCGCGGTCCAGGCGCAGATCGACGCGGCCCGATCGATCGGCATCAACGTGCTGGCCTACGCCACCAACCGGGAGGTGCTGTTCAAGGAGCAGATCCCGCAGAACGTTGCCGAGGGCAAGAATGGCGACCAGGTCGAGCGGGGCAAGCTGTACTTGGCCAAACTGCGGCATCTGGGCGGCTGCGACTCGGCGCCGCGGGCCCTGGTGAACCTCATGGAGGCCGCCGGCCGCGAACTAAAAATCCGCACCGACCCGCATCCCGCGCTGATCGACATCACCGACCCGGCGCTCTTTAATTTTCACCTCGTCTTCATGCATGGCCGCACCAGCTTCAGCCTGACCGACAAGGAGCGGAAGCAACTGCGGACCTATGTCGAGCGGGGCGGCATCTTGTTTGCCGATTCGATCTGCGCCAGCAAGGCGTTTACCAAATCGTTCCACAGCGAGATGGAGATCATCTTCCCGGGCCCGAGCGAGTCGCTCAAGCCGATTCCCGTCGACGATCCAATCTGGAGCACCAAGTACGGCGGATTCGACTTGTCGTTGGTCAGTCGTCGCGATCCGCAGCCGGGCGGCGGCGACGGCCCGCTGAAGGCCGCCGTCCGCAAGGTTCCGCCCGAGTTGGAAGGAGTCCGCCTGGGCGACCACTACGGGGTGATCTTCTCGAAGTTCGATTTGAGTTGCGCGTTGGAGAAGCACGATTCGCTGGAATGCCGCGGCTACACCCGCGAGGACGCCGCCCGCATCGGCCTGAACGTGCTCATGTATTCGCTGCAATAGGTAGGCTCTTACGTGGTCATGCCGAATCACGTACACGGCATTTTTCGTCCGCTGCGACCGAAAAGCCTGCCGCTGGAGAAGATTCTCCAAAGCCGCAAACTTCGCACATCGCGCGAAATCAACGCGGTCTTGGGCCGTAGCGGACCTCTTTGGGAAGAGGAAAGTTTCGATCGGATCATTCGTGATGAAGAACACCTGTATCGCTGCATCCACTACATTGGCGGCAACCCTGCCAAGGCACGGCTACAGCCGGACCAGTGGCGGAAATGGACGCGCCCATCTTGGGAATCGCTCGGTTGGAAGTTCGACGACTAAGGCAAGACGGATTGGCAATCCGTCCCACAACTTGCCAACCCGTTCTGCAAACGTAGGACGGATTGGCAATCCGTCCTACTATTCTTGTCGCGAAGGGCGTCCTATTCCTTCGGATGCGGCCTCTTCGCTTCCGGAATGCGGATCGTGATCGGCGCGGCGGTCAGCACCGCGTCCACGTCGCCGACGACGGGCAGGCTGGTGAGGACCGTGTACTCGCCGGGGGCGCGCATGTCGAAGAGTTCGCTGATCGGCAAGGTTGCCTCGATGGCCTCGTCCGGCTGTAACGTGCGGATATCGAGCAATTCACCGTGGCCGAAGAACTTCTTGCCGCGGTCAGTCATTGGCACATCCTTGCCCTCGCCGTCAGAAACGCGGACAAGGTACTCCGAATCGCCCTTCCACTTCGCCACCACAACCGGCTCTTTGCCGTAGTTTACCAGTTGGATGTTTAGATCTGGCGGATTCTTCGCCGTTGCACGCAGCAACAACGATCCAAAGGGCTTGCCCGCAAACTGACGTATCGCGCTGACGTGCTCGTTCATGTCAGCCACCGGCCGAGACGGCCCGGTCCCTCGACATGTCGCTTGAGACCCAGGCGTTCTCGCCCAGTAACCCGGACAAGCCGGGGTGGGCACCCTCAAGCTGACGGGCCGCGCGGCGACGGTCGGGGGTAAACCTATCATTTTAGGTCAGCGCGCCCGTTGCCGGCAACCCTGCTTGTGTTGGCCTTGAAGCGGCCTTCGAGTTGATGGCCCGGGCGGCGGTGTTTGTAGCGGCAATAGAGGGCATAGCTGGTGCCCAGCCGCTGCATGAAACGCGAGAGGTTGGGCCGCGGCGTGCGGAGCAACAGGCGGAAATGGTTCTCCATGAGGACGTAGGCGAACAGCAGGACGCCGACGGTCTGGATGCCATCGCCGCGCTGGCGCAGGAAGCGCAGCCGGTCGCCGTCGGTCCGGAAGATATCGGCCCACCCGTTGCCGCGGGAGACAACGTGGTAGAGGGCGTCGGGAAAATCGATGCGGGGCGGTCGGGACATGCCGCCCCTGTACCAGAACCAGCCGTCGCCGCAAGGTTAATATTGAAAGTCTGGCCCCGATCCTCCCGCAGTGCGACGCAAGCGGATT
>JBEKZQ010000069.1:0-17399 GCA_049509675.1 Thermoguttaceae bacterium | reverse complement strand
CGCTGTAAGACTCTAGGCCGCAATCCACCGCACCGCCTATCGGCAACCGCCGCGTGCGTCTTGCCCTGCTCGAACCACACTCTGGTCCTTTCGGCTTGTGCCAATGTGGCACAGAGCGCGCGACAATGTGCCATGCTGACACGATCCAGAAGATCTCGCGGCCGCGATTTGCAGCGCGGAAAACCGTAACCTATTGATGTGGAGAACGCGGGCACAACGGCCCCTTTTTCAAATCAGTGATTATTCAAAAGGAACAACCATGCCAGGCCAGGCTGGGCACGACATGGCGCAGATTGAAGACCGGGATGAGGCGACCGAGACGCTGATCGCTTCGGAGGTTCGCTATCGCCGGCTCTTTGAGGCGGCCCAGGACGGTATCTTAATCCTCGATGCCGAGACGGGGCTGATCGTGGATGCAAATCCGTTCCTGGTCGAGATGTTGGGTTTCTCGCACGACGTATTCGTCGGAAAGAGAATCTGGGAACTCGGATGCTTCAACGACACCATCGCCAACCAAGACAACTTCGCGGAATTGCAGCAGAAGGGGTACATCCGCTATGACGACATGCCGTTGGAAACCGCCGACGGGCGGCGGATCAACGTGGAGTTCGTCAGCAACATCTATCTGGTGAACCGCCAGAAAGTGATCCAGTGCAATATCCGCGACATCACCGCGCGCAAGCTGGCGGAGGCGAAGCTGCTTGAGATGAACCGTCACCTGGAAGATGCCACCGCACGTGCCAACGAGATGACCCTGCGGGCCGAGGCGGCCAGCGTGGCTAAGAGCGACTTCCTGACCAACATGAGTCACGAGCTCCGCACTCCGCTGAACGCCGTCATCGGTTTCTCCGAGGGGCTCCTGGAACGCACCGATATCCATCCTTTGAACGAACACCAGAAGGACCGCCTCGAAAAGATCAAGACCAGCGGCGAGCACCTCCTGCAACTTATCAACGGCATTCTAGACATCGCCAAGGCCGAGTCGGGAAAGATCGATCTCCAAATCACGACCTTCGACGTCGGACCGGTCGTGCGGGAGGTCGGCGAAATGGCCGAATCGCTCGCCAAGGACAAGCCTGCGGTCCGCTTCACCATCGATCTGGAAGAGCATCTGCCACCGATCACTTCCGACCGCGACAAGATCCGGCAGATTTTCGCCAACCTGCTCAGCAACGCGATCAAGTTCACGGAACGAGGATCGATCGCCCTGCGGGCCCGCCGCAACAACGGCTCGCTCGCCTTGAGCGTGGAGGACACGGGCGAGGGAATCCCCGCGGGGTGTCTGGACCATCTGTTCGAACGGTTCTATCAGCGGGAGCAGAGAAAGCATCGCTCGACGCATGGAACGGGCTTGGGACTCGCGATCTCGAAGGCATTTGCCAGTCTGCTGGGCGGCACGCTGACGGCCGAGAGCGTCGAAGGGCAAGGCAGCACCTTCACGTTGACCCTCCCATGGATGTTCGATCGGCGCAAGGCCGTCGATCGCCGCGAGGTTGTGCGGCAAGCGGCTGCTCCGCGCAAATCGCCGCCCCAAGGCCAACAGCGACCCCAGATCCTCTGCATTGAAGGCAACCCGGAAAACCTTGTGTTGCTGAAGGATTGTCTGACGGAGGCCGGCTATCAGGTTGTCCAGGCCGCCAACGGGATTGAGGGGTTCCGCCTGGCGACCTCGGAACACCCGCAGGCCATCATTCTCGACGTGATGCTGCCGGACCACGACGGCTGGGGACTCCTCTATCGTCTGAAGGACGATCCCGCCGTGAGCGACATCCCGGTGATCATCGCCACCGGTCTTGAGGAGCAACGGCTGGGCCTGTTCCTCGGCGCCGACGAGTACCTCGTCAAGCCCTTCGCCAAGTCGCAACTCCTGCAAGCTATCGAGCGGGTCTCTCTCGATCCGAAGCCGAGCGGCCTGAACGTGGCGGTCGTCGATGACGATCCGAGCATATTGCGGCTCATTGCTGAGATTCTGGAGGACAAGAACTACACGGTTTGGACGTTCGAGAGCGGCGAGGCGTTTCTCGCCAGCCTGCCAACGCAGCGGCCGGACGTCGTGATTCTCGACCTGCTCATGCCGCGCCTGGACGGCTTTCAGCTCCTCGAGGCGTTGCGCGAACACCCCGCCTGCTCGGACGTTCCGGTGGTGGTCATGACCGCAAAGGTCCTTTCGGAGGACGATTACCTGCGGCTGAACCATGGCGTTGGCGCGGTGATCCAGAAGGACGGCACTGCCTGCGCCAATGCCTTCCGCCAACTGGTCACGCAGTTGCAACTGATGGAAGAGCGAAAGTGCTGCCCGGTTGAGCAGCCCCGGGAATTTGCAGAACCATAGGAGTCCGCACATGAGACACGTTCTCTTGGTCGAAGACAACCCGTTGAACCAGGCCCTCATCGAAGACATATTCCGCGACGGCAAGCTGCCCGGCAAACTGGTCTGTGTGGGCAGCGCCGAGGAGGCGCTGCGGATTCTGCCCTCGCTCGATCCGCTCGTGGTGCTGATGGACGTGATGCTGCCCGGCATGAGCGGCATCGAGGCCACCAAGGTCATCAAGGGCGATCCGGCGACCAGTCGCGTCCGGGTCTGGGCGGTCACCGCCCGCAATGCCCTTTCCGATATCGACGAGGCCCTCGCCGCCGGCTGCGACGGCTACTTCACCAAGCCGGTCAGTCCGAAGCATCTGGCCGAGCAACTGCGGGTGTTTGAGAGTGAGGAGGTTCTGAATCTCGTACACCAAACCGTGGGACAGACCCATGAACACGATCCTGCTGATTGAAGACAACGCCAACAACTTCTCGTTGTTGGAGGATATTTTCCTGTTCGACGACATTCCCGCCCGGCTTGTGAGCGTGGAAACCGGCGAGGAGGCGCTGAACCGGGCGATCCAACTCCAGCCGGTCCTGATCCTGATGGACCTGCGCCTGCCGGGGATCGACGGCCTGGAAACCACCCAGATCCTCAAACGCGACTGGCGGACCAAGGATATCCCGGTCTGGGCCATCACCGCCTACGCCATGAACGGAGACGAGGAGCGGGCGCGGGCGGCCGGCTGTTGCGAGTACATCACCAAACCCGTGCGCCTCCTGGATCTCGCCAACCGGCTCCGCACCTTTTTGGACCGACTGAAACAACGAGAGGCGGAGACATGGACCAGCCAAAAGTGTTGATTGTGGACGACGACGACAAGAACCGCGGCGTGCTCTGCGACGCGTTGGATGGTGAACCGTATAGGCTTCTGGAGGCCGTCGACGGCCAGCAGGCCCTGGACATCGCGGACAAGGAACAGCCGGACCTCATTTTGCTCGACGTTTTGATGCCCGGCTTGGACGGCATCGCCACGTTGCAGAAACTGAAGGCGGATGATCGCACACGGC
Organism: Thermoguttaceae bacterium; assembly: GCA_049509675.1. Classification (GTDB taxonomy): domain Bacteria; phylum Planctomycetota; class Planctomycetia; order Pirellulales; family Thermoguttaceae; genus JBEKZQ01. The sequence goes on along the minus strand of JBEKZQ010000069.1, from coordinate 14,027 downwards.
ACATCCCTGTGATCATGGTGACGGCTTTGAACCTCGATACCCAGGTCTCGATGTGCCTGGACCAGGGCGCGATCGACCACATTGCCAAGCCGTCGTCCAATCTCGTGGTCCGGGCGCGGGTGCGGGCGGTGCTGCAGAATCGCAGACCCATGGCTACGCTGGAATATCCATTGCCCACGTATCAGCCGAGGAAGCAGTTCACGGGATTGCCGAGGAAGCAGCTCACGGGATTAGTGGACCTGTACTTTTACGAGTTGACTGTGCTCTTGAAGAAGGATCGCAACTAATGGACCAGCCAAAAGTGTTGATCGTGGACGACGACGACAACAACCGCGGCGTGCTCTGCGACGCGTTGGGCGGTGAACCGTATAGGCTTCTGGAGGCCGCCGATGGCCAGCAGGCCCTGGACATCGTGGACAAAGAATTGCCCGACCTGATCCTGCTGGACGTGCTCATGCCGGGCATGGACGGCCTCGCCACCCTGCACACGCTCAAGGGGCAGGAAAAGACCCGACACATCCCGGTCATCATGGTCACTGCCCTGAACATGGACTCCCAGATTTCCCTGTGCTTGGACGGAGGGGCCATCGATCACATCGTCAAGCCGTTTTCGGGGCTGGTGGTGCGGGCGCGGGTGCGGGCGGCCCTGCGCAATCACGTCCCCGCCGCCTCCGACAAACAGGGGCCCAAACGCGGCAAGGTGCTCGGCTTCATCGGCGCCAAAGGGGGCGCAGGCACGACCACCGCGGCCCTGAACGTGGCCCTGGCCCTGCTCGCGCCGGAAAGACCCGTCGCCGTCGTCGAGATGCGACCCTACATGGGCACCGTGGCCCAGCAGCTCGGTGTCACCGCGTCGCTGAACCTCGAGCCCCTGCTGGCCTGCCAAAACCTCGGAGACATCAACGCACGGACCTTGAGCAAGTGCCTGACCCACCACCCGACGGGCCTGCAACTGCTGCTGGCCCCGCCCAGCTTCAACGATCAGCAGGAAATCGCCGCGCAACAGGCCGAAGAGATCCTCAAAGTGCTCTCCAGCATGGCGGAGCACGTGATTGTCGATTTCCCTTGCCAGCCCACGCCGGCGGTCAGGGCCGGCCTGCACTGCTGCAATTTTGTCGTCCTGGCGGTCGGGTTGGAGGCCGTCTGCCTGGCCTCAGCCCAGACGATGCTCAAGGGGCTCGACTCTTGGGGAGTGAGCGGCGTCTCCGTGGGCGCGGTGCTGCTCCATCGCCCGGCGGGCGTCCCCTCGATTACCGTGAGCCACGCCCGCATGCACCTGAACTGCCGCATCATCGGCGTGATCCCGCCGGAGCAAGACCTGACCGTGGCGGCGGGGGAGACCGGGCAGCCTTTGGTGCTCTCCCGCCCTGAGAGCACCGCGGCCGTGGCCCTGACCGAACTGGCAACCCGGCTGATGGCGGACCAAGTGCCGGCCCTGGCGTTCTAGGGAGCACGAAGATGCTCCGCCCGCTCTCGGGCGAAGACATCGAGGTTAATAAGGTATGATTGATGTAAGTGGATTAGCCTGTGAGTTGTGGCGCGACTGTACCTTGATCGACATCAGGAGTGATCAGCATGAGTTGCAGAACTCAACCCGATAATGCCGTCCTCGAACGCCCCGCCCCCTGTCGCACGCCTACCGTACTGTGCATCGACGACGACCCGCACGTCTCGGAAGTCGTCCAGGATTGGCTGGTGGCCTATGAGGTGAAACTGCTGAAGGCTTTCTTCGGCACGCAAGGCATCTGGATGGCGGTCACGCGGAAGCCCGACGTGATCATCACCGACCTGCGCATGCCCCAAGGGGACGGCGCTACGGTTATCGAGTGCCTCAAGCGGAGCAGGCAGACCGCCGCCATTCCCATCATCGTGCTCACCGCCCTGCACGAGCCCGGGCTACAATGCGACCTCGAGAGGATCGGGGCGTCGAGCTACCTGATCAAGCCGATCCATTTCAACGACTTGCTCGGCGAGTTGCTGCGGTACATCGAAATCCGACCGAAGCCGTTCGTGAGGTGACGACCGAACGAGGTGAAAAGGGGTCAGAACTATTTGTTTTGCCTTTTGCATTGTGACCCACGCCTTTGGAGCATCCGATAGTATTCGCACGGTTCGGATTGACCCAACCCTTGCGGGCAAGCGATCGGATCACGACCTGTTCTGACCGATCCGCCCCTCACCCCGGCCCTCTCCCGCAGGGGGAGAGGGAGAAAGAAAGTCCGGCCAGGCCCAACGTGCGACGGCCGTGGGGCGGCCCAGACAGGCCACGGCGGCCAGCGCGTTCTCGGCCGGCACGCCGCTTTCCAGCCACCAGCGGGCCGCCTGGTCCGCGTCGCCCCGGATCGCCAACAACCGGGCCGGTTCGTCCAACGATACCGTGAAATCCTCCAGGGGAAATGTGAGTCCCGTGCCCAAACCCTTGAGCCAGGCCTCTTTACGGGTCCAGCCGCGGAAAAAAGCGATTTGCCGCTGGGCGTCATCCATCTGCCGCCACTGCTGCTGCTCCTGGGGCGAAAAATAGCGCTCGACCAATTGCCACATGTTCCGCATCGGGCGGACCCATTCCACGTCCACTCCCAGGTCCAGCCCCCCGGAAAGGGCGAACACCGCCAAATTGCGCGAGTGCGCCATATTAAAATGTATTCCCGCGGCGTCCCACGGGGCGGCCAATGCCGGCTTGCCATGTCCGCCGTAGCAGATCTGAATTTCTTCCGCTGGCGCCCCAAGACACCTGCCCAAGAGGGATCGCAGTGTTCCGCGGGCCGCCACGAACCGTGTACGCAGCAGTTCGCGGCCGAAACGTGCGGCCCGATCGCGCTCGTCTTCCGACAACACGGACGCCAGTTGCCGCGTTGCCTCGGGCGGCAGATCGAGCAGCGTACACCATAGGTGGATCTCGCCCGGCGACAGGCGGAAACTGGTCGGTCCCGGGGGCCAAAGGATGTTGGGTTCAGTCATGGAAGAACACCTTCGACGCCAGCCGAAGCTGCCCGGCCACGGCCCGCAACACGGCCGCTCGGCCCGCCACGCTGTCGTGGAGAAAGAAATGTCCTCCCGGAAAGGTACACAACGAAAAGGCGGCAGAGGTTTGTTTGGCCCAGGATGCCACCTCGGCCAAGGAAACGCAATGGTCCTCAGTCCCGGCCAAGGCCAGGATCGGGCAGTCCAGTTCCGCCTCTGACTGGCAATGGTAGTTCTCCAGCACGGCAAGGTCCGCACGCAATATGGGAAGAAAAATCCGCAGGGCCTCCGCATGATTGGCAATGGCCGCTGGAATTCCGCCAAAACGCTTCTGCACCGAGTCGATCAGTTCACCGTCGGGCAACTGGTGCAGCAGCGGGCCGGGACGTTCGCCTTGGGGCGAGGGACTTCCTGCGACAATCAACGTCGCCGGCCGTAACTGGTGTCGCTGGCGCAGCACGCGGGCCAGTTGGAAGGCGATCAGCCCGCCCATGCTGTGGCCGAAGAAGGCGAACGGCACATCGAGTTCTGGCAGCAACGCCTCCGCCAACCCGTCCACAAGGGGGGGCATGCGGTCGTGCAACCGCTCCCGCAGCCGTTCCTGATGGCCGGGGAGCTGCACCGGTAGGACTTCGACCTGGGGAGCTAACCCTTTCAGCCAGCGGGAGAAAAGCGATGCACCCCCCCCTGCGTGGTGGAAACAGAATAATCGCAGGGCCCCATGTCCGCCCGCTTTGGCAAAAGGAAGCCACGCCTTGGTTGTGGCGCTACAATTCATGGTGCGAGCAGTCCTGTTTGTTAAAATAGGTAATTTGAAATAAGTACGCACATCGGTTTTTTTCCATTTACGAACGTGTTGATGCTCGGCCGTAAGTATAATCATATGGGCTGTGCCTTGCAGTCATGGTTTACCGACTATATCACTGGTTAGGGAAGATCGCGAGTTGCTCACTGGCGTGACACGTCCCTCGCTTGCGCATCGGGCTTCTTAAATGGAGAATAGCAGCCCGAAGCGCAATCGAGGATGAGGAAACCTGCGAAAGCACTGGCGGAGCCAGTGGCACCCGACGAAAGCACTGGTGGAGCCGGTGGCACCCGACGAAAGCACTGGTGGAGCCGGTGGCACCCGGCGGAGCCGGTCGGGGTATTGAAGCTGACAACACAAGGGATAAAATAGGAGCTTTGTGCTGGCGCACGGACCGCGCCTTTTTGCCGCCGCTGCGCCAACCACTTGCCCAAGTTGATGCCTATGAGCCTCACCGTTGATCCTCGCACGGACATTGAAAGCCTTCCTGCGACGCTGTTGGACGTCTTGCAGCAACAGGCCCACAATCGTCCGGACGAGTGCGCCTATACGTTCCTGTGGGACGACGGCAGCGAGACGTCGCTGAGCTTCGGGCAGTTGGATTATCAGGCGCAGAAGATTGCGGGCGCGATCCAGCAATGCGCTCAGCCCGGCGAACGAGTGTTGTTGGTATTCCCCGCCGGGCTGGATTTCATTCCTGCTTTCTTTGGGGCGATCTATGCCGGGGTGCTGGCCGTGCCGGCCACGTATCCCAAACCGCGACGGCCTTCGCCGCGGGTGCTGGCGATCGCGGAGGATTGCAAGGCGCGGATCGCGCTGACCACGTCGCAAACCCTCTCCACGCTGGACCTTGAGCGGGTTGCCCCGGAACTGCTTTCCATACGCTGGATCGCCACGGATACGATCGGCGACGATGCGGCCGGCCTGTGGCAGTGTCCCAACCTCAGCAGCGATGATCTGGCCTTTCTCCAATATACGTCCGGCTCCACCAGCGATCCCAAGGGGGTCATGGTCTCGCACGGCAACCTGTTGGAGAACCTGGAGATGATCCGTTACGGGTTCGACATCGCGCGGATCTGCGCGGAAGACAACTGCTCGAATACGGGCGTCTCCTGGCTGCCGGCCTACCACGACATGGGTTTGATCGGCGGGATCCTGGAGCCGCTGTACGTGGGCGGCCGGACGGTGCTCATGTCGCCCGCTTCGTTCCTGCAGCGGCCGTGGCGGTGGCTGAAGGCGATCTCCGATTATCGGGCCGTGATCAGCGGGGCGCCCAATTTCGCCTACGAGTTGTGCATTCGCAAAATCACGCCCGAGCAGCGGGAGGGCCTGGATCTGAGCAGTTGGCGGGTGGCGTTCTGCGGCGCCGAGCCGATCCGCGCGGAGGCCCTGGCCCAGTTTGGCGAGTCGTTCGCCGATTGCGGCTTCTCCCCCGCTTCGTTCTATCCATGCTATGGCCTGGCCGAGACCACCCTCCTGGCGGCCGGCGGACATGGGCCGGGCCGGCTCAAGGTGCTCGCTGTCCAGCGGGCCGCCCTGGAAAAGCACCGCATCGTCAAGGCGGGTCCCGGCGACGATCCGGCCGAGGTCCAGGAACTGGTGGCCTGCGGCCGGCCGCTGTTGAATCAGCAGATCGTGATTGCCAATCCGGAAACCGCGTTGCGCGCGGCGGCCGAAGAGGTGGGCGAGATCTGGATCAAGGGGCCCAACGTCGCCCAGGGCTACTGGGGTCGCACGGAAGAGAACGAGTCGATGTTCGGGGCCCAACTGGCCGACAGCGGCGAGCACCCGTTCTTGCGCACCGGCGACCTGGGATTCCTGCACGAGGGGAACCTGTACGTGACGGGCCGGGTGAAGGACGTGATCATCATCCGCGGCCGCAACCACTATCCGCAAGACATCGAGCACACCGTGGAGAACGCGCATCCGGCCTTGCAGGCCGGGGCGGGCGCGGCCTTCTCGGTCGACGTCGGCGGCCGCGAACGGCTGGTCACGATCCACGAGATCGAGCGCCAATACCGCGACGTCGATTTCCAGGAGATCATCCGCAACATTCGCCGCAGCGTGGCGGCCGAACACGAGTTGGACATGTACGCCGTGGTCCTGCTGCGGCAAGCCAACATCCCCCGCACCACCAGCGGCAAGGTGCAGCGGAGCCTATGCCGTGAACGGTATCTCACCGGGGAACTCAAGGCTTTGGCCCAATGGGTCCAGGGTGGCGAGGTGACCCAACGCGAGCATAATGGCCACGCGCGGGAAAATGGACATCTGCGGCCGGCGGGCACCAATGGCACAAGCGCCCGCGCAGCGCCAAAGAGCAACGGCGTCGCCGGCGGCAACGGCGTCGCCGGCGGCAACGGCGTCGCCGGCGGCAATGGCGTCGCCGGCGGCAAGGGCGTCGCCGGCGGCAAGGGCACGTCGGCCCATGCCGAGAAGCCGGCCGTGCGGCCGTATCCGCCCATCGCCCGGCCGGACCGGCCCCTGCGTGCGGACGAGCTCGACCGACTGGCCGAGCAGATCGAGTCGTGGATCGTGCAGTGGCTGGTCGATCGCGCGGGGGTGCGGCACGAGGACGTCCAGCGCGACAAGCCGTTTGCCGAATTCGGCTTGGACTCGCTCACGGCCGTCGAGTTAAGCCAGGAGTTGGAAGACTGGCTGAAGATCCCGCTCACGCCCGTGTTGGCATGGAACTATCCCACCCTGGCCACGCTGGCGCGTTACCTGGCCGAGCAAGTGGGCGGGAGCGGAGCCGATCCGGCCGGCGGGGAAGAGATTTTGGAAACCGGTACTGAAGCCGCGTCAAGTGGAGGCGAATTCGAGCGCTTGCTGGCGGAAATCGAAACACTCAGCGAAGGCGAAGCGGAAACGGCCCTGAACCGTCAACTGCTCGGGGAATGAGAGGACCCCTGAGATGAGTGAGTTTCGGCAGCGGCTGGCGAATCTTTCGCCCGCCAAACGACAGCTCTTGGAGCAACGCCTGCGGCAAAGCGCGGAAGCGGCCGAACCGATCGCCATTGTCGGCATGGCCTGCCGTTTTCCGGGCGCGGCCGATCTGGACGCCTACTGGCGTTTGATTCTCGACGGCCGCGAGGCGACGGGCGAGATCCCGCCCTCACGCTGGAACGCCGACGAGTTCTACGACGCAAGCGGCGAACTGAGCGGCAAGATGTCCAGCCGTTGGGGCGGCTTCGTCGACGACGTGGACCAGTTCGATCCCCTGTTCTTCGGCATCACGCCGCGGGAAGCGCGAAAGATGGACCCCCAGCAACGCCTGCTGCTGGAGGTCGCCTGGGAGGCCCTGGAACAGGGCGGCATTGCGCCCGAGCGGCTCAGCGGCTCGGCCACCGGCGTGTTCATCGGCATCGGCGGCACCGACTACTCCAAGTTCGCCTCGCAGATGTCGAACTACTTTCAGCAACTCGATCCGCACGTGGGCACCGGCAACGCCCTGAGCATCGCGGCCAACCGCATCTCGTACATCCTCGATCTGAAGGGCCCCAGCCTGGCGATCGATACGGCCTGTTCCTCCGGGCTGGTAGGCGTTCACCTGGCCGTTCGCAGCCTGCGACAGCGCGAGTGCAACGCCGCCCTGGCCGGCGGCGTGAACCTGATCCTCACGCCCGAAACCATGATCGCCTTCTCCAAGGCGCGGATGCTCTCGGCCGACGGGCACTGCCGGCCCTTCGACTCGCGGGCCAACGGCTACGTGCGCGGCGAGGGCTGCGCGATCGTCGTGCTGAAGCGGCTTACCGACGCGGTCCGCGACGGCGACAACGTGTTCGCCGTGATCCGCGGCACGGCCGTCAACCAGGACGGGCGGACCTCCGGCATCACCGCCCCCAACGGCCTTTCGCAGCAGGCCGTCATTCGCACCGCCCTGGCCGACGCCGGACTGTCCGCCGAACGGATCAGCTACATCGAGGCCCACGGCACGGGCACGCCGCTGGGCGATCCGATCGAAATCCAGTCGCTGGGCAAGCTGTTTGCCAAGCGCACGCCCACCGATCCGCCCTGTTACGTGACCTCGGTGAAGGCCAACATCGGCCACACCGAGACGGTCTCCGGCGTGGCCGGCTTGCTCAAGGTCGTATTGATGCTCCAGCACGGCCAGGTCCCTCCGCAACTCCATCTGGAACAACTCAACCCGAACATCTCCCTGGCCGGCACGCGGCTGGTGATTCCCACGAAAGCGCTGCCCTGGCGGCCCGGCGGCGAGGCCACGCGGGTGGCGGGCATCAGCTCCTTCGGCTTCGGCGGCACCAACGCGCACGTCATCGTCGAGGAGGCGGCGGCGGCGGAAGCGGCGGCCGTATCCGCCGATCGTCCCCTGCACCTGCTCACTTTGTCGGCCAAGACGGAAACCGCGCTGCGGACGCTGGCCGGCCGCTATGCACAGCGGTTGCAGGCATTGGAAAGCGAAAGTTCGGACCCCCGCTTGCTGGCCAACTTCTGTTACACGGCCAACGCCGGCCGCACGCATTTCAACCATCGGCTAACAATCGCCGCCGACACGCCCGAGCAGTTGCGAACACGGCTCTCGGCGCTGGCCGAGGGACAGTCGCCGCAAGGCGTCAAGAGCGGTCAAGTGCGTATCGCCTTGCGGCCCAAGGTCGGGATGCTTTTCACCGGGCAGGGCTCGCAATACGTGGGCATGGGGCGGACGCTCTTTGACACGCATCCCGTATTCCGGCAGACGCTCCAGCAATGCCAAGAGATCCTTCGCAGCGAGCTGGAGGAACCGTTGTTGTCGGTGCTGTATCCGGAAGGGGGCCGGCCGTCGCCGTTGGACAGCACGGCCTACACGCAGCCGGCGCTGTTCGCCCTGGAATACGCCGTGGCCATGCTCTGGCGCTCCTGGGGGATCGAGCCGGACGTGTTGCTCGGCCATAGCGTGGGCGAATACGTGGCGGCCTGCGTGGCCGGCGTCATGAGCCTGGAAGACGGCTTGCGGTTGATCACCGGCCGGGCGCGGCTCATGCAGCAACTCCCGGCCGGCGGCATGATGGCCGCGGTCTTCGCCCCCGCGGAACAGGTTGCGCGGGCCATCGCCTCCTCGACGGATCAGGTGGCCATCGCCGCCGCCAACGGCCCGGAGAATACGGTCATTTCCGGCCCGTGCGAGGCCGTGCGGGCCATCCTCTCCCGCTTGGAAGCCGCCGGTGTACGGGCCCAGCCGCTGGTCGTGTCGCACGCCTTCCATTCGCCGCTGATGGAGCCGATGCTGGACGAGTTCGAGCAGTTGGCCGGCGCCGTCGAGTATCAACGGCCGCAGACGGCGATCGTTTCCAACCTGACCGGCCGGCTGATGGGCGACCAACCGCCCGATGCCCGCTACTGGAGGAAGCACCTCCGCGGCACGGTGCAATTCGCGGCCGGCATGCAGACGCTTGCCGAGCAGGAGTTGCACGTGCTGGTGGAAGTCGGCCCCGCGCCGACGCTCATCGGCATGGGGCGCCGCTGCCTGCCGCAAACGCCGATGGTCTGGCTGCCCTCGCTGCGCAAGGGCCGCGACGATTGGCAAGTGCTCTTGGACAGCCTGGCCGAGATGTACGTGCTGGGCGTCAAGGTGAATTGGCACGGCTTTGATGGGCCGTGGCCGCGGCGGCGGCTCGCGCTGCCCACGTATCCCTTCGAGCGGACGCGGCTATGGCTGGAGGAGTCGCCCGGCGGGACGCCGCGGTCGGCGGCCCGGGGACCGTCGCTGCATCCGCTCTTGGGCAGCCGCGTGCCGTCGGCCTTGGAGACCACGCTCTATGAAGTCCGCCTGAGCAGCGCGTCGCCGCGGTACCTGGTCGATCACCAGGTACAAGGCTCGCCGGTGATGCCGGCCGCCGCGTACGTCGAGCAGGGACTGGCCGCCGCCGAGCAACTCTTTGGCCCCGGCCGCCACGTGCTGGAGAACGTCGCCATCCAGCAGGCGATGTTCCTGGCTGCCGGCGTCAGCCGTACGGTCGAGGTGACGGTCTCGGCCGAGCGGGGGGGCGAGGCGAACTTCGAGACGTACAGCACGCCGGCCGAGTCCGAGGATCCCAAGCCGCGCTGGACGCTCCATGCCTGCGGCACCCTGCGACATGCCGACACCTACAAGCCTGAGCAAAGCCGCGACCGCATCGACCTGGACGACGTTCGCCGCCGGGCCGGCAAGATCACCGGCCGTGAAGAGTTTTACCAACAGATCGCCGCGCGGGGGCTGGCCTACGGTCCCGCCTTCCGCGTGTTGGACGATCTCGGGCGGAGCGATCGGGACGCCCTGGCCGCCGTCCGCCTGCCGCAGGAGGTGCTGGACGAGTCGAAGCAGTATCATCTGCACCCGGCGCTGTTGGACGCCTGTTTCCAGTCCATGGCGGGGGCCGTGCCGCTGGAGCCGGACGGCGGCTACAGCCCGTACACGTACATGCCCACCGCCGTCCGCCGCGTGGTGATCCGCGGCGACCTGACCGAGCAGATGTATACCTACGCCGTGCGCACCTCGGCCGACAATCGCCCCAGTCCCGAGACGGTCGAAGGCGACGTTTATCTGCTCAGTGGGGCCGGCGAGGTGCTTGTGGAACTTTGCGGCGTGCGGGTGCAGCGCGTCGGACGCGGGGCGACGCAGCCGCAACACGAGGTTGATACGCGGCAGTGGCTCTACCAGGTCCGCTGGCAGTCGCAGACCAAGGAGGCGGGCCCGGCCGAATCGTTGGCGGGCAATTGGCTGATCTTTGCCGACCGGCAGGGCGTGGGCGATCGTCTGGCCGAAGTCGTACGCGAGCGCGGCGGCCGAGCCATTCGCGTACACGCCGGCCGGCAATTTGCCGACCTGGGCGGCGACCAGTACCAGATCGATCCGCTCAAGTCCGGCGACTATCAGCAGTTGTTGGAGCAGGCATTGGATCATCATCGGCCGGCCTGCCGCGGCGTCGTCTTTTTGTGGAGCCTCGATGTACAGACGGCGCGAGAGACGGGGACAGCCCGATCTTCGTCCCACGAAAATCGGGACAGTCGCCCACTTGTGGTTTCGCCGCTCCTGAATTGCGCCAGCGCGCTGGAACTGGTGAAGCACCTGGTCCGCCACAAGTTCAACCAGCCGCCCGCGGTGTGGATGGCGACGCAGGGCGCGCAGCAGGTGGCCGAGGACCGCGAAGAAGTGACGGCGCCGGGTCAGGCCGCGTTGTGGGGGCTGGGGCGGGTCGCCGCCATGGAGCATCCCGAACTGCGCTGCCGCCTGGTGGATCTCGAGCCGGGCCAGGAGCCCGCGCCGGCCGCGGCGTTTCTGGCCGCAGAGTTGGCCTCCGAGTCGGACGAGGATCAGCTTGCCTGCCGCGACGGAAAGCGCTGCGTGGCCCGGCTGGAGCCGGCGCCGGCCGTGTTGCCGGCACAGGCCGATTCCGGCGGCCTGACGCAGTTGAGCGTGCCCGCCGAGGGCGCCTTCCGCCTGCGGCTGGGCGCGCCCGGCAGTTTCGATTCCTTGCGATTCGAGTCGTTTGCCCGCCGCGGGCCGGGGGCCGGGCAGGTCGAGATCGAGGTCCGCGCGGCGGGCCTGAACTTCAGCGACGTACTCAAGGCATTGGGCCTCTACCCGGGCATTACCGACGAAATCGTGCCCTTGGGCATCGAGTGTTCCGGCATCGTCACGGCGCTGGGCGAAGGCGTGGATCGTTTCCGCGTGGGCGACGCCGTGATGGGCGTGGCCCCCTACAGTTTCGCCTCGCACGCCATCACCGCCGAATATGCCCTGGTACACAAACCGCAGAATATCGCCGACGCAGAAGCGGCTACCATCCCCATCACGTTCATGACGGCCTACTACGGGCTGGTCACGTTGGCCCGATTGCAGCCGGGCGAGCGCGTGCTGATCCATGCGGGAGCGGGCGGCGTGGGCCTGGCCGCCATCCAGATCGCACGGCACCTGGGCGCCGAGGTCTTCGCCACCGCCGGCAGCGAGCAGAAACGCGATTTCCTCCGCGCCCTGGGCGTGCCACATGTCATGAGTTCGCGCACGCTCGATTTCGCCGACGAGATCCTGAAGCTGACCGGCCACCGCGGCGTGGACGTGGTCCTCAACTCGTTGCCCGGCGAAGCGATCCCCAAGAGCCTTTCCATCCTTTCCGCCTACGGCCGGTTCCTGGAGATCGGCAAGACCGACATCTATCAGAACCGCATGATCGGACTGTTGCCGTTCCAGGACAACCTCTCGTACTGCGCCATCGACCTGGATCGCATGCTCCGGCAGCGCCCGGCGATGATCCGCCGGCTTTTCGCGGAAGTCATGGAGCACTTCACCAACGGCGTTTATCGTCCGCTGGCGATGACGCAGTTCGCCACCGAGGAGGCGGTGGCCGCGTTCCGCTACATGGCGCAGCGAAAGAACATCGGCAAGGTGGTGGTATCGCTGCAACAGCGCGGCAGCGGCACGGTGGAACCGGCGGCGTCGGGTACGATTCGTGGCGACGCGACCTACCTGATCACGGGCGGCCTGGGCGCCTTGGGGCTGGAGGTGGCCGATTGGTTGACGACGCAAGGGGCCCGGCGCCTGGTGCTCATGGCCCGCCGGGCCGCCGCGGGCAGCACGCTCGAAGCCGTCGAGCGATTGCGGGCCAAGGGGGCGTCGGTGGCGGTGGTCCGGGGCGACGTGGCCCGGGAGGCCTCGCTGGCCGCGGCACTGGCCCAGATCCCGCCCGAGTTTCCGCCGCTGGCCGGCGTGATCCATGCCGCCGGCGTTCTGGCCGACGGCCTGATGTTCAACATGGACCTGGAGCAGCTTGACCGGGCCATGGCTCCCAAGGTACAGGGGGCATGGAATCTGCACGCGGCAACCGAGACGCAGAAGTTGGACTTCTTCGTGCTCTTCTCGTCGGTGGCTTGCGTGCTCGGCTCGCCGGGCCAGGCGAACTACGCGGCCGGCAACGCCTTCTTGGACGCCCTGGCCCATTATCGCCGCCGCCTGGGGCTCGCGGCCACGTCGATCAACTGGGGGCCGTGGGCCAATGCGGGCATGGCCGCCGAGGCCGGCCGCGGCGAACAGATCCAATCCCGCGGCCTGGGGTTGGTCCCGGCGGAGGAAGGCCTGAAAGTGCTCCAGGGGCTGTTGGGCAGTGCCGCGGCGAACGTGGCGGTCATGGATGCGCGGTGGGCCGACATGCGGCGGGCCCTGCGCGGCCGCATCCCGCCCTTGTTGCGCGACGTGGCCCGCGAAGAAGCGTCGCCCGCCGCCGAGCCGCAAGACGGCAAGGTCGACCACGCCTTCCGTCAGAAGCTGCTGGGCGTGGCCCTGCAGGAGCGGCAGTCGTTGCTGCGGCAATACTTTACCGACGAATTGGCGCGGATCATGGGCCTCGACGCGGCCGGCCTGGACGCGGAGCAGCCCTTGAACACGTTGGGACTCGATTCGCTGATGGCCATCGAGTTGAAGAACAACCTGGAATCGCGTTTGGCCTTCAGCCTGCCCATGGCCCGCTTCCTGGAAGGCCCCAGCGTGACCAGCCTGGCGCAATGTGCCGCCGAGTTGATCGTGGAAAACGGCACAGGATCGCCGGCGACCGAAGTATCGGCGGCGGCGCCGGTGGCCGCCAACGGCGCGGCCTCGACGACCTGGGCGCCGCTGTTGCCGCTGGCGCGCAACGGCAATAAGCCGCCCCTGTTCTGCATCCATCCGGTAGGTGGCGACGTGCGGTGCTATTATGCTTTGGCCCGGGCCATGGAAGATCGCCCGGTCTATGCGCTGCGGGCCCGAGGCATGGACTGCGACCTGGCGCCGCACCACAGCGTGGCGGAAATGGCGGCCGACTACATGGCGGCGATTCGCCAAGCGCAGCCCCAAGGGCCGTACTATCTGGCCGGCTGGTCCACGGGCGGGATCTTCGCTTACGAAATGGCCAGGCTATTGCGGGAGCGGGGTGAGAGGGTCGAGTTGGTGTTCTTCGATGCCCCGCTGCCGACGATCTTTCAAGATGTCGATCTGGACGACGACGCCCGGTTCCTGTACGACCTGGTCAATTTTTCCAATTATTTTGCTGGCGCCGAGATGCAGGTTTCCTACGAGGCTTTGCGAGCCCAGGGGGCGGAGGAGCGGCTTCAGACCACGCTGGACGAGGCGATCCGCCATGGCGTCCTGCCAGCCGAGATGTCGGTGGACTTCCTCCGCCGCACGATCGACGTGTGTCGTGCCCACGTGCAGGCCGTCATGGAATACGTGCCCCCCACGTTGGACCAGACGCTGCACGTATTCCGGCCGCAAGAGACCGAGGTCTTGGCCGAGGCGTCGGGACAGTTCATCGAAAAA
>JBEKZQ010000683.1:0-3036 GCA_049509675.1 Thermoguttaceae bacterium | reverse complement strand
ACTGAAAACTGAAAACTGAAAACTGAAAACTGAAAACTGAAAACTGAAAACTGAAAACTGAAAACTGAAAACTGAAAACTGAAAACTGAAGCGAAAATAGGGCGGCAGTTTAACGGCTGCCGCCCTATGTGGCTTTTACTAAGCTGCTTCATCCCCTCAGGACAATTCCTGAAGGCCGCGTGTCCGATGCGACACGAGGATCACGATCAGATACTGCCTCCGCCTGGGCCACCGCCGCCGCCGGTACCGCAAGACAGGCCGAGTTGAGAGCCTGAAGTGGTAGCCCGAGCCACGATGCTCCCGTTAGTCGCGGAATTAAAGGTCATCGGCCGTGCGCTGCTAGCGGTGCAGTCGCCGAAACCTACGGAATACGGACCGAGGACATCGTAGCCCTGGTCCAAGTGGATCATCGCCTGGCCAACATTGTACAACTCGACGATGATGGCGTCGCGGACGGCAGCCAGGCCGCCGATAATCCCGATCACCAGCAACGTCAGCAACAGAATCCACTCGAAGGTCAACACGCCTTCATCTTCTCGCCACAAGCGTTTCAACATAGCACTATCTCCTAAAGCACGTGGACAAAACGACCCAACGCCCGGCCGACATAGCCGAGCCCGCGTCAGTCTCCGGTTAGTTCCGAAGGACTACACTTCCCAATTGGGTATCGCTCACTGGTTGCAAACCTCAAGCCGCCTCTCTTCTGTATGCGAACGACTTGTCGCGCCGCACGCAACGCAACGCCCAAATCTTGTTTCTATTTCTCCGCTCGTTGTAGGCGGACTCGGCAAAACTTTAACTGTCCTGTTCCCGAAAGTAGTCATCACGCTCCGCGTGATGAATTCCATCCGAAAGTAGTCATCACGCTCCGCGTGATGCAGTTCCATCTCGCGGAGCGAGATGAGTACCCTAAACTCCGCTCTACGGACCTTCTGTTACCCGCACCAGGATCACAACCGGGGCCAAACGCTCGTCTGCCCGCCATACAGTAACGTGGGTAGCTCCTCGGCCCTCGCCAAGGACCAAAATCTCTGACGGGCTGACCTGCACGACATCGCTAATCGCCGGATCGACCACCGCCATGCGGCGCACGCCCGACGAGACCTGCAAAAGCCGGCCGCGCCCCCGCGCGACGCGCATTTCCATCGTGGCATCGTCCACCTTGACTGGGGTGTCCCCTTTGGACATGCTCGCCAACTCATTGCTCAACGGCGCAGTCGGGGCAGTCCCCAACAGCGCACAGGTCAACGAACAGCAAAGGAGCGAGGGCCACATCATTGCCGAACCTTACATGCCGAGAGTCGCGTATCGCCATTCCAGGAAAATCCTCTTAGACGATACAAGCCTGATTTTACTTAAAAGCTGCAAGCGATGCAAGGATTTGGCGCGGATTTTTCGATTTTAAGGACCTGAGTATGCTTTTATCGGGGGGTGTGCTGTCCTTCACCATCCAGCCTGTTCCAACCCAAGAGCAACAATCTGCGGGGCCGCAAATCATTTTGTAGAAATAGGTTGCGGCTTAGGACACACGTTTTCACCGCCGCCGAAGCGTTGCCGTGGCATAGATTGCGGTCTTACGCCCGCTTGACGGGCGTTTCCGGCGGAGCCGGTCACAGGCCCGGCGTTTACGCCGGGTTCCGCGAGCATGAGCGACCGATCGGGATATCCTCGGCAGCGCGTGTCAGCCTCGTTCACGAGGCTCCTGTCCGTAACGAGGAGGCTCGTGAACGAGCCTGACAAGGTTTGTCGTTCACGCGCAAATCTGACCGGCGTAAACGCCGGCCCTACGACCGCCTGCGGCGGAAAGGCCCGTGAACGGGCCTCTTTGTTGCACAGCGTTGTCTTATCCGTGGAATCCGTGAAATCCGCGTTATCCGTGGTCAATTACCACAGGCTTGACAGCGGCGTCCGCACGATCAGAATGTTCGAACTGCTTCCGGCCACGCGCCTCGGTAGGTCTCGGCCTCGGCGGGCAGGCGATTCGGCGAGCTCCGGTCCGTTGCCGTTGCACGGGAAGGCGATTGCCCGGGGTCGGCGTCCAAACGCCAAGATCTTCCCCCGCTGTGCGGTGATTCGCCCGGCGGGGTCGGCACGACCTCCGGCCCGCCGGGAATAAGTTCGTCGTGCCCGGCAGGACCCGGATCGGGCCGATTGCGGGGCAGATACGCCAGCGGATCGTGCGGCTGGGCGTACCAAGGATATTCGTACAGGGTCCGATAGTTGTAGCCGCGACGATAGTAGTAGCCGTGGAAGGCCGGATATCGCTGGATGTCCCGGCCGTTGCCCGGATAGCAGCCGTAGCGAGGAGAATAGCAGGTTTGCGGCATCGGCTCGAACCAGGCTGCGATGCAGCCGAAGAAGGAATGCCGGTCGCACCCTTCTTGCGGGTCTCGCGGTGGTCCCTGTTGATATCCGTGGGGACCCTGGCCCATTGGGTTTTCCGGGCCGGCCGCCGCCGGGCCTGGGACCGGCGCTGCCTGGCTTGGGTCAACGATCGCTTCCTCTTGCGGACCGGCAACGCCGTATGGCGGTTGCTCGGCGCCGACCACGCAGAAAACGGCAATCAACAGGGCTTGCATCGTTTCCCCCTTTTTCTGACGACCGACTTGCAGATGTGCGAAATTTGTAGGGCTTCTCCTATTTAGATCGGCAAACTGCGGCAATTTGGCCAGCTTTTGCCGAATAAAGCGATTGTGCCGCCCATAGAACGCCGAAAATGCTCGCGCAAAGGCGCAGAGGAAAGAGAGCGAGATCGGCCGAGAGATGACCATTTAGCCGAATGAAGGAGACCACGGATTTCACGGATAGCACGGATGTAGGACAAGAAGATAAGGGACAGGAAGATCGGCAAGACATCCATTTTCCTGTCCAGCCATATTCTTGTCGGCCGCTCTCTGCCTTCCTTCGCGTTGAACAACTCCTTAAGGAACACTAATTCACACTAATTCGCACTAATGAAGACCGATTAGCGGGAATCAGCGGGGATTAGTGTTCCCCCGCTTTATCGAGACCCTTTCGGGATATGCGGAAGGGCTT
>JBEKZQ010000682.1:0-5129 GCA_049509675.1 Thermoguttaceae bacterium | reverse complement strand
CCATCCTTGGCTCTCCTATCACTTGCGTCTTGGAAGAAAACGTCTTGTGATGGAAGAGCCTTTTTCATGCAATATCAGTTCTGCAACCCAAGCGGCCTATGACCGTTTTTCAGAAAGTGCAGCCCAGGCGACACTCTGGAGATACTCGCCGTTGCCCAGGACCGAGTCAGTCTTGCGGCCGAAATCGCGGCGGCTGAGCCGCTCCAGGTACTCGGCGCCGCGCTGGGCGAACTCCTTCCGGCCGGTCAAGGCGTAGGCCATCGCCACCACGTTCAAGGACTCGGACGAATCGCGCGAGCCCGCCAGCGGGTCCGATGACATATCGCGCGCGCCCACCACGGGGTGCGGTTTGGCCACGTGGTCCCGGGCGTCTTTGAGCAGGCTGTCGTAGAAATAGCGGGCCGGATGGTTCGGGTCGGCCGCGATGACCCGCTGAATCCGGGCGATCTCGTCGGGCGTGAACAGGAGCCGCGGATGCAACCCGGCGTTGAAGTTCTGCCACGGATTGCCGCGCGGCCGCGAGAGCCGCGCCCCGCCGAAGTACACGCCCCCTTTCGGCCCGCCCGTCACGCGGAAGCGCGTCGTCCCCCGGGGCAGTTCCAGCGCGGTTTGGTAATCCTCGTCGGCGTCCATGATGCCAAATTCCTTCCACCGGCCCGACAACTCGACGCTCAGCCGCGCGATGCGATCCGGCGGCCTGCCCGTGCAACAGAAGGTAAGCACGTAGGGCCCCGCCTCGGGCACGGCGAACTCCCACTGCACGCAGCCGCGCTCGCCAATGCCCCCGTACTGTTCGCTGAGATTGCCCCCCTCGATCGTCGCGTGGTGCGCGGCCATTTCTGCGGAATATGCCTTGCCGAATCGCACGGCATCCACCTCGCGGCCCACGTGGTTGAAATCGACGTAGTCGGCCCGCGAACGACGGGCCTCTTCCTTGACCCGGACGATGGCATCGGCCTCGGCCCGGTGGGCGCGAACAATCGTTTCCACGCGCTCCTGCTCGGGATACTGATAGAACTCGGCGGCGTCGGCGACCGGCTTCTGTTTTCCGGCTGGCTGGAAGCGTCCGCGGTAGAGCAGGAAACAGTCGAAGGCGGCGATCCCGGGCTTCGCCGCCAGCCGGATCTCGAAGCTGTGCTCGCCGGCCGTCAACTCCACTTCGCCGTAACGGAACCAGGCCGCCAGGCGATCGTCGGCCAGCGTCGTGCGGTTCTCACTGGGAAGTTCAAGTCCCGCTTCGTGCCAAGGCTGGTCGTCGAACCGCCACTCGGCCGGCAACTGGGTGAACGCCCATTGCCGCGACCAGAGGTGGTAACGCGAGGTGTGCGACGCCTGCACGCGGTATCGGGCAAAGTAGTATCCGCCGTCGGGCGGATTGTGCTCGGGCTTGTGCATCAGCGTGAGCCAGTCGCCGCCCGACAGTCCGGTCCGTTCCTGGGGTTGCATTTTGACCCAGGAATGCTCGCGGAAGTTGCTGGCCGTGGGCCGTTCGGCCTCCCACCACGCGTACTCGGCCGCCAAGGCCGCATGGGCCAATGTGAGTTGGACGACGCACAGTCCCCACAAACGCCAGGTCATGATCATGCTCCTTATCCGCCCTATTTGAAGCAAGTTCTCAAAGCTCCCATCCGGCCCGGGCCGGCGGGCTGACGAACTGGTCGGCTTCCGGGCAATTGGGGAACTTCATTTCAACGGGGTCCCACTCGAGTTTCGTGCCGTGCATTTTGATGGCGATCACGCCCAGCATGGCGATCTCGCTCAAGGGCGCGCCGTAGGAGAAGTCGGAGCCGGCCTTCTTGCCCTCGCGGATCGCTTGCACGAAGTCCTGGTGATGGCCGCTCAGCCGGGGCAACTTCTTCGGCGGCAGCTTGTAGGCCTGCATCTGCTTCTCGGGGAGAATGCGGATTCCGCCCGCCCCGTGCGAGCCGTACATGATGACGCCCTTGTCGCCGTAAACGACGGCGCCGGTGTCGACGCAGTTGCGTCCCGGTTCCAACACCTCGGGCCGGGGGATTCGTTCAGTGCCGCTGTACCAGTGGATGGTGACCGGCCCGCGGTCGCCCTTGGCGGCGAACTCGAAGGTGATTTTGTCGCCCTTGGGGAAGGCATCGCCCTGGGTCTTGAAGTCCCAGTCCTTGACCTCGGCCTGAATGGTCTTCGGCGCGCCGAGATCCAAGGCCCAGAAAACCGGATCGATCACGTGGCAGGTCCAGTCGCCGATGGTGCCGTTGCCGAAGGGCGTCCAGGCGCGCCACGCGCCAGGCAGATACGCGCGGTTGTACGGCCGGTACTGCGCCGGACCGAGCCAACGGTCCCAGTCGAGCAGTTCCGGGGTAACGGCGTGCTGCTTGATCCTTGAAAGGCGGTCGACGCCCGAATTGATCGCCGAGCATCCGCAATGCACGGTATGCACGCGGCCGATTGCGCCGTCCCAGATCCACTCGCAGAACATGCGGCACGATTCGAACGAGTGGCCCTGGTTGCCCAACTGGGTCACCACGTTCTGTTGTTTGGCCACGCGGGCCATTTCGCGGCACTCGAAGATCGAATGCGCCAGCGGCTTCTCGCAATAGACGTGTTTGCCGCGCTTCATGGCGGCGACCGACGTGATCGCGTGGTTGTGGTCCGGCGTGCCCACCACGACCCCATCGATCTGCTTGTCCATCTCGTCAAGCATGTTGCGGAAGTCGCGGTACTGCTTGGCCTGGGGAAAATCTTTGAACATCCCGGCGGCATAACGCCAATCGACGTCGCACAGGGCGACGATATTGTTGCCCCCCGCCAGTCCGCGGACGTCGCCGCCGCCCTGGCCGCCCACGCCGATGCCGGCGAGGTTGATTTTCTCGCTGGGCGCGGTGGCGCCGCTACCGGCCAGCACGTGACGAGGCACAATCGTGGCGGCGGCCACGGCGGTCCCCGCGACGGTCATAAACGCGCGACGCGAAACAGTGTCCTTCTGCATGAGAGTCTCCTGGTCGGATTAAGGATATCAAGGTAGCAGGCACCGGGCACCATGCGCAGCATGGTCGGTGTGCCGTCGGCTACGGCACACGGAGTGCGCCTGCTACTTTTCTTGCGCCACATATTCACTCGACGTTTTCAAGGCGTGACCGGTTGTGGGGGGAACCTGTTCATTGGGCCAACGTCCTATTCTTCCAACAGTTTCTTTTGCTTGTGGGAAGCCTTTGATTTTGCCTTGGGGGCCCTCTTGAAAGTTCTAATATCTCTCGTTTGCGGGGCCTTGATCGCTTCCCCGCAAAGCAACTGTTCAATAGTAAGCAGTTGAATCCGGGGATACTTGCAGTTATCCCAAGGCGATCGATAAAAGCCTGCTTCGGCAGCTTCCGCCCTCATTGGTTTGGTTGGTTCATCGATCGAAATGAGAACACCGATTGCCGCCTTCTCACGATTGATCACCCCGACCAAATCCCGAACATCGGTTGCTTTCAGCTTGCCGCCTTTCACGCTAATAATGATATGTTTTGATTTTCCGCCTTCCCCCTCATCGTGAAAAACAATTCGCCCATCAATCCCTTTATCCGCCCCCTTCTTTTGTTTATCTTTGGCGGGTTTTGCATTCACCCTATCAAGAGCCCACCATTGAAATTGATATTTGCTATTATCGGCTAAAGCCTTTGCCCCTTCCAAATCAACAGGAACCCCAATCTCTTCATAGGCATCCTTGATTGAAGGCCCGAATGAATCTTTCAAACGGGTTTTAATCAGGGAAATTGCAAGGTATGTAATATCAATTCCAATCCAACGGCGATTCAGCTTTTGGGCGGCAGCAACAGTGGTTCCACAACCGCAGAATGGATCAAGGATCAAATCACCTTCATTAGAACTTGCCTTGATAATCCGTTCGAGCAGGGCTTCTGGTTTCTGTGTTGGGTAGCCTAACCGCTCTTGGGCTTGCGAGTTGATTGGGAAAATATCGGTGACTACATCTTGAATTGGGGCACCTTGATCTAAATAGCGTTTTACCTCTGGAGTGCCAACTCCCCCGCCCGCCTTCTTGGGCCAATGTATGTATCCCCGTTCATCAAGGTAATCTAGTTTGTCATGTAGTGTCATTGGATCAAGGGGATCACAACCCATTGCCTCCTTAAGCAGCGTTTTCGGAACGGCCCAATGCCGCCCAATGGAAGAAGGGTTATATCCATTCCACGGTGTTCCTGATTCGCCTTCTGTTGTTCCGGGGCCAGTTAATACAACAAGCCTATATTTTCCCTTCTCGTCTTCAAAACGATACTTAGTGGAAAGATAGTGTTCCCCGTGCGCTTGCAGCACACGGTTCCATCGGTGTGTGTCGGATTTGGAATAGAACAGCAACACATCATGCACCGGCCCCCAGCGAAGAATTGTTCCGTGAGCATAGGTTCGTTTCCAAATGATTTCGTTTAGGAAACAGGCAGGGCCGAAAAGTGAATCCATTACAACCTTCAAGTAATGGCTTGCCGTTGGATCGCAATGAAGGTAAATGGAACCCGTTGGTTTCAATACCCGGTAAAGTTCCTTCAAACGAATTGCCATCATTGAAAGATAGGCCAGCATATCATTGCCACCTAACACCCTATGAAAGCCTTCCATTGCCAATGAAAGATCATCGGCACATTCAACCACTTCCGTATAGGCGGCAACGGCGGATTGATCCCAATGCCATGTATCTTGAAAGGCCTGGATTTGGGCGGCAGATTGTGTTCCATCCTTTTCGGCAAACAAAACATTGTAATCAGCTTTGCTGTTGAACGGTGGATCAAGGTAGATCAAATCAACGGATTCTCCGTCAATGTAATCCCGCAAAATTGGCAAGTTGTCGCCAAAATAGAGGTTGTTTTTCATAGTGGAAGCTTTCGGCAAGGGCAAGGCCAAGGCCAACAGGCAGGGCGGGGCCGAGCCGCAAGTATAGCGAATCCCCCGCCTCGCTGCAAGATTGCCCCGAGCCGTGGCCCTTCAAGGCCCTTGCAATTCCGGCCTTGACAATCGTGATATATGCCTTTTCCCATTCAATGCCAATAACGGTATCGGGAAGTCAACGGGGAGAACCGCAAGGTTGCGGTCTGGCGCGGATTATTCATGTAGGGTGGGTCGAGGTCGCGCAAACCTCTGGTGGGTCTCGCAAACCGACC
>JBEKZQ010000681.1:0-3422 GCA_049509675.1 Thermoguttaceae bacterium | reverse complement strand
CGAGCAACAATGGTATATCATCCACACGTTCGTGCGTCAGCGAGAGGGTGTCGGCGGTCTTCATGGCCGCCCTGATACCCGAATTAACTTTTTGTGTCAATACCGTTCCGCGAAAGACGGGTAGGTAGGTGCCCCTATTTATCCTCTCCGTTGATTTTTTCCAGGGCTTCTCTTACGTCCCGTTGAAGCCCCTCGCGCTCGAGCAATTCCCTGAGGGCCGGGACAGCCATCTTGGCCTCGGGACCAAGCTCGCCCAACTCCTGGATCGCGCCACTGCGAGCGCTCTCGTCCTGGAGCAACCTCGCAAGAGTGGGAACGGCACGGGACTGGGATTTCATTGATCCCAGAATTGAAGCTGCATAAAGTTGAAGCCAAGGCTCGCTGTCGTCGAGTGACTTGGTGAGAAAGCGGATTGCCAGCTTGGGATCCGGATCGATCTTCGCCAAGCCCCCGGCGGAATCCATGCGGAACACCCCTTCTGGCGTTTTGAAGAGCTTCCTGAGGGCCGGGATGGCCGACCCGGCATCGGAGCCCATCTTGCCCAGGGCCTCGGCTTCCGCAACTTCCACCCGTTCCCAATGACCGCCGTCCCGGAGCAATTGCGTAAGAACGGGGATGGCGGTCCTCGCTTCGCGACCGAAACGGCCGAGCGCCCTGGTAGCGAGGAGAACAAGCCAATCATCCTCGTCATCGAGCAATTCCGCTAGCGCAGGAACGGCAGCATTGGCCTCCGGCCCTACGCCACCCAGCGCGCGAGCGGCAGAATATCGAACGTCTTGGCATTCGTCGTCGAGCAGTTCCGTAAGCGCCGAAACGGCCGGCTTCGCCGCGGGACCAATCTTCCCGAGGGCGTCGGCGCCGGCCTGTCGAATCTCATAATCCTTGTCCTTGAGCAGTTCCACGAGGGCGGCCACGGCGGGCTTGGCCTCCGAGCCATTACTTCCCAGGGCATCGGCAGCAGTCTGCCGCACCTTCTTGTTCTTGTCCCTGAACAGTTCCGCGAGGGCGGGGACGGCGGTTTTCGCCGGGCGACCCATGTTTCCCAATGCCTCGGCGGCAGTCTTTCGAATGGATTGGTCCGAATCCTTGAGCAGTTCCGTGAGGCCAGCGATCGCTGTCTTCGCTACTGGATAAACTCTTCCCAGCGCTTCAGCAGCGGCCCACCGAACATCCACATCCTCGTCCCGCAGCAGTTCCGTGAGGATCGGGACGAGCGGTTCCGCCGCGCGCCTGCTCAAAGGTACAACGTAAGCGGCGGCTGCCCGTACCTCCGGGTCTTTGTCCCGTAATAGACCCGCGAGCACAAGAGGAGCAATCCTCGCCAGAGCCCGAGCGGCGTCCGCTCGAACGGATTCGTCTTTGCTCTTGAGAAACTCCATGAGGGCAGGGACGGCGGACTTGGCTTTTGGACCCATTTTGGCCAGTGCCATGGCAGCACCAGATCGAACGAAATCATCTTTGTCCTTGAACGATCCGATGATCGCGAGGATGGCTGGTGGCCCGACCATGCCCAGTGCCTCGGTGGCGCTCTCCCACACCTCGTCTGCCGCATCGGTCGCCAGCAACTCCACCAGGGCTGGAATCGTTGCCGGCGCATTGGACCCAACCCTGGCCAGTGCCCGGACGGCAGCCTGTCGAACCTGATGGTCTCCTGCTTCTTGCAGCGTGTCGATGATGGCAGGGACGGCGTCCTTCGCCTCGGGCCCTATTGCCTCCAGTGCCTCCAGCGCCTTCAGAGCCTCCCAATCCACTTGCTTGTCCTTGAGGAGTTTGATAAGGCCCGCAGTGGCGGGCCTCGCCTCGGGTCCGACCGCTCGCAAGGCCGTCGCAGCCTCGCACCGCTTGTCAAGATCGTCCTCCTTGATGAGGATTTCCATAAGAATCGGAACTGTTCGCTTTGCCTCCAGCCCCCTGCTCGCCAGCGACTTGGCGGCTATCCGCCGAACCTCCGAATCTTCATCCTTGAGCGACGCGACCAAGAGCGGGGCGACTTCTTTGTTAGCCTGCGGCCCCATATTCGCCAGCGCACGGGCTGCAATGCGACGAACCAACCGGTCGTTGTCCTTAAGCAATGCCACGAGAGACGGGTTGGCGGTTTCGAGCTCCGCGCCAATTTCCACCAGCGCCTCGGTGACGTCCTGATCGATTTCACCACTCTTGTCCTTGATCGCCTCAACCAGGCCAGGAACGGCGGCCTCACCAATTTCTGCCAATGCCTTGGCCGCCTCACGACGGTCAAGAAAGTCTTCGTCCCTGAGCAGTCGCGCGAGGGCGGGGGCGGCGGCCGCGGCCCCGGGACCGATCTTCCCCAGCGACGCGATGGCCACCCAAGATAACGACGCATTGGATACTTGCGAATCGTCCTTAATGAACTCCACCAGAGCAGAGGCCGCGGTCGTTCCCTCGAAATCGACATTCCCCAGCGCCTCGGCAGCGGCTTTGCGGACATCGGGCTCCCTGTCCTTGAGTAATCCAATTAGATCGGGGATTGCGCTGTCGGCTTCCGGACCGATCTTGCCCAGCGCCGAGGCCGCAACTTGGCGGATCTTCCCGTCTTTTTCCTTGAGGAACTTCACGAGGATGGGAACCGCCGCCGGGCCAGTGCTCCCCAGGGCCGTGACGGCAGCCCAGCGGAGTTTCTCGTCCTTGTCCTTCAGTAGGTCTGTCAGGGCGGCGATGCCTGCCGGGCCAATCCTTTCGAGTGCTCTTGTTGCCGCCTGCCTGGTTATTGGATTCTCGTCCCGAAACATTTGCGCGAGGGCTGGAATGGCTTTCTCCGCCGCGGGACCCATTCTCCCCAACATGCGGGCAACGCCCGCGCGAATATCTTCGTCCGCGTCGGCGAGCATGGACGCAAGATTCGGCACGGCCGTCGGGCCGAGCTTTTCCAGGGCCATGGCGCGGGCCCAGCTGGCGTTGGCAGCCTCGCCCTTCTTCTTGTTCGCGTCCAGATAATAGTTGCGGTGTTTCCCGCCGCATGCCGGTTCCCGCTTCCAGTCGCGAGCCATTGTCCCGCCCATCATTCCTCCCTCGGCCCCATGACAGACGCCGGCAAGAGCAATGACCAGCAGCAAGGTGAGTGTTCTCATTTTCGCCCTCCCCCAGGCCCGTTCGGCAACTTCTCCGCCGCCCCAAAGTGACCGACGTTGCAATCGTTCTCCCATGTTACCAGGGTGGCCCGCCGTATTCCAGTTGGCGGGCAATGCGCGCAGGTCCATTCCGCACACTAGATGTCCGTTTCGTAAGTCCATGCGCAGTTATACCGCTATGCGGTGGTAAGGTCGAGGTGGGTAAAGAAGGCGCTCAAAAAACTGTGGCCGCGGGCTGAACCAAGCCCTGCCGTGTTTTTGCTGTCGTCGCGTTGCGCTGAACGGAGTACCACGGACCAGCGGTTGCCCCGTGTAGGTCCAGCGGAACGGATG
>JBEKZQ010000680.1:0-5452 GCA_049509675.1 Thermoguttaceae bacterium | reverse complement strand
CCTAATCCCTAATCCCTAATCCCTAATCCCTAATCCCTAATCCCTAATCCCTAATCCCTAATCCCTAATCCCTAATCCCTAATCCCTAATCCCTAATCCCTAATCCCTAATCCCTAATCCCTTGAATACCATGGACCTCCTGACTCATCCCGTGGGCCTGGCACACTACCTGGCGGTAGGCGCGGTCCTGTTCGTCTGTGGCGTGGTCTGCATGACGGTCAAGCGAAACGCCATCGGCGTGCTGATGGGCATCGAGCTGGTGCTCAACGGGGCCAACCTGAACTTCGTGGCCTTCAGCAGCCCGCTGCTACAGGCCGATCGCGGCTGGGCATTGGGCCTGGACGGCCAATGGATCGCGCTGTTCGTCATTGTGCTGGCGGCGGCCGAGGCGGCCGTGGCCCTGGCCATCGCCCTGTGCTTTTACAATAATCATGCCACGATCGACGTCGATCGGGCAGATGAGTTGAAGGGGTAGAATGAAGCGATGGATTTAGCCAAAGCATTGCCGGCGCTCTTGGGACTGGCCTGGCTGCTGCCGTTGGTTTCGTTCACGCTCATCGTGCTGCTGGGGCCGCGGATGGGTCGGGGCGGCCGCGGCGCCGGCTATCTGGCCACGCTGGCCATCATACTGGCCTTCGCCTTGTCGCTGGTAGCGTTGGTGGGCTGGATTTCGACCCCTTCGCCGTCGCCCGGCCAAGCGCCCGCCGCGCCGATCAGCGGCGAGTGGTACGTTTTGGCCGAGTTCGGCACGCTCCGCCTGACCATCGGCTATTACATCGACGCCCTGACCATCGCCATGTTCACCATGGTGACGTTGGTGGCCTCCTGCATCCACGTCTACTCGTTCGGCTACATGCACGAGGAGCTGGAAGAGGTCACCGATCCGCTCACCGTGC
Organism: Thermoguttaceae bacterium; assembly: GCA_049509675.1. Lineage (GTDB taxonomy): Bacteria > Planctomycetota > Planctomycetia > Pirellulales > Thermoguttaceae > JBEKZQ01. The sequence continues at coordinate 4,556 of JBEKZQ010000680.1, read as the reverse complement.
TCTCCGACGGAACATCGCTGCGCCGCCGCGGCCGCTTCCATCGCTTCTACCAGTTCTTGTCGTTGTTCTGTTTCAGCATGTTGGGACTGGTGATTGCCGGGAACCTGGCCATGGTCTTTGTCTTCTGGGAGCTGGTCGGCATCTGCTCCTACCTGTTGATCGGTTTCTATATCGAGCGCAAAAGTGCCTGCAACGCCGCCAATAAGGCATTCATCGTCAACCGCGTGGGCGACTTCGGCATGATCATCGGCCTGATGGCCATCTGGGGCGGCATGGGCACGTTCTCCTTTGGCGATGCGCACGCGGCCAACGGCACGACGCGGTTGGGGATCTTCAGCCAGGTGCGGCCGGCCGAGGCCGGACATGCCCCGCACGTGCCGGAGGGGATGGTCAAGTGGGCGGCCCGGTCGGAGATTGCCCGGATCGTGGCCGCTGCGCCCAGCCGTGCCGAGGCGGAGGACCGGATCGCGGCGCGGATTGACGATTGGCGGGAGCAAGGCTACGGCTACTGGTTGCTGGTGGCGGCGGGACTGGGGATCTTCTGCGGCTGCGTCGGCAAGAGCGCGCAGTTTCCCCTGCACGTTTGGCTGCCCGACGCCATGGAAGGGCCCACCCCGGTGAGCGCCTTGATCCACGCGGCCACGATGGTGGCCGCCGGGGTGTATCTGGTGGGTCGTTTCTATCCGGTGTTCACGCCCGAGGTGCTGCTGGTGATCGCCTACACCGGCTGCGCTACGCTGTTCCTGGCCGCAACCATCGCCATCACGGCCACGGACATCAAACGCGTATTGGCCTATTCCACGGTCAGTCAATTGGGCTACATGATGCTGGCGCTGGGCGTGGGCGGCTGGCTGGCCGGCATGTTCCACCTGTTCACGCACTGTTGCGCAAAATGCCCTGGACGGCCGGCACCATGCTGGTCGGTTGCCTGGCAATCTCCGGGGCCGGCGTGCCTTTGCTGGTCGGCCTGAGCGGATATTACTCGAAAGACTGCATTCTGGCCCAGGCGCTGGCCTTCCAGAAGCTCAACCCGCTGCACGGCCTGCTGTTCTGGGCGCCGGTCGTGGGGGCGGGCATGACCGCCTTCTACATGTTCCGCCTGTGGTACATGACGTTCATCGGCCGGCCCCGCGACAAGCATGTCCACCATCATGCCCACGAATCGCCGCGGACCATGGTGGCGCCGCTGGTGGTCCTGGCCGGGCTGGCCGTGTGCTCGGGCTGGAACCTGCCGGGGACCAAGCTGGGGCTGGAGCCGCTGCTGGAGCAGGCCCGGCCGCAGGGCACGGCCGACGGCATCTCCGCCGGCTGGACCAGGCCCGTCGTTACGCATCCGGCCGAACACCGCTACTATGAAGAGGAAAAAGAGGAGATCCACGTGCCGGCCGCGTTGTGGGCCTTCGGCGCGGCCTTCGGCGGGTTCCTGCTGGCCACGGCCTTCTATGGACTGAAGATCCTCGATGCGGAGGAAGCCAGGCGGCAGTTCGCCCCCATCCACCGCTTCTTGCTGCACAAGTGGTGGATCGACGAATTGTACGCGCTGTTGTTCGTGCGTCCCACGCTTTGGCTGTCGCAGGGCGTGGCCGCCGTGGATAAGAAGGGAATCGACTTTCTTGCCGACGGCGCTGCCCGGGTGGTCGCCGCAGTCGCCCGGCTCGACGACTGGATCGATCGCACGCTGGTCGACGGCCTGGTGAACCTGTTGGCCGCCCAGACCTATCGCCTGGGCGCGCGGCTGCGGCGCACGCAGACCGGCAATATCCGCCAATATGTGCTGCTGATCGCCGTGGGCACCGTCACGCTGTTCGTCCTGGCAACCGTGTATTGGAACGTCCATTTCTCCCTTGCCATGTAACCGTCACCCACTTACCGCAAGCCCCACACATGGATTCCAGTTTCCTGTTCAGCCTGATCATCTTCCTGCCGGCCATCGGCGCCTTGGCGTTGTGTTTCATGCCGAAACGGCAGGAGGACTCGATCAAGCAGATCTCGCTGATCACCACGGCGGTCGTCTTCCTGTTGACCGTATGGGTCGCCCTGCCCGGCGTCGGTTCCAGCGGCTTCGTCCTGGGCCGCCCCGACGTGCAGCACGTGGTCCACCGGCCGTGGATCCCGGCCTTCGGCATCGAGTACTTCCTCGGCGTCGACGGCATCAGTTTCCCGCTGGTCATCCTGACTTCCTTCCTGAGCCTGCTGAGCATGGCCGCCAGTTGGCCCATCCAGCGGTACGTGAAAGGCTATTGCATTCTCTTCCTGCTCCTGGAGACGGGCATGTTGGGCGTGTTCCTCTCGCTGGACTTCTTCCTGTTCTACGTCTTCTGGGAAGTCATGCTCTTGCCCATGTACTTCCTCATCGGCGTGTGGGGCGGGCCGCGACGGGAGTACGCCGCCATCAAGTTCTTCCTCTTCACGCTGGTCGGCAGCGTGCTGATGCTGGTCGCCATCCTCATGCTGTACTACGCCAGCGATCTGCACGTGCTCAGTGCCGAGCAGCAGATGGCGGCCCACGTACAACCGGTCGTCATGCCGGGCCCGGCCACGGCCCCCATGCACACCTTCAACATCCTGGCCCTGACCGCGATGGGACAGATGGACCATTCGCCCTTCGATCAGCCGCTGTTGTGGGGCCAGTCGCTGGGCTGGTGGGCGTTCGTGCTCTTGTTCATCGGCTTCGTAATCAAGCTGCCGGCTGTGCCGGTGCATACCTGGCTGCCCGACGCCCACGTCGAAGCGCCCACGCCGATCTCCATGATCCTGGCCGGCGTGTTGCTGAAGATGGGCGGCTACGGTGTGCTGCGCATCTGTTACCCGATCTGTCCGGCCGCCGGCTACAGCCTGGCCTGGATGGTGTGCGGCGTGGGCGTAGTGAGCATGGTTTACGGCGCCCTGGCCGCGCTGGCCCAGAAGGATTTCAAGCGATTGGTCGCCTACAGTTCCGTCAGTCACATGGGCTACGTGCTGCTGGGAATCGGCGTGTGGAGCGCGGCCGGAAGCGACTTTTGGAAAATGGGCGTCAACGGCGCCATGTTCCAGATGATCGCCCACGGCATCACCTCGGCCGGCATGTTCTTCCTGGTCGGCGTGGTCTACGATCGGGTCCATCATCGCGACCTGGACCAGTTCGGCGGACTTTTTCAGCGGATGCCCACCTACAGCGGCATCTCGGTGGTGATCTTCTTCGCCGCCTTGGGCCTGCCGGGGCTGTGCGGCTTCATCGGCGAAGTGCTGGTCGTGCTCTCCGCCTGGAACTACAACGTCGTGCTGGCGATCATCGCCGCCTCGGTGGTGATCCTGACCGCCGGATATATCCTGTGGACCATCCAGCGGGTCTATTTGGGCCCCGAGTACAAAGGGCCGCACGCCGAGGCCCTGACGCCCATCACCCGCCGCGAAATCGCCATCGCCGTGCCGCTGCTGGTGCTGGCCATCGCTCTGGGCGTCTATCCCATGGCCTTGTTGAACTACACCACGCCCAGCGTCAACAAGCTGGTCGACAACCTGGCCGGCTGGACACGCCGCACCGAGCAGCCGGCCGTCACCGAGCAGGGGAGCAGTGGAACAGGAGAGCAGGCGGGTGCCACTGCTGGCTTGTCCAGCAGTGCTCACGCGACCGACCGGCGGAGGATCTCAGATTCCAAGTCTCAAATCTCGGATTCCGAATTTCAAATTTCAGATCTGAAATCTGAAATCTCAAATTCCGAATTTCAAATTTCAGATCTGAAATCTGAAATCTCAAATTCCAAGTCTCAAATTTCAGATCTGATATCTGAAATCTCAAATCTCAAATCTCAAAATCCAAGACCCGGCTTATTAAGCCAACACCAGGAAGCGCCGCGGCCGTGAATTTCCATCAACTCCTTCACGATGTGGTTCGCGATACGCTCAGCACGTCGCTGCCGGCCGTGCGGCCGGAACTGACCGTCTGCGCCACGATCGTCCTGTTGTTGCTGGTGCGGATGCTCGTGCCGGGCTGCCGCTCGATCGTGTATTACGTCATGCTTTTCGGCACGGCTACGGCGCTCTGGCTGGCCATTCCGTGGCAGGGGATCGCGGCGTCGGGTGAGGCGACGCCGCTGTTTACCGGCATGTTGGTCTCGGACAGCTTTTCGATCTCGCTGCGCGTGCTGCTGCTGGTATTCGTGCTGTTGTACATCGGCTTTACCCGCGTCTCCGGCGTGCCCGACCCCGACGATGCGGCCGAATTTTATATCCTCGTGCTGGGGGCCACCCTGGGCATGTGCCTGATGATCTCGGCCAATCACCTCGTGATCATACTACTGGGGATCGAGATGGCCAGCGTGCCTTCGTATGTGCTTGCGGGATTTCGTCGCCAACACCGCGACAGCAGCGAGGCCGCCTTGAAATACGCGGTCTACGGGGCCGGCGCCGCCGGCGTGATGCTCTATGGCCTGAGCCTTTTGGCCGGCGCGCTCGGTTCGGCCCATCTGCCCACCATGGCCCGAAACCTGGCCGCCCTGCTCCAGTCCGGCGGCGGCACCGATCACTACGTGGTCCTGGTCTTGGGCGGGCTGATGCTGATGGTGGGCCTGGCGTTC
>JBEKZQ010000068.1:0-27712 GCA_049509675.1 Thermoguttaceae bacterium | reverse complement strand
GCGCAGGATCAGGCGAATGCCGTCCAACGGCCGGGCCAGCCCTTCGAGGAAGATCGAGCGGAACAAGATGCTGAACCGGCCGAAGTCCATGTCGTGCTCCCGCGCGCCGCCGTAGAACAGCACCGGGCAGAACAACATTTCCACCAGCAGCGGATCGTCGATCAAGCGGCCCAGCACTTCCCGGGCCGAACAGCGGGTCTCGGGACGGCCGAACTGATCGTAATCGGCCAGGGCCGCCACCAGGCGCTGGAAGTTCTCCTTTTGGCGGGGAAAACATCGCGCCACCTCGGCCTCCAGCAGGGCGAAATCGTTGGAGAACTCCAAGGTGGCGGCGGGGAAGATGATGGCCGAGCCCACCTGCGGCGACAGCCCCAGTTCGTCCCAGGCCAGCCGCAACTGGCGGAGCAACTTGGCCAGCGGACCGCGCACGCCCTTGGGGGCGTAGTTGGTAATCGCGTGCAGCCCGACATCGTAGATCCGCCCGCCGCGACCGTAAAACGAGTTCAGTCCGCCGATCGCGCTATGGCGTTCGAGGATGCACACCCGCCGCTCGAAATGGGCCAGGCGGATGCCGGCCGCCAGACCCGACATGCCGGCGCCAATGATGACTGTGTCGTACATGTTCTCCGCTCCCCGGCAGCGCCGGGAGCTACGGCAGTGGGGACGTTATTTCTTGGGGATCTCGCGCATCCGCGGCTCCAGGTAGCGCACCGTGCTGGCCATGCTCGCCAGTTCGGGGTAGTCCTGTTCCGGAATCTGGATGCGATACCGTTTGCGCAGCTCCATGACGATGTCGAGGAAATCCATGCTGTCCAACTCCAACTGTTCGCGGAACGGAACCTCCTCCTGCAAATGGCTCACGTCGTCGTCCGGGCTGATCGCGGACAGGATATCGGCTACTGCTTCTCGAATCTCGGCAGCCGTCATGCTGCATCTCCGTAGTTTTCAGTGTTCAGTTTTCAGTGTTCAGTTTTCAGTAAGCCGTGGGAACGCCTTGCACTGAAAACTGAACACTGAAAACTTCAAACTCGTTGTACGATGACCGCCGAATTGATCCCCAACATCCCGAAGGAATTATTGAGGATCGCCCGCACCGGGCCAATCTCCTGCGGCTCTTTGGCCACCAACCCCGGCAACTGGCAATCCGCCGCCACGCGATCCAGATTGATCGTGGCATGACAGACGCCGTCTTCCAGGGCGGGCAGGTTGCCGGCCAGTTCCAGGGCGCCGGCGGCGCCCATGGCATGACCGATGAAACTCTTGGTGTTGTTCAGCCGCGTGCGCGGGGCCGCGCAAAAGACCTTCCGCAGGGCCTCGGCCTCCTGGGCGTCGCCGCTGGTCGTGCCGGTGGCATGGGTGCTGACGATGTCGATGTCGTCGGCGCGCAACTGGGCCCGCCGCAGGGCCAACTGCATGCACTCCGCCTGCCGCTGGGGATTGGGCAGAACGAAGTCCACCGCATCGCTATTGATGGCGTAGCCGGCCACTTCGCCATAGATCTTCGCGCCGCGGGCCCGGGCGTCGGCCAGCCGCTCGAGCACGAAGAGACAACCGCCCTCGGCCACGACGATGCCGTTGCGATCGGCGTCGAAGGGCCGCGAGGCCTTGGTCGGATCGTCGTGCCGTGCCAGCGCCCCCTGACTATGGAAACTGGCGAAGATGCCGAACGTGCGGATGCTTTCCGAAACGCCGCCGGCCAGGGCCAGGTCGCAATCGCCCAGCCGCAGCATCTGCACGCCCTGGATGATTCCCGCGTTCCCGGCGGCACAAGCGGCGCCCAGCGTGTAATGCGGCCCGGTGATCCCCAGGTTCACCGAGATTTCGCCGGCCGGATTGTTGGCCACCGTGCGCGGATTGTGATGATGCGACCAGTACTGGACGTCGTAGTCGTAGCCCTTCAGCAGGAAGAGCTCGTTCTCCGTCTCGACGTTGCCATGCTCGGTCACGCCCACGTAGATGCCCACGGTGGAGCGCTCCACGTTGGGCCAATCGAGCCCGGCGTCGGCGATGGCCTCGTGGGCGCAGTAGATGCCGATGCTGCCGGCCCGGGTGCCGCGGCGAATGTCTTTCTTGCGTTGGTAGCGGAGCTCATCGAACGCACACACCCCAGCTATGGTGGGGCCGACGTAGCGTATCTCGTACTTGACGACGCCGCTTTGTCCGGCCAGGAGATTCCGGCGGAACTCGGGCAGGCTGTTGCCGTTAGGCGATGTCAGTCCGACGCCCGTAATGACGATTCGTTGATGATCCGGTCCCAGGGCGATCATAAGCTGTCCTTCGCACTCCGCAAACTAGTTAACCTACTGCTTTCGACCGACAATGGCAAGCGGCATTGCGATAAACGGCGCGGTAAACCGCGCGACTCGCTTGCCAGGAGAACTGCAAAGTCGGGGTCTGGTCCATTTTTCGGCTGATCGGCATTGCCATTTGGCCGAACTCACGACCGAAAACATGGACCTGTCCCCTTCCCGGCCACAAATCCTGCCTGGGCCGTAACAGGCCGCTGCCGCAGGCCCGCCCAACACGCCACCTACCATCTATCCAATACCACCCGATTTACGTGTCGCGGCCCAATCGTCGTTGACAGCCACCCAGGACAAGGTAAAATGTGGGGTTTCCCCCGCGGTGCGGCTGTTGTTGTGGAAAGCATACACCTTTGGAAGAAGCCATCCTCAAGGCCGACGTCCTCATCGAGGCCCTCACCTGGATCCGCCAGTTCCGCGGCAAGATCACCGTGATCAAGCTGGGCGGCAGCGTCATGGAGGAGCAGCGGGCCATGACCCACCTGCTGCTGGACATCGTCTTCATGGAGACGGTGGGCATGCGGCCGGTCATCGTCCATGGCGGCGGGGCGGCCATCAGCCGCGCCATGTCCGAGGCCGGGCTCCAACCCCGCTTCGTCGAGGGACGCCGCTACACCGATGACGCCACCCTGGCCATCGTCGAGCGCGTGCTGGCCGGCGAGATCAACGAGCAACTCGCCAAGCAGATCAACGACCTGGGCGGCCGGGCGCAACCGATGAACTTCCGCACCCAAAGCGTCCTGACCGGAGAGCGAATCGAACTGGAAGGCCCCCACGGCGAATCCCTGGACCTGGGCCACGTGGGCCGCGTGACCGCCGTCGATCGGGCTACCATCGAACACCTGTGCTACGCCGGCATCGTGCCGGTGATCCCCTCGATGTGTACCACTCGCGACGGAGAGAAGTTGAACGTCAACGCCGACACGGCCGCCACCGCCGTGGCCCAGACCCTGCAGGCCGAGAAATTGGTTTATCTTAGCGACGTCAACGGCGTCCGGCGCGACAAGGATGATCCCGATTCGCTCATTCACTCGCTCACGGCCCAGCAGGCCCGAGAGCTGATCGCCAGCGGTGCGGTGCAATCCGGCATGATCCCCAAGGTGCAGGCCTGCCTGGAGACGCTCGACCGCGGGGTGCGCAAGATCCACATCATCGACGGCCGCGTGCGTCACGGTTTACTGCTGGAAGTCTATACCAGCAAGGGCGTGGGCACGGAAATCATCAGAAACGGCAAGTTGTGAGGACTTGGGAGAGCGCTCCCTTGCAAAACATGAAGTCGATTTCTCCCAAGTCCTATGGAGACCACCAATGAGCAGCGACACGGCGCTCAGTTCGCAAGATACGATCAAGCTCTTCCAGCAGTACGTGATCCCCAATTACGGGCGGTTTCCCCTGTCGTTGGTCCGCGGCGAGGGTTCGTACGTTTGGGATAGCGAGGGCAACCGCTACCTCGATCTGTTTCCCGGCTGGGGCTGCGGCCTGTTGGGGCATTGTCCGGGCCCGGTGGTCGAGGCCGTCCGCGAGCAACTGGGCCAATTGATCCACGTGCCCAACACCTGGCACACCGAGTTGCAAGGCCTTTGGGCCAAGGCCCTTTCCCAGCGGAGTTTCGGCGGCCAGGCGTTCTTCTGCAACTCGGGCACCGAGGCCAACGAGGCGGCCATCAAGCTGGTGCGTTTGCACTCGATGCCCAAACGCCGTTATAAGATCATCACCTTTGAAGGCGGCTTTCACGGGCGCACGCTGGGCTCCACCACGGCCACGGCACAGCCCAAGTATCACGAAGGCCTGGGGCCGTTGATGGCCGGTTTCCTCTACGCCCCTTTCGGCGACCTGGAGGCCACGGCCCGCTTGATCGACGACGAGACCGCCGCGATCATGATCGAACCGATCCAGGGCGAGGGCGGAGTGCGCATTCCGCCCGACGGTTTTCTGGCCGGCTTGCGGAAACTGGCCGACGAGCACGAGCTGCTGTTGATCTTCGACGAAGTACAAACCGGCTTCGGGCGGACCGGCGACTGGTTCGCCTATCAGGGCGCCGGCGTCACGCCCGACATCATAACCCTCTCCAAGGCCCTGTGCGGCAGCCTGGCGGGGGCGGCCATGCTGGCCAAGGCCGAGATCGCGCTGAGCTTGCGGCCCGGCATGCATGCCGCCACGTTCGGCGGCAACCCGATCGCCGCGCGGGCCGGACTGGCCGCCATCGAAATGATCGAAGACCAGGACCTTCTGGCGGCCGCGAAGCGCTTGGGCGAACTGTTCCGCAGCCGCTTGAGCGAGCTGCAGCAGCAGTGCGACGTGGTGCGCGAGGTCCGCGTCCGCGGCTTGATGATCGGCGTCGAACTGGCCATCGAGGGAGCGCCGGCGGTGCGGGCCTGCCTGGAGCGGAAACTGCTGATCAATTGCACCCACGGCACCGTGATCCGGCTGCTGCCCGCCATGACGCTGAGCGAGGAGCAGGCCCACGAGGGCTGCGACATTCTGGCCGAAGTGCTTCGGCAACAAGCCGGGGCAGACGCCAGCCGACTATGACCGCGAGCAAGACGATGACGCAACACCTGCTTACCATGGCCGATCTGACGACGGCCGAAATCGAGCGGATCTTTTCCATTACCAAGGACCTGAAGGCCAAGTTCGTCCAGGGGCTGCGTGAACCGCTGCTTCCCGGTCGGGTCATGGCCATGCTCTTCGAGAAGCAGTCGCTCCGCACGCGGGTGAGCTTCGAGGCGGCCATGGCGCACCTGGGCGGCAGCACCCTGTTCCTGGGCACGGAGGTCGGCTTCGCCCGCCGCGAAAGCGTCGCCGATTTCGGCCGCATCTTGAGCGAATACGTCGACGTCATCGTGGTCCGTTCCAATCATCATCGCACGGTGCAGGAATTGGCCCGGCATAGCTCCTGTTCGGTGATCAACGGGCTGACCGATTTCGGCCACCCCTGCCAGGCGATGGCCGACCTGTACACGGTGCGGGAGCTGGTGGGGCGGGGCGAAAAATGCACCCTGGCCTGGGTCGGCGACGCCAACAACGTGGCCCGCAGCCTGGCCCTGGGCTGCGGACGGCTGGGCATCCGCATGGTCATGGCCACGCCCGAGAAATATCAGTTCGACGCGGCCGCCCTGGACTGGATCCGCGCGCAGGCGCCGGACCTGGATCTGACGGCGACCACCGATCCGGCCGCCGCGGTGCGGGAGGCAACCGTGGTGTACACCGACGTGTGGGCCAGCATGGGCCAGGAGGGCGAGCGCGAGGTGCGGCGACGCGACTTCGCCGACTATCAGGTCAACGCCCGGCTCATGCGGAAGGCTCCCCCGAGCGCCTACTTCATGCACTGCCTGCCCGCCCGCCGCGGCGAGGAAGTCAGCGACGAAGTGCTCGACGGGCCGCAAAGCGTGGTCGTCCAGCAGGCGGCCAATCGCATGCACGTGCAAAAAGGCATTTTGGCCTGGCTGCTGGCGGCCAAAGGCTGAAAGGGGCGAGCATCATGGCCTTCTTTCGTATCCTCGGATCAACCGGGCTGGCGATGCTTGTGTTTCTGGCGTCGGGCCCGGCGCAGCAGATCTGCAACGTCGCGTTACGTGACACTAGCCCGACGCGCCAGCGAGGGATTGGCAGCGATTCACCCTCGCTGGCGCGTCGGGCTAGTGTGCCGCGTGCGCTCGTGCTGGAAGAATCCCTACTATGCAGTTCTGGGACTCAGGCGAGCGAGCAACCGGTTTCCCCCGTTGCCAAAATCGTGCTGGGCTCAAAAGAGGCTGGCGAGAGTCTGCTCCGGCCGGAGGACTGGCAACGCTACGAAAAAGGCTTCGATCGCCAGGGGGACTGGTTCGTTTGCGACAACGGCGCCGAAGGGCGGTCGCGGCGGGGCGCCAGCCAAACCGTCCGGCTCAACCAGGTCCGGCCCGAGCCGGTCGTCGCCTCGTGTTGGAGCCGGGCCGAGGGCGTCAGCGGCGGCACCGATTCCGACTACGCGCTCTACCTCGATCTCGTCTACACCGATGGCACGACGCTGTGGGGCCAGACGGCCAGCTTCAGCACCGGCACGCACGACTGGCAGCACCGCCAGGTCGTGGTGCTGCCGCAAAAGCCGATCAAGACGTTGAGTTTCCACATGCTGCTGCGGGGCCACGCCGGCAAGGCCTGGTTCCGCGACGCGGAACTGCGGATCGTCCGCCCGCCCGCCGGCGCCTGCTTGTTCGACGGTCTGCCCGTCGCACCCCGCGGCCGGGCCCGCGAAGGGTTCCAGATCCGTGACGTGGCCGCGGGGTCCGATTTCGTCTACTTTACCGATCCGAAGAGTCCGGAACCGGTGCTTGGCAATCCCCTGGAGGCCCTGGGGGTTGAACTGGCAGAGTTGAGCACGGTGACCACCAGCCAGAAGTACCAGACCATCGAGACTCCGGTCACGGTGACCGATCTGCTGGGAAAGGACCGTGCAATTACGCTCGTTTACGTCGTGCCGGTCGAGGACGCGTCGCTCCGTTGGCTCGACGATGTGCGACGCAGCACGCCCATCGAGCCGGGCCGCGAGTATCTCAACGCCAGCCGATTCCACGCCGGTTCCCTGGGCCAGGTCTCACGGTATCCCTTGGGCGCGGTTGCGGGAGACCACGAGGGTACGGCCTTGGCCGTCGACCCCGCCTGGCCCGCCTTCTGCCGCATCGGCTATAGCGCGGGCACGAAGGAACTATACCTCGCCTACGATCTCGCCTTGACGGCGGAAAAGCCGAAGGCCGAACTCCGCTTCCGGCGATTCAAGTTCGATGCCGGGCTGGGCTTTCGGGGCGCATTGGCTCGCTACTATGAGTTGTATCCGGAGGCCTTTCGCTGCCGCACGCCCCAACAGGGCCTCTGGATGCCCTTTGCCAAGATCAGCCAGGTCCAGGGCTGGCAGGATTTCGGCTTCAAGTTCAAGGAAGGCAACGACGAGACCGAGTGGGACGACCGGCACGGCATCCTCACCTTCCGCTACACCGAGCCGATGACCTGGTGGATGGCGATGCCCAAGGACATGCCGCGGACGCTCGATGCGGCACTTGCCGAGGCGAAGCGATTGGCCGGCAAAGGCAATGCGGAGGCCCAGGCCCTCTTGACCAGCGGCTACCACGACTGCCAGGGCCGGTTCGCGGCCCGGCTGTTGGATACGCCCTGGTGCAACGGGGCCGTGTGGAGCATGAACTCGATGCCGGGCATTTCCGGCCCAGTGACCGACTTCAAGAACAAGTGGAGTGCCAAGATCCGTGAGCGGCTTTACGGGCCGCAGCGTCGCGGCGATCTCGACGGCGAGTATGTCGACTCCAGCGAAGGCTACGTGACCGACGAGCTGGACTTCCGCCGCGAGCATTTCGCCGCCGCCCGGACGCCGCTGACGTTCTCGCAGGAAGAGCACCAGCCGGCCATCTTTCGCGGCCTGATCGCTTTCGAGTACGTCCGCGGCATCGAGACCGACATCCACCGCCAGAATAAGCTGATGATGGCCAACGGCGCCCCGGATCGGCTGTGGTGGCTGGCCCCCATGCTCGACGTGTTGGGCACGGAGACCGATTGGCATTCCGGCGGCCGCTGGCGGCCCATGTCCGACGCCGAGTTGCTCTATCGCCGCGCCATGTGCAAGGGCAAGCCGTTCTGTTTCCTCATGAATACCCGTTTCGAGGATTTTTCGCACGAGCTGGTCGAGAAGTACATGAAACGCTGCCTGGCCTATGGGATGTTTCCGGGGTTCTTCAGCGCCAACGCTTCGGGCGGGCATTACTTCACGCGGCCGGAGCTCTATGACCGCGATCGGCCGCTGTTCAAACGGTACGTGCCGTTGTGCCGGCGGTTGGCCGAAGCCGGCTGGGAGCCGATCACCCGCGCCCGCACCGACGACGACCACGTGTACGTGGAGCGATTCGGCGACCGCTGCTGGACCGTCTTCAACGACAGCGACCGGGCGCGGACGGTCACGATCGCGCTGGAAAGCGGAAAGTCCGAGCCGGGCCGTGAGTTGCTCAGCGGGCGAATCGTCCCTTGGCGCGAGGGCCGGACCCGGCTCTCCCTGGAGGCCGAGGACGTGGCCGTGATCGAGATCCCATAGCTCCTCTCTCCCCTCGCGGGAGAGGGGTCGGGGGTGAGGGGAAGTCGCGATCTGACTACGAACTTCTTGTTGGACGACCGCTTAACCCGGATTATTCATGTGGGTGGGTCGAGGTCGCGTAAGCCTATGGTGGGTCTCGCAAACCGAGCAACCGTTGCGCGGAGATGTGTCACAAAGCGATAAGTTGATAAGCGACCGAAGACCCGGGGAGAACCACGGTTTGCTCGACCCCACCCTACTTCTTCTGGTCGCTGGTCCAGAGGCGTAACAGGGCAAGCGTACACACGCCGTAATAGGTGTACTCGACATCCGGGCAGTCGTCGCCGAAGCAGGCGAGAAAGCCGCCGTCGCGGTGCGCGGCGCGCTTGAGGAATCGGGCCACGCCGGCAAGGTCGACCTGGTCGAGCCCGCCGAGACCCAAGAGCGTCAGCAGGCCGGTGAAGGTGGAGAGCAGGTCGCCGCCGCGGGCCGCGTCGTGCGACCTCAGCCCGCCGTCGCCGCTCTGCATGCGGGCGAGGAACCGGGCCGTCTTTGCCGCACGTTCCGCCGGCAAGGCGTCCCGCATCATCAGCAATGCCACGGCCGCAGCGGTCGCGTTGGTTTGCGACGCGGTTTGGCCGGCCAGTTCTGCATAGCCGCCGTCCGCGCGCGCCAGGGCCGCGACCGCCGAGATCGCATCCTCGATCGCCGGCATGTCGTGGCCCAACATTTGGAAACACAACGCGCCGAGAAACGTGTGGTAGGCGCTCACCCGTTGGTCGTCGGTGTAGCGGGCGAAACCGCCGCTGGGCAGCAGATGCGCGTAAAGCCACTCGATAGCCCAGAGAGGATCGGCGGAAAGTAGCTCCGTGTCTTGGCCCAACCCCCTCACCCCCTGCCCCTCTCCCGCAAGCGGAGAGGGGAGTGATTGCTCGAGCGAGCGAGTCGCACTAAGCAGGGTGAAGCACTGGACCATGTCGCGCGGCGGGCCCGGCCAACGTACCAGGTAATCGGCGGCACGCCGGAAGGCATCATGGCCGGGGGCCAGCAAGGCCAGCGTCCGCAAGGCAAAGTCCGTATAGTACTCATCGGAAGCGCCTTGTCGGCCGGCAAAACCACCATCGGGCTGTTGGCAACCGGCCACGTAGCGGACCTGCGTGGCGATGAACCGCGCGCTGAGGTCGGCAACGCCGGAACGGAGCAACTCGTCCAGCGCGTCCAGATAGACTGACGAGGTCATTGCGCGGAAGCCTCGGAGGGCAGCACAATTCGCACGAAGAACCGCATCAGTTCCTGCAGATCGGCGGAAGGGAAATCGCCGGCGGCCTCGAGCGCGCGAGCCCGCAGCTTCGCCAACAACTGTTCGGTCTTGTTGAACGCCCCGGACCGGCAATAGAGCTCGCGGACTCGATCCACGAGTCGCTGCCGCGCGGCCGGGCCGTCGCCGTCCGCCGGTTCGGCGAGGGCCTGAAGATCGCCGTTTTCCGCGGCGAAAGCGCGGAGGATCGTGGCCCGCCCGGCCAAGGCGTCCAAACCGCGGCGGCGCTTGTTGCCGCCGTCTTCGCGCCAATCGTCCAGGTCGTTTCGGATTTGGAATCCTTCGCCGAGGAACGTGGAGAAACGCCGCAGGACGCCCAGATCCATGTTTACACCGGCGGCGCGCAGGCCCGCATACAGCGCCACCTCGAAGGCGGGGGCCGTCTTCAACGCATAGACCGTGAGCACGTCCAGGGGTCGATGCAGTTGCAGCGGCCGATTCTGCCACAACAGTTCGGCGCCCTGTCCCCGGCACAACTCCAGGTGGGCGTGCGAAAGCCGGTTGAGAATGTCGGCGATGCAGTCCGGACCCAAGCAGCTCGCTTCCCCGGCGATCAGCCGGTAGCCCAGGCCGATCAGGTAGTCGCCGATGTTGATGGCCTGGCCCACGCCGTGGACGCGGTGCAGCGTGGGGCGGCCGTAGCGAAAAACGTCGTCGTCCTCGATGTCGTCATGCACCAGCGACGCCTTGTGCAGGGCCTCGATGGCCAGGGCCAGGCGGCGGACCGCCTGCGGGATCTTCTCACCGGCAAGCTCGCCGCAGTCCAGAATACCCGGGCCGTGCCGGGCCACGGCGAAGGCGGCGATCGTCACGAAGGGGCGGAGTCGCTTGCCGCCTTCCCGGAGCCAATCCAAGGCCGCGCGTTCGATCGAAGTCCAAGCGTCGTGCCGATCGCCGTTGGCCCGCGCGGTCTCGTCATAGGGGGCGAGCAGATCGGAAAACATCGGCTGCCGGAACATCCGCGCGGTCTCGCGCAGCAGCGACACGTAGCTGCGGGGCGCTGCCCCCGTGCCGGCGGTCTTGGCGGCGAGCATCCGACGGATCTCATCCACCTCGGCCTTGGTATCGACGCAGCCGTCCTTCAGCAACGGCAACGCCACGTGGGGAACGCCCAACTCGGCAACACGGTGGAACGACTTCTCCAGCGAGTCGAGGCAGGCGACGCCGAAGATCGCGTCGGCCTCGCCTTCCAGAATCTTCATAATGACCGAACTGGTCCCCTCGGCAACGATCACCGCATAGCCCAGTTGCTCGGCCTCGCGCTTGAGGGCATCGATCCCGCAGCTTCCGCAGCCGGCGCAGTGCAGCCCGACCGAATCGTACGCGCCCGTGCAGGCGGTGCGATCGGCGAGGCAGTGGGGCAGAAGGAACAGGCGACGGGCGAGCGGGATCGCTTCGAACGTGGGACGCCAGAATTCGTTGCTGACGGCCACCATCGCAAAGCCGAGGAACTGCCGAGGCAAGGCGAGTCGCTCCAGGAGGGCCTCGCCCTGACGCTCCAAGTCCTCGCGCGCCGGCGGATGGAGGCGGTCCATGGCGCTCGCCAGTTCCGCGGCAATCGCGCGAATCTGCCGGCGCGTTTGTACCTCTTGCGGAACATGCTTGATGCCCTCGGCCGGATAGTCAGGGGCTTTTGCAATCTCAGATGCCATCGCAGAGTTTGAAGGTGCGGAGTGTTCCAGGCGGGAGCTACAAGCGGACGTAAGAGTTTGAAGTTTTCAGTGTTCAGTGTTCAGTTTTCAGTTCTCGGTGCGGAGTGTTCCAAGCGGGTCCTACTGAACACTGAACACTGAAAACTTAGTATGGCATCCGAATCATGGCAGGTCAAATGGCCGAGCGGCCAGGCCAGGAGAACTGCAAGTCTGACGCCAAAGGGGTCAGGTCCATGTTTTCGGTCAAGGATCGAGTCAAATGGCTACGCCTACAAGCCGAAAAATGGACCAGACCCCGACGTTGCAGCTCTCCTGGCGGCCCGGCCCAAGGCGTCCAGCGTCCAGATGAGCGGATACAGCTCTTCGGAGTACCATAGATGGGCAAAATACAGGCCGATGGGAGTGGGCCGGACCGGCATCTGGGCAACGCCCCGCGCCAGGTACTGAAGTGCTCGATCTAACGCCTCCCTCTCTCGACTCTCGCCTCTCGCCTCTCGCCTCTCCTCCGCCAGGTCTTGGACGCTCCGGCACAATGCCTCGCGACCCGCCGGCGCCGCTGCCCACGGAGCCAGGGCCGCTACGGCCAGGGCGGTTTCTTCCACAGAGGATGCCACGCCCCCTGCGCCACCCCATCCGCCATCGGCATTCTGCGATCCCAGCAGGTACTGCACACCTCGGGTCGCCTGCGGGCTATGCGAAGGCAGGACGGATTGGCAATCCGTCCTACAAACTGGCTGGCTGCGTGCCCATCCTTCGCGATCAAGTATCTCCAGGGCGCGCAACACGCGCGACGTGCCCACGACGGGATTGGCGTGTCCGGGGGCACCCTGGTTTCCAAACCATAGGGGTATCCAGGAACCGTCTGCTTGCTGTGCGGCGGACAGGTACTCGAGGCCGCGTCGGATAGCCCGGCGAAGCGAACGAGTGCGTGGGGCAGGCACGGCGCAGCAAATGGCCCGCAAGGCGTGGGCCGTAACATCCGGCGCGCTGCGGTCGAAAGGGAGTTTGCCCCAACCGCGACAGAAGGTGGGCCACCCGCCGTCGGCGTTCTGCAACCGAACGAGCCAGCGCAGGCCGGCGGCGACGTGTCCCGGGCAAGGGGGGACAGGCACGTCGCTGCGCTCGGAGCCAGTCGCCATTTGCCCGCCAGAACACGCAGCGACACCGCTGGGGCAGCCCAACTCCGTGAGCGCGATGATGGCTCCGGCGGTGTCGTCCACGTCGGGCACGCCGCCGGCCAGATGGGTCCAGGACCAGCCGCCGGGCTCGGTCTGCGTATAAGGGTGACGCAGCTTGTGTTGCCGCGCGGCGATCCATCGGGCGGTCCGATCGCGATCGATCCGCGGCAGTTCGCCGGCCGTCGCCAGCGCCGCCACGGCGGCCGTGGTCAGCCATACCGCCAGGTTGGAATCGATCGGCCAGGAACCGTCTTCCCGCTGCAAGCGGCGCAAGAATGCCAGGCAGCGGGCCACCGCCACGTGGTCGGCGCCATACAAAGGAACCATCGCCATGGCCACGAAACTGGTCAAAGGCGTGGCCTCCAGGAACCCGCCGTCTTCGGGCTGAATCAGTCGCAGCTTCTCCAGCACGCGCGGTTTGACCAGCCTGCGAATCAACCGCCGCCAGATGCTCGCCGGTGGATTGTGCCGGTCGATCGCCAGGCCGATGGCAATCAAGGCAGGCAATGCGTAACTGACCACGTGCAGTCGCAACAGTTTGTACCAGCCGTGCGGCAAGACCGCCAACTCGAAAGGCAAGCCGGGAATCTCTTGCCAGGAAACCAGCCCGGCCAGGGCGCAGTTCATCAAGATGGGGATGGCGAAGGTGCGGTCGTCGCCGTATTCGCGTTGGATGGCCTGGACGATAGCCCGGGGCGACTGGCCCGCCCGAAAAGCCAGATGAACTTCGGCTTTTTCCAGCGCGGCGAGCGGGGAAGGGGACAGTCCCATTTTCGTCGAACGAAAATTGGGACAGTCCCCAGCTTGTAGGCGGCCCGCGTCACCGGTTGCGGCGGCCCGGGCCAGTTTCAGGGCGGCGACGGCCAACAGCGTCGTCGCCAGGTTGCTGGGACTGTCCGTCGTGTCGCCCCAACCACCGTCGTCGTTTTTATGATCGGCCAGCCAGGCGATGCCGGAAGCGATGCGGGCCGCGTCGCCGGCATCATTGGCCAGGGCCAAGGCACTCGTGGCCGTGGCCGTGGCCAGGGCCGACGAAGAAAGCCGGCCTTCCCAGAAACCATCCGCGCAGGCCGATCGCAGCAGGCGATCGCGCACCGCATCGCGAGCGGCGGCCAGAGCGTCGGAACTGGGTGGCCCGCTCATCGCCGCGATCTCCGGTGATGCCACGCCAACAGCGCCGTCCACTCGAGGATCTGCCCGTAACCCATCAGTTGCAATGCCGTACGCCGTGCCCAGGACACGCCCGCAGCGGCCTGGTTGTCGCGATAGAACCACGGCACCCAACGGAAGTTCAAGCGATAGCAGGCCTTGATTAGTTCCCAATGCAACGGCCGCAGGGTGCGCGGATCGGGCGGTGCGGCGCCGTCCACGGGCGCATGAAGGAGCGGGAAAACCGCCATGCGTTCGTCGCCCAGCGACTGGACCCACGCGAGGGTCTCTTGCAGGTGCTCGTCGCACTCGCCGGGCAGGCCGATCACGAGGCTGGCCATGGGAAAGAACTTGGCGCGGCACAGGCGCCGCAAGTGCCGGGCGCAGAAAGCGCCCCAAGGCTCGGCCGGCTCGCGCCTCATTTTCCCGGCCGATGCCAACCCGGAGAGCAACTCCTCGGAGGCCGTTTCCACGCCCACGTTCACCCACACGTAACGGCGGCCATCCCGGCCCGCCAGGACATCGTGGATCGCTGCAAGCTGCCGCTCGTCGTACTGGGCGATGCTGGCCACATTGGCATGGTCGATCTGGATCAAACGGACCGCCGGAATCTTGCGAATCTGGTCCAACAGGGAGAGCAAGCACTCCGGGTTGACTTTCATTCCCTCCGCGCCATAGCGGAAAAAATCCTCGCTCAACACGGCAATATTAGCAAGGCCGGCGGACAGGTTGGTTTCCACGTCGGCCAGAATGGTTTGCGGCGGCAGATGGACCATAGGCACGCGGGCGATCGTGCAGAAAGAGCAGCCCAGCCCACATCCGCGACTGATCTCCACCACGCCCATGGTGCTGGCCCCGCGGATGGGCGGAATGGGTACTCCGGGATGCCAGTCGCCGGCAATCACCTCCGGCATGCTTTCCCGCCGCAGCAGGCTGCGGAACGTCGCGGCCGCATTTTTCTCGGCATAGCCGGTCACGACGTGGTCGATGCCCAGTTGCTTGCGCGCCGGCGGATCCCCGGCAATCTGCCAGGCGCCCGGTCCGCCCAAGACAATTGCGGCGCGCACGTCGCGGTTCAGGCGATGGATTTTCCGCATGAGTCGGCGGAACATGGCCTGGGGATAGATCCGGCCGCCGCTGATGGCGGTCATGGTGGAACTATTCATTCCCAGGCCGGCCGGCTCGCCGGAAGACACGCCGATCACCCGGGTGTTCGGGCCGATGGCCGCCGCCAGTTGGTCCTCGCTGACGACGGCCACCTCTTCGGGCGAGAATCCTCCGGCCAACAGGGCGGCTTCGATGCGCCGCAGGCCCAAGGGGGCGAACCGCGCACGTGCCGCCCTGCGATCGACTTGCGGCATCAAGAAAGGGCCAAACACGGCCGGCGGCGCGCTGGTCGTCTGGCTGGCTGCCATCATCCCATCCAACAGCAGCCGGTAGCTGGCGGTCAGCGTTCGATCGGCCGTCAAAACGATCGGGTATCCCTCGGCCATCGTCGATTATCCAGGACGTCTCTCGTGCATCTGGCGACCCAACTGATCGACCAGGTCGTCCAGATCGTCGAACGGCAGGGGGTCGGCCGCCGGGGTGGACTGAGGGCGACCGCACTCCGGGCACGTGCTGCCGGCCGCCGTCGCAACGGCCGGTTTCCCGTCGCCATTTGTCCCGCACACCGGACAGCGCTGCCCGGTTTGGGTGTAGAACATTTTTCGGGCCGCGGCGTCCAACGTCACCAATCGCCCCGGCGCTCCGGCGATAGCGGCGTCCTTCTCGTACAACGGGAACATGATGGCGCCCTGGGGACAAATCCGCGAACACGCCGGGCATCCCGGCTTGCACTGGTCGGGGCGGCTCACCGCCACCTTTCCCCGGGCGTCCAACTCGTACACCCCAAACAAGCAGAATTGCAAACAGTGTTGGCAGTTGATGCAACGCGAACCGTCAACGATCGGGTACCATCGCGGCCGGGTCGGCTCCGCGAACCGCTCCAGCGCGGGGGACTGGTCCATTTTTCGGCCAGCAGGCGTCGTTTTGTGAATCGACGATGGCCGAAAACATGGACCTGTCCCCTTGTCGCCGGCCGCTCGCTCGGCTCCTGCTCCCCTGCTCCCCTGCTCTTCTGCTCCCCTGTTCTCGATTGCCGCGCGTGCGGCGGAATCGGCGTCGGCAAAGCTGCCCAGGTCGAAGATCGCAAGCCCCGCACTGGCGATCCCATGATGCTCCAAAAGCCATTGGGCCGGACGCGGATGAAGCCAACAGAACAAAACGGCACGACCGACGCGCCGGGCCAACTGCTTCCACAGACTGCTCGAATCCGAAACGTGGTACAAGGGGGGGACCAATAGGCAATCCAGCCCGAAGTCGCGGCAGCGGTCAATCACTCCCTGTTCCATCGCGCTCAGGACGTCCGGAGTCTCGCGCCCGGAAACGATGATCCATGTTCGATTCATAGTAATCCATTCTACCCTCTCGGCGGCCAAGCCGCACACTAGCCCGACGCGCCAGCGAGGGACTTGCGGCAATTCTCCCTCGCTGGCGCTTCGGGCTAGTGTCTCGCACCGCATCTTTGCAGTTCTCCTGTGGATCCAAGCCGGCAAGCCAATGCCATCTTCCTTCGAGGCGGCATAGCGCGGTCCCATGATGCCACTATTCGCCGGCCGCCTCGGTTGCCCGCTCGCCGCGGCAGGCGGCGGCGACGATCGCCGGATCGACCTTCCAGACGGCGCGGTCAAAGCTGAGTAGTCCGTTGCTCTCGGTCTCCACGTCGTAGAGTTGGACCTTGAAATCGCCGCTGGTGCCGGTCGTTTCCCGTTTCTTCCACATCTCGCGATAGAAGTCGCGCATGCGATGCGTGTACCAGCGCCGCGAGGCCTCATCGACCGGATACAGTTCCCGTGCGGCCACTTCGCCGCCGGTCTTCGGGCTGTAGGTGCCGGTGGCCCATAGCTTGCCGGGCCAACTGTGACCCACGGCGGCCAAGCCGAACCCGGCCGTCTCGCTGTCGATACAGATGCGCCGCCCGTCTTGCGGCGCGTCGCCGCCGTGCGTGTCGTGGATGTCGCCGCCGCCGTGGCGCGGAAAACCGCTGGCCTCGTCGATCAACCGCGTGGGGTCGAGTTGCTTGGCCCAGCGCGCCTGGCGCAGTGTGTCGTGCTGACCCCAACCCTCGTTGAACATCACCCAAGCGATGATCGAGGGATGGTTCCAGCGGCTCTGGATCAGCAGCCGCCGCTCCATCTCACACACCGTCGAGGCTTCCGGCGAGGTCGGCAGGTCGGTGAACGGATCGCCGTCGTTGCCGCTGGGGAAATCCTGGAGGATGAGCAATCCCAACCGGTCGGCCCAGTAATAATAACGCTCCGGCTCGACTTTGAGGTGCTTGCGGATCGCCACCAGGCCGAGTTTCCTGGCCGCTTCGATGTCGAACCGCAGCGCCGCGTCCGTCGGCGCGGTGTAGACGCCGTCGGGCCAGTAGCCTTGCTCCAGCGCGCCGGGCAGCATGATCGGCTTTCCGTTGAGCATGGGCCGGGGCACGCCGCGCCGGTCCTTGCCCATCGCGATGCAGCGCATGCCGACGTAGCTCTCCACCGCGTCCAGCACGGCGCCGTTGGCCGCCGTAAGCTGCACGCTCACGTCGTAAAGCGCGGGCGAATCCGGCGTCCACAGCCTGGGCTCCTTCATGGGTACGCTGATGTCGGTCGTCACCCAGATCAGCCGCGCCTTGTACCACGCCAGGTTTTCGCGCACGTCGCACACCGTGACCTTCACTCCGGTGGTTCCCACGGGCGTGCGCGCGTCGACCGTCAGCTTCAGCGTTCCGCTCGGGAGGTCGGGCACGAGGTGCAGCGACTCGATGCCGGACCGCGGCACGGGCTCCAGCCACACGGTTTGCCAGATGCCGGAACAGGCCGTGTAGGCGGCCCCGCCCGGATGCAGAGTCTGCTTGCCGCGAAGCTGCCAGCCGGCGTCGGTCGGGTCCCAGACCGAGACGACGATTTCCTGCAAGTCGTCTTTCTTCAGCGCATCGGTGATATCGAGCGTGAAGCCGTCAAAGCCGCCGCGATGGCTGCCCATGTTCCTGCCGTTGACCAGCACCGCGGCCTCCCAGTCGACCGCGCCGAAGTGCAGCAGGATGCGCCGGCCGCTCCATTGGGCTGGGACCGAGAACGTGCGGCGATACCAGAGCCGCCCCTCGGGCAGGAGTGCCTTTCTCACGCCCGACAGCGCCGACTCGATCGGGTAGGGCACGAGGATCTGCCCGTCGAACGCGCGCGGCCGAGCGGCATCCTTGGCCGTGATGGCGTAGTCCCACAGGCCGTTGAGATTTTGCCACTGCTGGCGCACCATCTGCGGACGCGGGTATTCGGGCAGGGCATTGCTCGGCGACACGTCCTTGGCCCAGCGCGTCATCAGCGGCGACGGCGCCGCGCGCCACTGCTGGGCCTGGCCCGCAGCGGTCCAGACCGCCGCTAGACAAGCCGCCAGGCGCATCGCGATGCGGATCTTGGGTGACAGTTGATTCATCATTCACTTCATTCACTTCCCTCCATGATGCTATCCGCCGCCGGGGTCGATTGCAACGCCCGGCGTCCGGTCCAATGCCCCGACAATCGTACTCATCTCGCTCCGCGAGACGGAATCCATCACGCGGAGCGTGATGACTACTTTCGAGAACCGGACAGTTATTCCTTCGCCGATCCTAATCCGCGCTCATCGACACTTATGGAAACCATAAGCGAAGATTAGCGAAAATCAGTGTTCCTCTGTTGTCTCAGAACGGCAAGACGTCCATTTTCTTGTCCACCCATCTTCTTGTCGACCGCCTCGCAATCGCGTCCCCACCCCTTTGACGGCAACCCCGGCCTCTGATATTCTAATGACGACGCCCGTTCCCATTCTCGTTTCTCCCCCAAGGTGTAGAGATGATGACACACTCAGTTGCGCGGCTTGGCATCACGTTGGTGGCAATCGTTTTCTGCGCGAGTTTCGGATGTTCTGCGAAGAGCCGTTCGCGGGCCTATCCGCCGGCGATCGACCCCAACGCGGCCCAAAAGGCCATGGAACTGTACGACAGCGACAAGGACGGCTTCCTCGACAAGGCGGAACTGGAAAAAGTCCCCGGTTTGAAAGCGGCCATCGAACAGGTCGATACCAACCACGACGGCAAGATCAGCGCCGACGAAATCAGCGCCCGCATCGAGTCCTGGAAGGCCTCGCGGACCGCCCGCATGCCCATCCGTTGCGTCATCCTGCACAAGGGCCAGCCGCTGGTGGGGGCCACGATTACCTTCGTGCCCGAAAGCTTCCTGGGCAATGAACTGCCCACGGTAAGCGCCACGACCGGTCTGGCCGGGGGGACCGCGATCAACGCGCCGGCGAAGGACGGCGCCCCGCCCATCGGGTTGCCGCCCGGTTTCTACCGGGTCCAGGTCACCAAGAGCGGCGAGAACATCCCCGCCAAATACAACACGGCGACCACGCTAGGTCAGGAAGTGGCCAACGACGCCAAGGGTCTGGAGCCCGGCAAAATGCCGCAGTTCGACCTGGATTATTGAGCTTCCCTTTGGAGCAATCGCCCGTAGGGTGGACTTTAGTCCACCAAGGCGGACTGAAGTCCACCCTACAACGACGTGAGGCTTAGCTTACTGGTTGAGCACGCTGATGTCGACCGGTCCTTGGAGGGGCCATTGCGTCGTGGGCTTCTTCGATCGGGTCGAGAGACGCGCATGGACAGTCGCATCGATGTCGTAGTTCAGACGCCGCACGCCCCCATCGCAGAACGCCATGTTAAAACCGCTCGCGTGAGCACTGCCGAAATTGGTGTCGCAGCCGCCGACGCCCGGCTGATCTTGCAACGGTTGGCTGTTCGGCTGGCCACTTTGTATGGATGAGGCCGACGAGGTCCAGCGGATCACGTCATAGTCGTAGCCCAGGTCCCAACCCTGGTCGTTGGCGCAATACGTGCCGCCGCCCTGCAGCGCGCTATGGTAGTAGAAGTCCGGATCGAGATACCGCTCGCCGACCAGGTAGGTGTTGGAAACACTGTCGATTTGCCCGAACGAGCAGACGTTGCGCTGGAAGAACACGCCGCTGGTCACGCCCACGCAATTGTTATCGTTGCAGTTGCCGTCCGGGCCGGTGGAAGCGGTGTAGGAAAGACCGCCAAATCCGTTGTCTTCGCCGCCGTTGCCCGCATAGTCGCTTTGCGCGATCGGAACCGGGTTTGACGGGGACGGGGCGGGATTGAAGGCAACGTTGCTATAGGGCGAGCCATGCACATACGGATAGGTTTGCAATTTGCGCCGCGAGGGGCACATGAACGTCGCCACCGGCGTTCCGATCCGCTGTCGGGCCTGGATGCCCGGAGTTCCAGAAGATTGATTGCCGTTGTTGTTTTTGCCCAGGTCGTGCAGGGCCTGGAGCTCGATATACGGAAGAATGTTGTAATGCCAGCCGCCCGGCTGCAACTTGTTGAACCCCCGATCGGGATCGCCGGCCCAACCCCACCCCCAGCCGGCGGTAGGCAGGAACTCCTGCGCTTCGGCGTGCTGCAGGCAGCCCAGGGCCATTTGCTTCAAGTTATTACTGCACTGGGCCAACCGGGCCGACTCGCGCACGTTCTGCACGGCCGGCAGCAGCAGGCCAATCAGTATCCCGATAATGGCAATCACCACCAACAACTCGACCAGCGTAAAGGCGCGCGGAAATCTTCGGGTCATGGCCTCCAACTCCCTATAATTCCCTGTAATCACATCGAAAGGCAAGAGCCATCACCTGCATCATAGCACTTCTCGGCCTCCGCTGCCAGCCAAATGCGATCGCGATAAGGCGGTAAAGATCGTTACGGGCGTTTACGCCCGTTCCCGCCGCACGGCGGTCTTAGGCCCGGCGTTTACGCCGGGCCTAAGACCGCGTCGCGGAAACGGCCGTAAACGGCCGTGGGGCACATCCCGGAACAGTAAGGGCCCCGTGAATCGGAACCGAGAAAGCGATGGCTACATCGTCTTGAACGGAAAGCCTTCTTGCGCCGACTTCTGCGCAAAGGTCTTGAGCGCAGGATAGAGCGACTCATACCGCCCGTAGAGTTCACGATAGCGCGCCTGCGCCTGCGCATCAGGAACGTAAGACGTACCCGCCCGATAGACATGGCGGAAGGCGTCCTGCTCATCCCGAAATACGCCGGTGCCGATTCCGGCGAGAATGGCTGCGCCCAAGGGAACAGCCTCTTCCACGTCGGGGACCTCCACGACGATGCCGGTCACGTCGGCCTTGCCCTGCATCCAAAGCCGGTTCTTGGTCGGCCCGCCGATCGCCACGATCCGATCGTTCTTTACGCCCAGTCCGCGTTCAAAGGCCCGGATGATTTCCAGGAACTGATAGTTCAATCCCTCGATGACCGCACGAAACAGGTCGCCCCGTGCCGCGATGTTGCGCAGCCCGACAAATGCGCCGCACGAGGCGGGATCCAGCACCGGACAGAAACTACCCGACATGTGCGGCAGGAAGAAAACGCCATTGCTTCCGATCGGCGCTTGCGCGGCGAGAGCGATCAGGCGGGCCCAGTCCGCGTCGCCCTCCGCGTCGCCCGTTGCCGGCACGCCGATCTCCCGCTTGAACCACTCCAGCATGTCCGCCGCCACGGTGGCGCCCATCGCGGCGTAGCGGTCCCGCGCAACGTGCGAGTCCACCAGTACGCCCATGCGCTGCACCTCGGGCGTCAGCACCAGCGCGCGCAGAGCGGACACCACCATCTCCCACGTTCCGAGCACGTCGAGCAGCACGCCCGGCTCGAAAGCCCCCGTCGGCAGGCAGCCGCAGCAGTAGTCGTGCCCGCCCAAAACAACGGGCGTCCCCTTCTTGAGCCCGGTGGCTTCGGCCGCGGCGTCATGCACCCGGCCGATCAGCGTGCCGGAAGGCAGCGGATCGCAGAGCAAGGCGCGGTCGATTCCCGAGCGCTGCAAAAAGTCGTCATTCCACGAGCGCGTCCGCTGGTCGAACAGCAGCGTGGTCGACGCCATGCTGTAATCCGTGGCCGTCTCACCGCACAGCATGAAATTCACGAAGTCTTCGATCAGCAACCACTTGTGGGTCTTTTCGAGGATTGCCGGCTCGTGCTCCCGCATCCACAGCAAGCGCAGCGCGGTATTGAAAGTCCAGATCTGATTCCCGCCTCGCGCGAACTGTTCGTCAGCCCCGACGTGCTCGAGCCACCAGGCCTGCTGCGGCGTGGTCCGCGGACAGTGCCAACTGATGAAGGGGTAGAGCCACTTTCCCGCCTTGCTGACCGGCACGCCATCCATGCCCATGCCGGTCACCGCCACGCCCAGAATCTCCCCGCCGTCGACGGACGCCGCCACGGAGCGGACCGACTGGGCGATGCCCGACCAGATCTGCTCGGGCTGCCACACGGCCCATTCCGGATGCGCCGGATCAGGATGGAAACACTCGGTCGGCACCTGCTGCTTCGCGGCCACGCGGCCGTCCGTTGCGAACAGCACCGCCTTCAGATTGGTCGAACCGGCATCGATGCCCAACAGATAACTCATACGGTTCCCCTCAGGAAGCGCCTCCCCGGCGCCCGGGCCAAATGGGACAGTCCCCCTCAGGAAAACGCCTCCCCGGCGCCCGACGCGTCGAAATCAAGCTTGATGGGATACCGGCCATAGGCTTTGATGGTGCTCAGCATGGCCAGATAGTTCAGCGGCGCAACGGAGGCGTGAATGCTGTTGCTGGAGGACACGATCAGGCCGCCGCCTTCAGCCGCCGCCCGAATCACGTCCAGCGTCTCCCGCACCACATCCCGGGCCGTTCCGCTGACAAGCGTTGTGGCGCAGTTCACATTCCCCTTCAGCGCGATGGCGCGACCGTACTTCCGCTTCATCAGCGCCATGTCCATGTGGCCCAGCGGATCGATCGGGTCCAGACAGCAGAACCCGGCGTCGACGATCATATCGATCAGCGGCATGATGTTGCCGTCGGTGTGTTTGATCACGGGCAGGCCGTGGTCGTGGAAGCCTTTGACCACGCGCTTCAGCCCCGGATACAACAGTTCGCGGAAGGCGCCGGGCGCCATGAAGGGCGCCTGTCCGGAGGAATAATCGTCGCCGGTGAACAGAAAATCCGCACCGTACCGCGCGGCCTCGCCAGCCAATTGGATGTTCAGGTTCACCGACATCTCCACCAGTTGTGCGACCAGTTCCGGCTCGAGACAGAAGGCCGTCATCAGCTCTTGGAACCCCATCAGGTTGCGCGGGATCGACAACACGTCGTTCAGATGCACGCCGATCGCGTACTTGCCTTTATATCGCGCGACCAGTTTTTTAAGGCTATCGAACCGATAAGGCGCAAAGGCGTCCGGCGGTCGGTACTTTTCAAAATCGGCCATCGTCTGAATGGCGGTTTGCACCACCGTCGAGTGCTGTTCCCGGCCCTTCTCGACCACGATCCCCCATTCGTTCTTGAACCGGTTGGGCGCGATCTGCACGGCCTGGAAATCCGGGGCGGTCAACATGGCGTCCAACCCCATCCTGACCGTAAACTCTTCCGTCGATGCGCCGGGGCACAGCGCGTGCCGGACTTTCTTATCGATGATCCACTCGAAATGCGGGATGCGGTCCGGCTCGCCGTGGCGCAGCACCGTCATCACCCGCTCTGCAGAGGTCATTTCAGCCATGTGCGCTGTTCCTCTATTTCCGCCCCCGGGCCTCGCGCAACGCCAGGGCGACTTCCTGTTCGCAACGCGCCGCATCCCATCCGAGCACGTCGGCGACGATTCCCGCCAACTCGGCCAGGGCGGTCTCGTTCGCCTGGCCCAACAGGGTAATGACACTGCGGCGCCGCACCAGATCCGACAGGTGCAGCACCTGTTCGCACTCGGTGATCATGCGGATCTCGCCCACGGTGTATTCCGGCAGCGCGTCGAGCGGCATTCGCCATTGGGGTTCCCGCCGTTGCGCCAGACATTCCGCCGCCGTCCCGTAACGCATCAACAGCGCGGCCACGCGTTCCGTCGCAAGCCCGTTGGCGGCGGCCACGCGCCCGATCCACTGCCGCTTCTCCGCCTCCCCCCGGGGATACCCTTGCGCCCCGGGATAGACCCTTTCGCGCGTGGACGCCAGGCGGCGCTTGCCGAGCCGGGCCAACAGTGTGTCGGCGACCTGCTCCGCAAACGCGCGGAAGGTCGTCAGTTTGCCGCCGATCATGCTATAAATTGGGAACCCGCGCGCGCTGTCCGATTCCGAAAGCGCCAGCCGGTGGGCGCGCGGCACGCGGCCCGTGTAGTCCAACCCGGAGGCCGGCAACGGGCGCACCCCGCAGAACACGTGAACGATGTCGTCGTGCGACAGCTTCAAGTCGGGGAAAACGCCTTGCAGGGTCGTCAGCATGTAGTCGCTCTCGGCGTCCTCGCACGCCGCATCGTCGGGGTTCGCAACCCGGATATCGGTCGACCCCATGATCACCTTGTCCATGAACCGGAAGGTGATGCAGATGCGGCCGTCCGCGTGCTCGTAGTAGACCATGCGGTCGCCCAGCGCGTCGTACAGCGCCTGATTGTCGATCACCAGGTGCGAGCCTTTAGTGCCGCCCATGAAATGCGTCTCGACACCCAAAGTCGCGTTGGCGAAATCGACCCAGGCCCCCGTAGCATTCACGACCACCGTGGGACGGACGGTCAGCGTCTGGCCGCTGGCCGCGTCGCGCAGCAGAACGTGGTCGCGATCCGCCTTTTCCGCCGTCACGTAGTTCAGCGCGGCACAGGCCGGCATCACGCGGCAGGCCTCGCGGGCCATGTCGACGCACAACCGCTCGGGCTGGCTGATCCACGCGTCCCAATACGTGGCCGTGCAGACGATCCCGCTCTTGAGACCCGGAATCTCCGCCAAGGACCTGGCCTTTGAGAGAAAGAAGTGGCGCGGCGTCTGACGGTTCCTGCCCGTGATCAGATCGTAGAACCACAGACCGAGTTTGACGATGACGGCGCCCCGTCCGCCGGGCGTCACCGGCAGCCCGAAAAAGACCAGCGGCGATTTGATCAGGCCGCCGAACCACGAGGCGATCGGAATGGTGGTCCGCAACTGGCCCACGTAGTGCGGCGCATGCTTGAGCAAGCGGTTGCGTTCATGCACCGCCTCGCGCACCAGTTTGAACTCTGCGTTCTCCAGATAGCGCAGGCCGCCGTGGATCATGCGAGAGGATTTCGAACTGGCGCCCGCCGCGTAATCGTCCTTGTCCACCAGGATACAGCGCACATTTTGCAGGGCTAGTTCGCGCAAAAGGCCGGTGCCGTTGACGCCACCGCCAAGAATCAGTACGTCGCAGAGTGGATCGGCCTTGATCCCGCTCCAAATCGCTTCTCGCGTTCTCATTTCGTCAGCAACCAGCCCGTTGTGTTGATTGTGGTAATGTAACTGGCTCCTCGGGGTCTTGGCAAGAACCCTGCTCTATCGCTAACCCGGATTATTCATGATAGGGTGGGTCGAGGTCGCGTAAGCCTATGGTGGGTCTCGCAGACCGAGCAACCGTTGCGCGGAGATGTGTCACAAAGCAATAAGTTGATAAGCGACCGAAGACCCACCAGAACCACGGTTTGCTCGACGCCACCCTACAGTTCATGAATAATCCGGGCTAACCTTTCGCTGCCCTGGAAAATCGGAGATAATAAAAGGCGAATGTGCGGAAAGAAGGCCTCAGGATTTGGCGCAGAACAGCTTGGCGGAATCCCGTAGGACGGATTGTCAATCCGTCCACGGTTCGGCGACGGATTAACAATCCGTCTTACGGCCAAGTGCGGCAGTTATTCTTCGCCAAATCCTCAACAACGTCCCGGAAGGGCATCGGAGCGCAAGCGGCTGTGCCGTGCGTTCGGGGAGACAAATCATGTTGCGCATGCTCGCGGGGCTTGCAGCCGCGCTGTACTCTGGAATCGTGGGAGCCGGCACTTTATCGGCAGCGGAGCTTGCCGGCGCGGATGTCGACGTGGTCCGTCGTGCCTTGCAGTGCGACGAACTCCTGGTAATCCAGCAGCACCCGGTAATGCCCAGTCATGTCTACACCTACCACGTCGAGGGTCTGAGCCCCGGCGGCGGCCTGTATCGCTACCGGCTGCCCCGGAACGACCACCCGGGGACGCTAACGCAACTGGTCGATGCCGGTGAAGGCGTGATCCTCGACTGCGAGCTGTCGTTCGACGCCAAGACGGTGCTCTTCGCCTGGAAGAGATCCATGCAGGAGCCGTTTCATCTGTTCACCACTTCCATCGAGGGCGGCCAGCCGCAGCGGCTCACCTCCGGCGACCATCACAACTTCAACGCCTGCTGGCTGCCGGACGGCGGCATCGCCTTCCTCTCGACCCGCGATCCGCAGTTTGCCTACTGCTGGAACTCACCCGTGGGAGTGCTCCATCGGATGAACGCCGATGGCGGCGACGTGCGGCGGATCAGCGCCAACTACTTGAACGACTTCACTCCCGCGGTGATGGAAGACGGCCGCATCATCTACGGCCGCTGGGAGTACGTGGATCGGCCGGCGATCCCCATCCAGAGCCTGTGGACCATTCATCCCGACGGTACGATGTTGTCCGGCTACTTCGGCAATCGCGTGCTTGGCCCGGCCACGTTCATCGAAGCCCGCGCGATCCCTGGGGGTTCGGGCCGCGTGCTCTGTACGATGACGGGCCACAACGGCCGGTGTAGCGGCGCGATTGGCATCATCGACCCGAGAAAAGGCGGCAACGCGCAGCAGTCCATCACCAACGTAACGCCCGAGGTGGACATCGGCAAGGTGACGATCAGCACCAACGGCCCGTCCAGCGGCCCCTACCAAAGCCCTTGGCCCTTGGACAATCGCCACTTCCTCGTGACCCACTATCCTCAGGCACAGCGCTTTAGCGACGGCGCCGTGCAACTGCGGACTTACGACGGCAGCCTGAAGCTGGATCTGTTGCCCGGGCGAGGCGAACTAACCTGGGTCTGCGCTCAGCCGGTCCGGGTCAGGCCGCGGCCGCCGGTCATCCGCTCGACGCTGCCGCCGTCGCGGCCGCCCGACGTTCAAGGCACGGCATGGGCAACGATCAACATGCAGGACGTGTACCAGGGCCTGGAACCGCACGTGAAGCGCGGCGAGGTCGTCCGCATCGCGGTCGTGCAGGAGATCGCCAAGCCGGTCCGCGTGGACCCGAACTTGCGGGCGTTCGGCTTCCAGTTCCCGGTGGTCTCGTGCGGGGCCACCTACGCGCCAAAGAAGCTCTGGGGGTTCGTCGACGTCGAAGATGACGGCTCGGCGTACTTCCAGGTGCCGGCCAACGTACCGGTCTATTTCCTGGCCCTCGACCGGCAGGGCCGCGCAGTGCAGCGGATGCGGACGTTCACGCATCTGATGCCGGGCGAAGAGCAAGGCTGCATCGGCTGCCACGCCGATCGCAACTACGCGACCTCCTCCAAGACAGGCTCGGCAATTTCCAAGCCGGCGAAAACCCTCGCGGCCCCGCCCTGGGGAGCACGGAATCTCGACTACAGCACGGTCGTTCAGCCCGTCTTGGACAAGCAATGTGTGCAGTGCCACAACCACCTCGCTCGGCCCGCCGGCCTGGACCTGTGCGGCGACCGCACCGAATTCTTCAACGTTTCCTATGACCAGTTGGCCAACACCGGCGAGTACCCGACGGGTCGAGGCAGCAAGTGGGTCAGTTGGATTCCGACGATGAACGGCCAGGAGTGGAACATTTTGGACGTCCGACCCAAGGCCTGGGGCTCGCCGCAATCGCGACTGGCGGAAGTGGTGCTCAACGGCCATCCCGATGCCCAAGGCAAGCCGCAGGTGACGATGAGCGCCGATGAACGGCAGGCCGTTCTCTCCTGGATCGACTGCAATGTGCCCTATTACGGCGAAGGCCGCTCTTCTCACATCCAGGTGCGCGGATGTCGCCAAATTACTTATGCGCCGGAGTTTCAGAAGGTGTTTGCCGAGACGGCGGCGCGACGCTGCGCCGAGTGCCACAAGGGTGGGCTAAAGGGCATTCCCTGGCACGTCAGGCGAATCACCAACGTCGCGCACAATGACAT
>JBEKZQ010000679.1:0-2824 GCA_049509675.1 Thermoguttaceae bacterium | reverse complement strand
AGGGCGTGGCGCACATGCTGCCGATCTCCGGGTCCAAGTAGAGCATCTCGCGATTGCCGTAGCGATCGACCACGAACAGGCCCCAGCGGTCGGCCGGGGCGTGGCTGGCGAGGAAATAGTCGCGCGAGATCGGCGCCGGGTCGCGGAAACACTCCTGCGCCGGCCAATTCATGTCATAGCGCGGATCGACGTCGGGGGTAATGTTCGTCAGCGCGGCCGAGTCGAAAGGACCCTTCGACAGGTCGATCAGTCCCAATGGGCCGTTGTGGTCGCCGCCGTGCGAGATGATCGTGCAGCAGATCTCCCGGCTGCCGGGGACCTCCCGGCCGCTCATATAGCAGTTGATCGTGTTGTTGCCGAAGACCAACTCGGGGTGGGTGCCGTCGGGATGGATCGCCCAGAGCGTATGACCGAAGTTGGCCCCCTTGTCGAGATACTCCGACCGCGTCCAGAGGATGCGACCGTCGCGCAGCATCGCCGGCGACCATTCGCTCAGGTTGGCGAACGAGAGCGGCCGGATGTTGCGGCCGTCGCCATCCATGCGGAAGAGCACGAAGGCCTGCGGACGCCAGCAGAGGAAGCGGGCCCGGCAGCGGGTCGAGACGAAGGCCAGTCCGCCGTCGGCCAGTGGGCAGGGGTAATAGTCGTGGAACGGCCCGTGCGTCAGGTCTTGCGCCTTGCCCCCGCCCACGCCGACCGACATCAGGCGCCAGTAGCAATCGTGTCCGGGCGTCGGACTCTTGTCGGGCCGGTAGGCGAAGTAGACCCGCTGCGCGTCGAAATCGGCCACGGCATCGCGGGCGATGCCGCGGCTCGCGTCGAAGAGCGGGACGAGCTTCGCCTCCTTGGGCTCGAAGCGGCCATCCACTCGCGGGACTTCGAGGATCCAGATCCCGCCACCCGGCCGGAACTGCGAGTCGAGGATGTCGCTATAGTTGTGCGACGAAAGATAGGGATGGCGCTTGACAAAGAGGATCCGCTCCAGGCCGGCCAGGTCCGGGTCGCGGAACATCAGCCTTCGCTTGCTCGTCCGGGCGTCGAGATACAGCGATTCCTCGGCCGCGGCGTCGGACTCGGCCGTCGCCGCCAGTGCGGCCTGTCGGCGGCGCAGCTCGATCCACTGCGACCGCTCCTCCTTCACGTCGACTCCCTTGGCGGCCAGACGCCCCAGCATCTCTTCCATGAGGACCAAGGTACGGGCCAAGGGATCGAGCCGGGCGATGCGGCCCCAGTACGGCGGGCCGCCGGGGACCGCCGGACGCTCAACGCGAAGCGGCGAGATATGGTCGGCCGGGCTGATTCGCTGCCAGGTCTTCCGCTCGCACAGAAACGCATAGCGGACCAGGCCGTCCCAAGTTGCCGGATCGGGCAAAGGGATCGGGGCGACGTACCGGCCGGGAGCGGGCCGGGCAACGAAATTCGCCGCCTTCACCACGGTGGCCGTCTTCCAGGTCTTGCCATCCAACGAGAGCCGGACCTCCAGCCCAAGCGGCAGCCGGTCCTGGTACCGTCCCTCGCGGTCCCGGGAGAAGACGACCTTGCAGACCTGCGCCGGGGCCGGCAGTTCAATCTGCGCCCACGGCTGGTCCTCACTCGCCGCGATCCAACTGTGACTATTCCCATAGAGCCCATCGTTGAGGTGGGCGATCTGGTGGATCGGGTAGCCCGGCAGGCAGGACGAGGCGGTCGCCTTCGCGCCGCCGCTGGCCAGCGCAAGATTCTGCTTCCCATCGGGCCCGTAAACCTCCAACTCGTCGATACACGGCTCGCCGTCGCTGGAGGCAAGGATCAGTACCCGGATGAATTTCGCCTCTTGGGCCGGGAAAGCCACCGGGTTGGGGCCGTCGGCGACGAAGGTCGGAGCTACGGCCGCCGTCAGCGCCAACGGATAAGCCTGCGCAAACGCGCTCAGCAGAACGAGAAGTTTCAAGGGCACGGGGAAACGAGACATATCTTCCGCCTGTTGCCGGCGATGGGCTACAATATCAATCGCAATGCGGTCTGGGCGCCGATCTTGCCCCCAATTATGCACGGGGCGTCAGGCACCGGCAAGTCGGGACGCCACGGATGCAGGAGAATTGCAAAGTCGGGGTCTGGTCCATTTTTCGGCCGATAGGCATTGCCATTTCGCCCGACTCATGACCGAAAACATGGACCTGACCCCTTTCGCGCCCAACTGGAATGTCGCGGAGCCCCTTTGGTTAACCTGGGGAAAACGAATGCTGTTCGGCGGTGCCCCGCGCCTGCGCGGCGCGGGGATTCTGCTATGCCGGGGTGGTGAAGAAGAACCACAACTTCTTTCCCGGCGGCCGGCTGCGGGCTGGGCCTGGGTTTGTCGAAGTGCCGGCGAATCGTGGCCAATCACGGCGGTCAGATTCGCTTCGAGAGCGAACGGGGCCACGTTCGTGATTACGTTGCCCGGCTGACGCCTTGCCGCTGGCCGGCATGAGATGTAGATTAAGAGAGTGGCAGGCGGCATTCTACGCGCGGTATCCTTAACATGTCACAAGGGGCCTGGGCAATGACAAGTGTCAGTACCGATCCCAAGCACTTCATTCGGGTCGCCCAGGGGCACTTGAAACGCGTTCTGGAGGCATGGGATCCGCCGGATTGGAGCGATCTGGCAACCTACGGACTGTATTGCCTTGAGGCCTTGGTTCGGGCCGCGGCATTAAAGGCAGGGGAAACGCCGATTCGCGCGCATTGGGGGAAGGCAGATCAAGCAAGGAATTTAAGTCAACGCCATGGCCTGCCGGACATCTACGATTTACTGGGTGCGCTGAATGTCTTAAGAAAAGCGAAAGCATACGGAGACACGGACGTC
>JBEKZQ010000678.1:0-3139 GCA_049509675.1 Thermoguttaceae bacterium | reverse complement strand
CCGAGCGACCCATTTCACGTCGACCGCGCTGGCCCGCAGCAGCCCGATCAGTTCTTCCGCGCGGTCGCGGACCGCCTCGCTCATTTCCACGGCCACAAAGGTGCGAAGGTTGTTCTTCATTGTCTCGGCTGTTCATCCACGATCGCTGTTACCGGGAGGACCCTCGTAAGACGGATTGGCAATCCGTCCTACAGTTCGCGGCAAGACGGATTGGCAATCCGTCCTACGCCACAGCCCTTAGCGCCAGGTTGGCCCGTCGAGCATGTCGATGTGGCGGGCCGACAGATACTCGGCACGCTGCTCGGGGATATAGCCGCGGACCCCGGTCACGCCCACGTCATGGCCGAGGAACTGCCGCAAGTTCACGCCGGGGCCGGGCGTTATGTAACAGCGCACGCGGCCGTCGGCGTCCAACAAGGCGAATTGCGGCATGCCGGACCGTCCCATTGGCATCCGCATCAAGTGGCCCATCGCGTCGTAACGGTCTGCCGGAGCGTCGTCCAACGTCGGGCCCTGCGGCCGCGGCCCCAAGCGGGCCAATTGCCGGTCGGCACGGTCGCTCTCGTCGCGGATCTTGTTGATCGCCTGCCATCGCCGCTGGATGTCCTCGAAACGCGCGATCTTGCTCAGCAGCAGGCGCGCGCGGCCTCGTTCGCCGGCCGTTTCGGACTGCTCCAACAAGGCCTGCGCCCGTTGCTGCAACACGTCGAATTGCCACACGCTGGGCTCTTCGGCCACCATGGCCGAGATCTCCACTTCGACCCGGTTGCTTTCCGTTTGAAACTGCTCGGTCGAGATAGTCCGAGGCAGGTTGCTATCCGCCCTGGACTGGTCCGAGGTCGTTTCGGGATAGATTTCCACGGGCGGTTCTCTGACGGGGGAAGGGTTTGGGGATTGAGGATTAGGGATTGGGGATTGGGGATTGGGGATTAGGGATTGGGGATTAGATTCTCTGGCCGCAGAACCGCCCGGTTCTGTGACCGGCACGTGGGCACTCCATTGCACTGGCGAAGCCAGTGGCACACGATCC
This sequence comes from Thermoguttaceae bacterium, assembly GCA_049509675.1. Classification (GTDB taxonomy): domain Bacteria; phylum Planctomycetota; class Planctomycetia; order Pirellulales; family Thermoguttaceae; genus JBEKZQ01. The sequence continues at coordinate 2,109 of JBEKZQ010000678.1, read as the reverse complement.
TGCACTGGCGAAGCCAGTGGCACACCGGTTGACGTGCTGCGCAGCCCGTCGCGGGCGTACTGGCTATCGACGAATTTGGCCGAGACCCAACGGAACTCGCCCGCGGGCGGGGCAATCTTATACCACGTATTCGCGCCGCTGGCGCTGGCCGGGCCGGTCTGCTTGATATCCAATAGTTCGACCGTTTCGCCGCGGTGCAGGCGGACCTGGATCACTTCGCGGATATCGCTGAAGCGGCTTCCCACGCGGGCGGCCACGCGATCCTCGGTCGCCACGGCGATTGTTTCCTTCCGCATGTCGAGTTGCCGGCCGGAGACCCAGGAAAAACTTCCTTGCGGCGGGAGGATCGCATACCATCCGCCCGGATCGTGCCGATAGACTTCCACTTCCTGTCCGGCCTTGAGTTTCTCGGTCGGATAATAGTTCTCGCCCGGCCCGCTGCGGACATAGACGTCGTTGGCCGTGATGGCGGCCTTGTAGGGGAAGGCCGGCGGCTCCGCGCCGGCCGCGGCCCACATCCAGCAGGTCAACAAGACGGCAAGTGACAAGCGCATGGCGATCTCCTCCCAGCAGAAAAGGAAAATAGGCCGCGTGCTTGTAACGAAAAACGGCCCCCGATTCAAGGGCGGAATATCTAGCCGCGGCCTCCCCCAACCGGTAGAATCAGCAGTTTCACAAGAAAGACTCCCGCCGCAGACCGATCGCCATGCCACGCTACAATCCTGCCGTCGTAGAACCGAAATGGCAGAAATACTGGGAGACGAACCGCACTTTTGCCGCCCCCAGACTTCCCAGGGGCCGCAAACTCTACGTCTTGGATATGTTTCCATATCCGAGCGGCGATGGGCTGCACGTGGGGCATCCCGAGGGCTATACGGCCACGGACATCGTGGCCCGCTACCGACGCATGCGGGGCGACAGCGTCGTCCATCCGATGGGCTGGGACGCCTTCGGGCTGCCGGCCGAGCAGCATGCCAAGCGGACCGGCACGCATCCGCGGGCGACGACGGAGAAGAACATCGCCAACTTCCGCCGCCAGTTGAAGATGCTCGGCTTCAGCTACGATTGGGATCGCGAACTGGCCACGACCGACATGGAGTACTTCCGCTGGACACAGTACATCTTCCTGGTGCTATTTGATACCTGGTTCGATGAGATGGGGCAGCGAGGCCGGCCCATCGCCGAATTACCCATACCGGCCGAGGTGGCGACCGAAGGCCGGGAAGCGACCGATCGCTATCGCGACCAACACCGCCTGGCCTATCAACTGGAAGCCCCGGTGAACTGGTGCCCGGCCTTGGGAACGGTTCTGGCCAACGAGGAGGTTCAGGGGGGGGTGAGCGAGCGGGGCGGACATCCGGTGGTGCGGATTCCGCTGCGGCAATGGATGTTGCGGATCACCGCCTACGCCGATCGCCTGGAGCGCGATCTCGAGCCGCTTGAGTGGCCCGAAAGCATCAAGCTCCTGCAGCGCAATTGGATCGGCCGCAGTACGGGGGCGGAAGTGGATTTCTTCCTCGGCTTGTTGCGCGGCGACGACGGGCGGCCGTCGGCGAAGGAGTACGAAGGCTGGTTGCTGGACCGCTCCTTGGCTCTTTGGCCGGGGGTCGCCGACCAAGACGTGCTGCGGATCTTCACCACCCGCCCCGACACGCTCTTCGGCGCCACCTACATGGTGATTGCCCCGGAGCATCCGCTGGTCGAGCGGTTGACCATGCCGGGGCAAGCCGAGGCGGTGCGGGAGTACTGCGATCGCGCCGCGCGAAAAAGCGACATGGATCGTACCGACCTGGCCAAGGAGAAGACCGGCGTCTTTACCGGCTCCTATGCCGTCAACCCGGTCAACGGCGCGGCGATTCCCATCTGGGTGGCCGACTACGTGCTGATCAGTTACGGCACGGGCGCGATCATGGCCGTGCCGGGCCACGACACCCGCGACTTCGAATTCGCCAAAATGTTCGATCTGCCCATCGTGCCGGTCGTCCTGCCCGATGACGGCTGGCTCCGGCAGCACGTTGGGGATTGTCCCGATCTTCGCGTGGCGATCGCTTGCGATCGCAGCGAAAATGGGACTGTCCCCTTTGACGCCAACGGGGCCGATCTTCAGGC
>JBEKZQ010000677.1:0-2718 GCA_049509675.1 Thermoguttaceae bacterium | reverse complement strand
AACCCTAGTGTATCAAGGCTTTTAGAATGGGGGGGGGGTGATTTTTTGAAACGCTTGGTAACAGGGCGATTCAGAGCTTGATATGTTAATTTGTGCTTTAAACATTGGTTTCTATGTTAAAGGTATCCTTATCTTTTCCATCAAACACAAAAACCCATCCGCTGATAAGTGTGCAAATATACAAAATTTTCAATAACCAAGAAATAAATACTTATTTATTTAAGGATTGTCCTTAAGAAGGTAGGTTTTGTCGTAAACAAGCCTGCTGCCTGCCTGCCGTAAGAACGAGTTCTTCCGTTCGGTAGGCAGGCAAGCCGGATGGATGCTCACCACGCAAATCACATCCGGCAACCCTGACCAAAAGCCATGAAAAGCTAAACAGGATTAGCAGACAGGCGCACTATTCACCAATAACCAATTAGCAAATATACAAATAAAAAATAAAAAGGTTAACAGTAATCAGTGAACAGTAAACGGTAATACCGATTACTGATAACCGTTTACCGATAACCATTTCTTTGCGGCTCTTTGCGGTTTTATCTTAGCGTTCTCTGCGGTTAAGCTTATTTGAGAATTACGAATGACTATCAATGACAATGAATGACTATTATTGACAAAAAACGAGAAAATTATACCTGCGTAACATCACATATCAAAAGCAGCCCAACTGGCAGTTCTGTATCTTAATGCCAAGTTCATTGCAAAGCTTGCCCACTTCAATAGGTGCAATGTTCAGGGTATTGGCAATACCTATTGCTTCCGAACAATTGATATACTTTTTGTTTTCCTTAATCTTGGTTTTAGCAAGAATAAGTTCTTCGGTTTTTTTCCTGTCCATAGGTAAATGTTATTTATAAAGACAAAGGTAGGATGTCTCTTCCTTCACTATCAGTTGGAATTTCTTATCTTTTTCCACTATAAAAGTTTCGAAAGGTTTATAATCCTTCCATTCGCTGCTTCCCGGGAGTTTAACGGTAAGCTTTCCTGAAGTCACTGTCATGTGCTCAACAGTTGATGTTCCGAATTCGTACTCGCCTACTGCCATAACACCAATAGTAGCAGGTCCTTCTTTAGTTGTAAAAGCAATGGACTTGACCTTGCCTTCGAAATATTCATTTACTTTAAACATATCTTAATTATTTAAATTTTCAAACTTTGAACCTTCAACTTTAAACTTTGAACTGCAGCATCATCCCCCGCTTATCAGGTGAATAACATCCACCTTATCGCCGTCTTTCACAATAGTATTATCATAATCTTCTTTTTTCACTAATACTCCATTTACTTTGATGATGAGCATTTTGAAAGTGAATTTTTTTTCAGCAAGCAGGTCTTTAATGGATATTTCATTATAGCTTAAATCAGTATCGCTGTTATTAAGGTTGATCTTCATGTTCCCTCCCGACAATTTCTTTTGCTAAATTAAATATTTTTAGGATTTTGTATCAAATATGCTTTTTTATAATATTTTCGCTGTTTTGTTAACAGTCCTGTTTGATGATAAATTTTAATGTACTATTGCAAATCGGGTATTTTAATACAGAAAGCTTGTAATGGCTTTAAACAGCATACATACCAAAAAGATAACTGCCGCTTCGCTTTTAGTAGCGTTAGGAATCATATACGGTGATATCGGCACCAGTCCTTTATATGTTCTCAGGGCTGTTGTCGGCGCCAGGCCGGTTTCTGAAATGCTTGTATATGGAGGGGTTTCCTGTATCTTCTGGACACTTGTTTTTCAAACCACTATTAAATATATCTGGCTCACGCTTAAAGCCGACAACGATGGTGAGGGCGGGATTTTTTCTCTCTATGCATTGGTGAGAAGGTATGGAAAGAAGCTGGTGATACCAACTATACTGGGTGCAACCACGCTGCTTGCCGACGGAATAATAACTCCGCCGATTACAGTGACTTCAGCCATAGAAGGACTTGACATGATTACACCGAATTTGCCCGTAATACCTATTGTAATTGTAATTCTTTCATTATTGTTTTTCTTCCAGCGTTTCGGAACACAAAAAGTGGGCGGAGCGTTTGGCCCTGTAATGGTAATATGGTTTTTGATGCTTTTTTCCGTAGGGATGATACAGATAGTGCATTATCCCGAAGTGCTGAAAGCTATAAACCCTTATTATGGTTATGTGCTTCTGTCGAAATATCCCGGCGGGTTCTGGCTGCTTGGCGCTGTTTTCCTTGCTACAACAGGCGCTGAAGCTTTGTATTCCGACCTTGGTCATTGCGGAAGGAAAAACATTCGCATCTCATGGGCTTTTGTAAAGATTTGTTTGGTGTCAGACTATATCGGGCAATCAGCTTGGATACTGCACCAGGGGCATCCAACACTTAATGGGATAAATCCATTCTTTGGCATGATACCCGAATGGTTCCTTCTTCCCGGAATTCTTATTGCAACGGCAGCTTCCATTATCGCATCGCAGGCGCTTATCAGCGGCTCTTTTACTCTTATCAGTGAAGCCATGAACTTAAATTTCTGGCCCCGAATAAAAGTGAGACATCCGACTGAACTGAAAGGGCAAATATACATACCCAGTGTAAATAACATCATCTGGTTTGGTTGCATCCTGATGGTTCTATATTTCCAGAATTCAACAAATATGGAAGCAGCTTATGGGTTTTCCATTGTAATCGCCATGATGATGACTACTATACTTCTAAGCTATTTCCTTATATATCGCAGGAAATGGAATATTATCC
>JBEKZQ010000676.1:0-3422 GCA_049509675.1 Thermoguttaceae bacterium | reverse complement strand
GGAGAAGTACAGGCAACAGCGCGACCGCCGGGCCAACTCGAACCACCGCTGGCGGCGATAGCGGCCATAGCGCACGCGAATCTGCCGCGGCCAGGCCCGCCGCAATCGCTCCAGCGCTCCCTCCGGGACGCCCGATTTCTCGTAAATCAGCAGATCGTACTGGGCCGGCAGCGGGCCGCCGGGCTGCGGATCGATCGGATACGGCCAGATCACCAGCGGCGAATGGTTGGCGGGACCGCGCTGGGACTCGATCAGGTCGCCATACCAGGCCGACTCGGTGAACAACAAGCGGCAGCTTGCCGCGTCGCAGAGCTCGCGTTCGGCCCGCGTGCGACAGGGCTGGCTGCTGTCCTCGAAGAGCATGTTGGGACCGGCAATGAACGGTTGTCCGCTTCGCGCACACAGCAGCGCCGGCTCGCGATCCAGCCAGCACCAGAACCAGGGGATCTCGCCCGACCGGAGCATGCCGCCGATCTTGAGCCAGTCCGGGGCGCGGGCGCGCAAGGCGCGCTGCAGGGCGAATTGTCCGTTGCCCGGCCCGCGACCGCTGGGCGCGAGGACTTCACGAATCAGTCGAATGGTCTTCATGACTGGAATCAAAATACATGGGGACTGTCCCGATTTTCGCCCCGCGAAAATGGGACTGTCCCCTTTGGCCCAAATCAAAATATGCGCGGATGCACGCCCGGCACGATGCGCGGATGGTCAAGGTCCAGGGCCGGCGGATCGGCGACGACCAGGTTGCAGCGATCGGCTTGAAACGCCGCCAGTCGCTGGTATCCATCCTTGCCCAGGCCGGAAAGATGCCATGCGCCGCCGCCCCACGGATAGACGTAGAACGGCGCAAACCCCAGCGCACAAGGGTCGGCCTCGCCGGTGCCGGCCTGCTCCCAGCGCCGGGCCAGCGCCTGGTCCTCGCCGTTGTTGACGGCCGGGTATCCGCCGAATCGCTCGAACAACTCGCGGCGATAGGCCCAACCGCCGTGGAACAACCCGCCCGTGCGATGCTGCCACAGCGACCCGTCGGCTTGCGGGTGCAAGACCAGCGAGGGCCGCGACCAAGGCGCCTGCCGCAGGGCTGCCGCCGAGGCGCAGAGCGCCCAGGGAAGATAAAGATCGTCGTCGTCCCAAACGCAAAACGCCTCGCAGCAATCGCGCGCCAGCCGAGCCGCCGCGTTCCGCTTCTCGCCCAACGAAGCAAACCGTTTCGAGACCGAGACCAGCCGCCAGCCGTCGCCCTGCTGATCGGCATACTGTCCGGCATCATCCAAGACAATCAATTCCCGCTGATCGGCCGGATAATCCTGCCCCAGGAAGCAACGGATCATCCAGCCGAGTTGTCGCGGACGAAGATACGTGACGCAGACGGCGGCAATGTGCATGGTTTTCAGTTTTCAGTTTTCAGTTTTCAGTTTTCAGTTTTCAGTTTTCAGTTCAGTTTTCAGTTTTCAGTTTTCAGTTTTCAGTTTTCAGTTTTCAGTTTTCAGTTTTCAGTTTTCAGTTTTCAGTTTTCAGTTTTCAGTTTTCAGTTTTCAGTTTTCAGTTTTCAGTTTTTCGATGCCGGCCGCCTGCTGAACACTGAAAACTGAACAGTTCAAACTCTTAGATCCAACTCTTCAAACAGTTCCCGCCACTCGGCCCAGATGGCTTCCGGTCGGGCCAGGCGATCGACCAGATCGCATCGCGCTTGCCGGGCAATCGCCAGGCGATAAGGCTCATCGTATGCCAGGCGGGCCGTGGCGTAGGCGATTTGATCGTCGCTGTGGCAGAGGAAACCGGTCTCGCCGTGGCGGACCATTTCCGTCCATCCGCCTTTGGACTCGACCACCAGCGGCACGCCGGCCGCCATGGCCTCCAAGCCGACGCGGGGCCAGTTCTCCACGGCGTCGCCGTTGACCTGGACCATGACGTGCAGCGACTTGAGGAACTGCTCGACCGGCTGCGCGCCGGGCGCCAAACAGGTCGCCCAAGGGGGCGGCGGGCCCAGCCGCGACTCCACCTCCCTGCTCCAGCCCAGCACGCGCACCCGCAGCGGGTGCGGCGTTCGCGCGTAGAGCTGCCACGAGTTGCGGGCGAACTTGTCGACCTCGCCCCGGCTGATCCGGCCGATCTGAAACGCTTCACCGGCCGCGTGCGGCAAGGGCTCGAAGGGGAACTCATCGAGGCACAGCGGCCCGTGAATGACGCGCGTCCGGCGATCCTCCAGACCGAAGCGGCGAAGTTGCGGCATGAGCTGATCGCGTTGATAGCGGCTTTGAAATACGTGCCGCCAAAAACAGCCGTGCCGCCGGTAGTGCAAACGCTCGGCGGCAAAAAGCCAGTTCATGCACCCCAACCAGACGATGCGGCACTCCAGCGCGCGCAGCCGGTCGGCCACCGCCAGGAACTTCGTGTTGCAGAACGAGACCACGATGCCGCCGGCCAGGCCGGGAACGTCTTGAAGATCGTTGGGGCTGCTTTCGACCGTTGCACACCCGATTGTTTCCAATCGCGTCCGCCAGGCAGGCGGGGCCTGCCACGTCGGCACCAAGGTCACGCCCACGCCGAACCGCCGCCACAGCTTGACCGTGTGCCACAACTCGGTGTTGGCCCCGCCAACTTCCGCCGGATAACCAATGACAAAGACGCGTCGGTTCATCATGTCGGCCAATGCTCGCACTGGCCCGAGGCCAGGCGCCGCCGCCACAGCAGCCAGCGCTGGCCGCACGGTCCGCGGGTGCAGCCCTGGCGAAATTCCCCGCACGCGCGGCACGCGGCCAGCAGCGCCTGCAACTCCTCGTCGCTGCGCCGGCTGCTCTCCATGCTCCGCACGCTGTCGAACATCGTCAGGGCGACCTCGCACATTTCGCCGCTCGACCGCGGACAATTGCGGCGCGGCGGCCTTGGACCCCTATAGATCCAACCGCACTGCGGACATTGCCAGGCGCCGGCGGTTCGCTGGAGTGGACAATCGGTCATAGTTTTCAGTTTTCAGTTTTCAGTTTTCAGTTTTCAGTTTTCAGTTTTCAGTTTTCAGTGTTCAGTGTTCAGTGTTCAGTTGCTGAAAACCGAACGCTTCAAACTGCTCTCAGCGATACCTGCACACCGCTCCAATCACACATGCGCGGATACTCGACCTCCGGCCAGCCACACCATTGCTTGTCGTTGTCGGAAAAGTAATCCCAATCCCCGGGGCCGATGGCGATCTGGCTGCACTGCGCCGGGACCGTAATCGCCTTGCGCCACTCCAAGACCCAGCCACTGCCGTCCGGCATGGATGCCGCCATGTCGAGAATCAAGGTATTGGTGGCCGCGATGTAGGCCGCAATGGAGAAGTACCCGCACACTTTCTCAACGAAACTGTACTGCCAGATGCACGGATTGCTGCGGCCGACCGCCAGGTCGAGGATGTAGACGCCGTTCAGGTCGGCGCAGTCCGTGCA
>JBEKZQ010000675.1:0-6885 GCA_049509675.1 Thermoguttaceae bacterium | reverse complement strand
GTCTACAACCAGCAGCCGGAAACCAACGAGAACAACAACACGGCTGGCTCGGCGGCCGTCGCGGTGAGCGGCGCCGACTTGACCGTGAGCTCCGCGAGCGCGCCCGCCAGCGCAGATTTCGGCCAGACCGTCACGGTCAACTGGACCGTGCTGAACACCGGCGCCAGTGCGGCGACCCAGAGTTGGACGGACGGCATCTATTTCTCCGCCAAGAGCAGCTTTGACAGCACCGCCACGCTGCTGGAGGACGTGCCCGTGGGCAAGTATTCGCCGCTGGCCGCCAATGCCAGTTATAGCCGGAGTGCTTCAGTCACCTTGCCGACCGTGACGCCCCAATCCACCAACGGCACCTATTACCTGTATGTCGTCAGCAACGACCAGAATCAGCAGGCGGTGATCAACGAGAGCAACAACGTCAGCGCCGCCCAGCCGATCGGGCTGACGGTGCCGCCTCTGCCGGACCTGCAGGTGGCCAACCTCGCGCTGAGCCCGAACACCGGCCTGCAATCGGGGTCGCCGGTACTGGTGCAGTGGAACGATATCAACACCGGCAACCGCAACGTGGGCGGCGCTTTTTCCGACGTGATCCAGGTCAAGAACGACGCCAGCGGCAAGGTCCTGCTCACCGACTCGTTATACCACGACCCGAACGCGCCCGGCGCCAGCGACATCGGGACCGGCGGTTCGCTGGCCCGGCAGTACGCCTTCACACTGCCGCAGGGGCCCGACGGCGCGGGCCAGATCGACGTCACGGTCACGACCGACGGCTATAACAACATCTTGGAGTATAACACCGCCGGCACCGCCAAGACCAACAACAGCGCCGTCGTGACGGTTTCGTCCACCCTCCCCTCGTACCCGGACCTCCAGGTGACGAACCTGGCGCTCGCCCCGACCACCGGCCTGCAGTCCGGTGCCGTGCTCAACGTCGCCTGGGACGATGCCAACACCGGCGCGGCGGCGGTTGCAGGCGCGTTCTACGACCACGTCGTCGTCCAGAACTTGACGACCGGCCAGACGGCGGTTTCGCAAGACCTGGCATACGACCCGACCACGGCAGGCAACGGGACAATTGCCGCCGGCGCCACCCGCGCCCGCCAACTCGCCCTCACCCTGCCGCGCGGCACGCCCGGCGCCGGCCACTTATCTGTCACGGTGACCACCAACTACTACAACCAGGTCTTCGAGTACAACACCGCGGGCCCCGGCGGCAGCAGTACGGCCGAGAGTAATAACACGGCCAGCCTTACGGTAACTTCCGCCCTGGAGCCCTACGCCGACCTGGCAGTCTCCGGCGTCACCGCCCCGGCCCTGACGATCGGCGACCCGGCGCAGGTCACCGTGAGTTGGACCGTGAGCAACGTGGGGACCGGCCCAACCACGGTCGGGAGCTGGGTCGATGCCGTGATTGCTTCGCCTGACGACAACCCGGCCGACGGCACCACCCTCGCCTCGTTTCCCCAAGCGGGCCCGCTGGGCGTGACCGGTTCGTACCACCGGAGCCAGACATTCTCCCTGCCGCCCGGCTTTACGGCCAACGACCATCTATTCGTCGAGACCGACGCCGGAGACGTGGTCTTCGAGAACGGCTCGAAAGCCAACAACGTGGCCGAGGCGCCCAACCTGTTCGCCGTCAGCCCGACGCCCTACGCCGACCTGGTCGTTTCCTCGGTGACGGTGCCCGTCCCGGCCCAGGGCGCCAGCAGCCAGCCCCTGGCCATTTCCTGGACGGTAGCCAACCAAGGCATCGGTGCGACCAACACCAGCCAGTGGTACGACCAGGTCAGCCTGTCCAGCGACCCGGCCGGCAGCCACATTGTGGCCTACCTGGGCTCGTTCGAACACGACGGCGTTCTTGGCGTGGGCGGGAGTTACACCCACAACGTGGCCGTCACCCTGCCGGACGGCCTGAGCGGCCCCTTTTACCTGGTGGTCACGACCGGCGGTCCCTACGAATTCATCCACACCAACAACAATACCGGCGTGAGCGGGCCGGTCGCGGTCACCCTCACCCCGCCGCCGGACCTGGCCCCGACGCAGGTCAGCGGCCCGTCCACGGCCAACGCCGGCGACGGCGTAGACGTGTCGTGGACCGTACAGAACGTCGGGCCGGGCGACGCCGCGGGCGCCTGGGTAGACAGCCTCCAACTCAAGGAAGTGGGTGGCATCCGGACCTTCGCCCTGGGGTCGTTCACCTTCTCCAACCCGCTCCAGGCGGGCAAGTCTTACACCCGCACCGAACACGTGCAGTTGCCGGTCAACGTCCAGGGCATTTTCCAGTACGTGCTGACGACCAACGCCAGCAACTCGCTCTTCGAGAACGGCGCGACGGCCAACAATACGTTTGCCGACCCGACTGTCCTCACGCTCGCGCTGCCCGCCAATCCCGACCTGCAAGTGCTGTCGGTGACTGCGCCCTCCAACGCCCAGGCGGGCGGGACGGTCTCGCTCAACTTCACGGTCATCAATCAGGGAACGGTGCCCGCCAACGGCCAGTGGACCGACAGCGTCTACCTCTCGCTCGACGGCGCGATCGACAGCGGGGCCACGCTGCTGGGTTCGTACGGCAACCAGACGGCCCTGAACCCCGGCGCCAGCTACCAGACCGTCGCCAGCAACCTGCTCATCCCCAAGCGTTATAGCGGGCCGGCGTACCTGATCGTGGACACCAATTCGGGCAACGCGATCAACGAGTATCCCAACGGGAACAACAACACGTTCGTGAGCCCGATCACCATCGCGCCGCTGCCGCCGGCCGACCTGGTGACCAGCGCCGTGGCGGCGCCGGACCAGGCGATCGATGGTTCCACGGTGTCGGTCCAGTATACGGTCTCCAACCTGGGCCTGGGTCCGACGGACGTCGCCAACTGGACCGACACGATCTGGCTAACCCTCGATGCGAAGCGGCCCAACCCCAGCAAAGGCGACGTGCTGCTGGCCACCCTGCCCCACAGCGGCATCCTGGGCGACGACTCCCACGTCCTGACGCCGCCCCAGAGCTACAGCGCGAACACCACGGTGACACTGCCCAAGCATATCACCGGCCAATACTACATCACGGCCTGGGCCGACTCGCTCGACAACGTCCTCAAGAGCGAGCGGAGCGGAAACATCAACCCGGACGACCCCAACGAGTTGAACAACGACAACTACAAGGCCCGGAAGATCACCGTCCTGCAGGCGCCGCCGCCGGACCTGGTCGTGACCTCGATCACCCCGCAGCCGACGGCCGTGGGCGGCGACAACTTCACCGTGCAGTGGACCGTCACGAACCAGGGCGCCAGCGATACCGAGGACGCCACCCTGTTCGACCAGGTGTACGTCTCGGACCAGGCGACCCTCAACGCGCAGGGGGCACACCAATGGCTCCTGGGCACGGTGGAACACGACGGCATAGTCGCCGCGGGCGGCAGTTACACGGCGCAGCAGACGTTCGCCCTCTCGCCCGAAGTATACGGAAAGTACGTGATCGTGGAGACGAACACAGGCAATCTCGGGAACGCCAGCGACGGCTATCAATACACTCCACCGACCTACGAGGGTCCGTACACGACCAACGACACCACGGTTGTCCCGGCAGTGATCAACCGCCTGCCGCCGGCCGACCTGCAGGTGACCTCCATTACCGGCCAGACGCCGGCCTACTCCGGCGACCCGCTCAACGTTTCCTGGACCGTCACCAACAGCGGCAACACCGTCTGGGCCGGCACCCGCTACTGGGAGGACGACGTCTACCTGTCGCGCTACTCAACGCTCGACACGAACCGGGACACTTTCCTCGGCAGCGTCATTCACAGCAACGCCACCACGCTCGGCGCAACGCAGAGCTATTCCCAAACCGCGACATTCACGCTTCCTGACGGCATCGGCGGCACCGCGGCCAACCCGCAGACCTTCTACTTGTTCGTCGTCACCGACCCGCACGGCTCGACGAACACCGGCATGGGCGACAACGACAGCAGCCTCGGCATCTTCGCATCGGCGGCCTACGAGGATCCCTCCAATAACCAAGCCAGTACCCCGCAGCCGGTGATCTACCGCGAGCCGGACCTCCAAGTCACCAACCTGATCGTGCCGACCACCCCGTCCTACTCGGGGACCACGATCCCAGTGACGTGGACGGTGACGAACACCGGCAACCGCGACACGCGTGAGTCGTTCTGGATCGACCGCGTCTACCTGTCATCCTCCCCCTCGCTGGACAGCACGTCGTATATGCTCGGGGAGAGCGACCACGCGTCGATCCTGGCCCAGGGCAACTCGTACACCACGACCCTCGGCGTTCGACTGCCGGACGGGATCCAGGGGCCTTACTATCTCCTGGTGTTCACCGATTCGAACCTGGTCGGCCAAATCGACAGTCCGGGCATTTGGTCCGAGCCCTACGCCGACCGTGTCGAGGGTCGGGTCGCCGAGTACCAGGGCGAGGGCAACAACATCACGGCCGCGCCGTTGTCCGTCCTCCTGACCAGTCCGCCCGACCTCCAGGTCACGGCCGTGACCGCCCAGGGGCCCGACGCGAGCCAACCGGACCATGTCTTCGCCGGCCAGTCCTACACCGTGACCTACACCGTCACGAACACGGGTTCCGGCGACACTCCGGACACGCAGCCGGAATGGTACGATTACATCTACCTGTCGCGGGACCAGTTCCTGGACGCGGCCGATACCTATATCGGAAGCATGTACCACACCGGCGGCCTGCAGGCCGGCGTCGCGTACACCAACAGCCTGACCTTCCAGGCGCCGGCCAACATGACGGGGCCCTGGTACGTGTTCGTGATCACCGACCCGCCGACCGGCAACCAGCCGCGCGGCAAGGTCTTCGAGTCGAACGAAAATAACAACGCGACGCCGACGACTGTGCCGTTCCTCATCGACCAGCCGCCGCCCGCCGACCTGGTGATCGCGACGATCACGGTGCCGACGGCCGCTCAGACGGGCGACCCGATCGAGGTCAAGTGGACCGGCCGGAACCTCGGCAGCTACGCCGCCAGCGGGACATGGACCGATGCGGCGTACCTGGCCAATAGCGCGGCCTGGAACGTGAGCGACCCTCTGCTCGGCGAGGTCTCATTCTCCGGCACGGTCCAGCCCAACGGCGCCTACAACGCCGTCTTGGACACCACTCTGCCGCCGGTAGCGCCGGGGCAGTACCACGTCATCGTGCGTGCCGACGTCTTCAACAACGTGTACGAGACGAACAAGTCCAACAACACCACGCCCTCCTCGGACCTGATCGGCGTCACGGTGCCCAGCCTCCAGGTCGGGGTGCCGCTCAACACGACCCTGAACAGCGGCCAGGATCGGCTCTACCAGGTCAGCGTCGCCGTCGGGCAGACGCTGCGCGTGGACCTCACGTCCTCAGACCCCGGGGCCTCCAATGAAATCTACCTGCGTTACGGCGCCGTGCCCACGACTTCGGTCTACGACGCCATTTACCAGGGGCCGCTCCAGGCCAACCAGTACGCCGTCATCCCCTCGACGCAGGCCGGGACGTACTACGTCCTCGTCATCGGCCAGTCGGAACTGGCCGCCAACACCGCGGTGACGTTGCTGGCGCACGTGCTGCCACTGGAGATAACCGACGTCGAACCCGACCAGGGCGGCGACAGCAGTTACGTGACCACTACGATCACGGGGGCCCAGTTCGACCCACAGGCGATCGTCAAGCTGGTCCGCCCGGGCATCGCCGAATATGAGCCGGTCAGCTACCAGGTGGTCAACAGCACGCAGATCGTAGCCATCTTCGATCTGACCAGCGCGCCACACGGGCTGTACGACGTCGAGGTGATCAACCCCAGCGGCGAGACGACCTTCGCGCCCTACCGCTACCTGGTCGAGCAAGCCCTCGCGCCGGACGTGAGCATTGCCCTGGGAGGCCCCCGGGTGCTGTTCGCGGGCGGCCTGGGGACGTATGGTTTCTCGGTGACGAACACGAGCAACGTGGACATCCCCTACGTGCAGTTCCAGTACGGCGTGCCGCAGATCGACGGCCCCACGATCGCGAACCCGCACCTGCAAATGACGACGAACCTGGGGGGCCAGCCGCAGGTCGCCGACGTGCCCTGGGCCGCCCTGTCGTCGGTGGTGGACACGGACGGCGAGGACCTGGCCCCCGGCTACGTGGCCGACCTCGCCGACGGCGCCAGCGCCGCGCTGACCTTCAACGTCCAGACCTACCCGAACGGGCTGCCGCCGGACGCTAAAGACGATCCGCCGTCAGTAACGGCGTTCACCTTCAACATTGCGGCATCGGCCGCGGCGCTTACCCCGGCCGAGTTCGTCGCCCAGCAGACGCAGCAGGCGGAACAACTCCGCCAGAAGATCCTCCAGGACCCGACCGCCTCGCCGTCCTTGCAGGTGCTGGCCGCCGACGCCGCCACCTGGAGCGGCCTGTACCTGACGGCGCTGACGCAGGCCGGGCTGCTCCGCCCCGTAGACGTGCCGCCCGCGGTCCGCAACAACCCGCTGGTCACCAGCCTGATGGCCACGCTGGCGTCCGGCATCCTCGCCGGGCCGGCCGGCAACGAGATCGTCACGGGCGGCAACCTGGTGCAGTTTTTCCAGCAGGTCCGCACCTGGTACGGCAACGACCCGACCATCACGTCGCCTTACCTTGGCGAAGGCCACGACTTGATCGACCCCAACAACGGGGGCACTTTCCTGGTGGCCAATCCGCCGCCGGCCAGCCAGTTCAACTTGAACGAGACCTCGCCCACGCACTTCGAGGCCTTCAACGTCTACGTCTGGTACCAAAACGACTGGAACAAGGACGGCATCATCGAGGCCACCCACCCGGAGAACCCGAACACGCTGACGCCCCAGGCCACGAATTTCTCGCCCTTCTTCAGCCTGGTCGGCTCTCAGGGCCAAGCCACCATC
>JBEKZQ010000674.1:0-11148 GCA_049509675.1 Thermoguttaceae bacterium | reverse complement strand
TGGGCTCGTTCCAGGGCGATTTCGACTTCACGCAGACCAAGGGGTTCATCCTGCGCGTTTCGGCGGGCATCGACCTGAACAGCAACACCTTGAGTTACGATCTGCAGGCCATCGACCCGGCTACCGGCGAGGTGATCCAGGATCCGACCAAGGGGCTGCTGCTGCCGGACGACGCCAGCGGGGCGGGCGAGGGCTTCGTGACGTACACCATCCAGCCCAAAGCGGGCCTGGCCACCGGGACCGCGATCAGTGCCCAGGCGCGGGTGCTGTTCAACACGGCCCCTCCGGAGGACACTCCGAACATTACCCAGACGATCGACGGCGCGGCCCCCACCACGACGCTCACCGTGAGCCCGGTTTCCCAGGGAAGCTCGGACTACCAGGTGCGCTGGAACGCCGTGGACGACCCGGGCGGCTCGGGCGTCAAGGGAGTGACGGTTTACGTCGCGGAGGACGGCGGCGATTACCAAATCTGGCTCGACCAGACGACCGAGACCCAGGCGATCTACAACGGCCAGGCGGGACACACCTACCAGTTCCTGGCGCTGGCCACCGACAACGCCGGCAACCACGAGCAGCCGCCAGCCAGCCAGTCCCTGCCCTCCGATGATTCGGGAGTCGACCTCGGCAGTCTGCCGACCGTGCCGGCCACGTCGGCCGGACTGGGGACGCCCGCCCAGCCCAGCCCACAGCCGTCCACCAACCCGCTGTTCGTCCAGGCGGAGCAGGGCGTTCCGGCGCCGGCGCCGTCCAGCAACCCGTCCGAGTTCCAGAACGTGCTCCAGCCGTTTGCCGCGCAGGCGTTTGCCACCGGCATCGGCCAGAGCGAGGCGGGCATCGGGCCGATGGCCATCCTGCCGCTCCCCGGCGGCTCGGTGCTGGTCAGCGGCGGCCCGGACCGCAACCAGTTGTTCTCGTTCCCCCGCGCGGGCGGCCAGGCAGGCACGCCGCTGGCGACAGAACCGTTTCCCATCTATGACATGGCGCTGGACGCCGCGGGCAACGTCTGGGCGGCCACCGGCGGCGGGCCGCTCCTGGAGCTCAGCGCGACCACGGGCGCCGTCTTGGCCCAATTCGGCGACGGCCTGACACAGAGCCTGGCCATCGATCCGAGCACCGGGTTGATTTACGTCTCCTCCGACAAGGGCATTGAGGTCTTCGACCCGCTCAAGCAAACGTTCAGCCACTATAGCGACCTGCGCGTGGGAAGCCTGGCGCTGGCGCCGGATGGCTCGTTGTGGGCGGCCGCCTGGCCGCACAATGCCAACGACGTGGTGCGCTTCAGCAGCGCGAACACCGCGCCGCAGGTCATGCTCCAGTTCGCCACCAACGTCGATTCCATCGCCTTCGGCGTGCCGGGCAGCCTGCTGGACGGACTGCTGTTCGTGTCGCACGACCAGGCCGCCGACGACAGCGCGGGCACCGACCTGACGATGGTCGACCTGGCAACCCTCCAGCAGATCGCCGTGGCCACCGGCGGCACCCGCGGCGACGAGATCGCGACGACGGCGGACGGCCGGGTCTTGCTCAGCCAGTCGTACCAGGTGGACTCGCTCAACCCGATCCGCGCGCCGCACGTCGCCTCGACCAACCCCGCGCCCAAGGCGCTGCTGGCCCTGCCGCTGGGCAGCATCAGCGTGACGTTCGACGAGGACATGCTGGCCGACAACGCCACCGACGCGAACTCGGTGCTGAACCCGGCCAACTACACCCTGACCGGCGACCAGCAGGGGCCAATCACCGTCAGCGGCGTTGCCTACGACGCCGCCAGCCGCACTGCCGTGCTGACCTTCGACGCGCCGGGCGCCGACCATTACGTCCTGACGATCGGCAGTGCCGTCGACAGCCTCCAGGGCGTACCCCTGGGCCAGGCGTATACGACCGACTTCCGTGCCCTCGCCGATTTCACGCCATCCATCGCCATGCACTTCGTCAACGGCCGTGCCGATGCGCTCAACCAGACCTACCTGTACGACGTCACGCTGACCAACAACACCGGCTACGACCTGCTGACGCCGGTGTTCCTGTCGCTGGACAGCCTCAAGCCCGGCAACGCGCGGCTGCTGGATTCGCTGGGCCAGGAAACGGCGGGGTCGTGGTGGATCGACGTCAGCAGCCTGTTCTCCGACGGGCGTTTCGCGGCGGGGCAGACCACGGCGCCGCTGACCGTCACGTTCTATGATCCGTCGGGCGCGAGATTGTCGTTCCACAGCGGCGTGCTGGCGATGCCGACGCCGAACATGGCCCCGGTCATCGACTCCACGCCGGTTGCCACCGCCACCGCGGGCACGGCCTACCAGTACCAGGTGGCCGCCCACGACGTAAACAACGCGGCGCTCAGCTACGTGCTTTACAGCGGCCCCGCCGGGATGACCGTGGACGCCCAGACCGGCCTGGTGAGCTGGATGCCCGCGTTCGCCAGCCCGGGCCAGGCGCTGGTGGTGCTCGAGGTGTTCAACTCGCGCGGCGCACATGCCCAGCAGCAGTTCACCGTAGCGGTCGCCGGCGTCAATGGCGTGCCGGTGTTCGACCCGCTGGCCGCCGCCGTCAGCGGGCAGGAAGGCCAGCAACTCCAGATCACCGTCAACGCCACCGACCCGCAAAACGACCCGCTCGTGTATTGGGCCGACAACCTGCCCGCAGGGGCCGTCTTCGAACCGACCCAGCAGACGTTGACCTGGACGCCGGGATCCGGCCAGGCCGGGACGTACGCGAACGTGAGTTTCGTGGTGAGCGACGGCGTCAGCCAGGCGACCGAGTCCACCACGCTGTTGATTGCGCCGACCAACCAGCCGCCCACGCTGATCCGCCCGGTGGACCGCACCGTTCTGGAGGGCGAGTCCGTCCACATCCCCCTGCTGGCCAGCGACCCGCAGGGCGACCCGCTCACCTACTCCAGCGACTTGCTGCCGGGCGGGGCCACGCTCGACCCGAACACGGGCGTCTTCGACTGGACGCCGGGCTTCGACCAGCACGGCGTGTATGCGATCCCGTTCACGGTCAGCGACGGCGCCAACACGGTGACGCAGACCACCACCATTACGGTCCTGAACGTCAACGCGCCGCCGCAGTTCGACAACCCGGGCGCCTGGCGCGCGGCCGAGGGACAGGACCTGCAATTCCGCGCGTTTGCCTTTGACCCGAACAACCCGGGCTACCTGCCGCCCGACCGCCTCGCCGACGGCACGCTGACGCCGCTCGAGGGCTCCGACCCGACCGTCACCTACACCGTCAGCGGACTGCCCGCAGACGCAACGTTCGACCCCGATACGGCCATGTTCGACTGGGAAACGGGGTACAGCGACGCGGGCACCTACCAGGTGACCTTCACGGCCACCAACGACGGCGACGGCACCGGCGTGCCGTTGAGTTCCACGATGACCGTGCCGATCACCGTCCTCAACGCCAACCGTCCCCCGGTCGTCGCACCGATCGCCAACCAGACGATGGACCACGACTCGGTGCTTGCGCTGCCCGTGCAGGCCACCGACCCGGACGGCGATCCCCTGGTCCTGAGCGTGAGCGGGCTGCCGCAGTTCGCCACCTTGGTGGACAACGGCGACGGCAACGGTCAGATCACCTTCGCGCCCGGCGCGTATGACCGGGGCAACTACACGATCACGGTGACGGCCACGGACAACGGCGACGGCAACGGCCGCTGGGCCATCCTCTCCGACTCGCAGTCGTTCGTGCTCACGGTCAACAACACCAACGCGCCGCCGCAACTGTTGCCGATCGGCGACAAGGTGGCGGTGATCGGCCAGCCGCTGCAGTTCACGCTCCAGGCCACGGACATTTACCAGGACCCGCTGAGTTGGTCCGCGTTCGGACTGCCCGCCGGCGCCTCGCTGACCCTGAACGGCATCTACGGCCAGGCGGTGGTTTCCTGGACGCCGAAGGCCGCCGACGCCGGCACCGACACGGTCTTCTTCCAGGTCTCCGACGGCATGAACGGCGGGGCCGGGCCGGTGTTGACCGATCAGCAGACCATGCACCTGGTGGTGCGGGCCACAGACGCCGCCCCCGTGCTGTTGCCGATCAGCAACCAGACCCTTGCGGCGGGCCAGCCGCTGACCATCCGGGTGCGTGCCACCGACCCCGACGGCGATGCGCTCACGTACGCCGCCAGCAACCTGCCCCTCGGCGCCGCCCTCGACCCGACGACCGGCGTGCTAAGCTGGACCCCCAACCTGTTCCAGGCGGGGACCTATAAGGGCATCGTCTTGAGCGCCAGCGACGGCAACCTGGCCGCCACCGCGACGATCTCGATCACCGTCACGCCGGTCAACCAGCCGCCGGTCATAGTGCCGCTGGCGCCGCAGTCCGGCGAGGAGAATTCGCCGCTGCAATTCACGCTGGCGGCCAACGACCCGAACGGCTACGCGCTGACCTTTGCCGTCGTCTCCGGCATGCCGGCCGGCGGGCAATTCCACTCGGCGACGGGCAAGTTCCAGTGGACGCCCAACTACGGCCAGGCCGGCGACTACGCGGTCGAGTTCGGCGTCACCAATTCGGCCGGCCTCAGCGACAACATCGTCGTGCAGATCCACGTCGATAGCGTGGACCGGCCTCCAATCCTTGCGGTGTCGAACCATGCGACCACGCTGGGCAAGACGCTCGCGTTCACGCTCTTGGGCAGCAGTCCCAACCAGGGGACGACCCTGACCTATTCGGCAACCGGCATGCCCGAGGGGGCCACGCTCGACCCCAACAGCGGAGAGTTCACCTGGACGCCGGGGCCGACGCAGGCCGGCGATTACGCGGTCAGCTTCGCGGTGTCCGACGGCACGCTGGTCACGACCCAGGCGGTCCTCCTGCGGGCCACCGTGAATCCCGTGCCGCCCCAGGTGTTCGTGGAGCTGACGCCGAGCTACCCGGTTGCCTCCGGCCATTCGGTGCTCGTTCACGCCATAGCGTCCAGCCTGGCGCCCGTCACTGGTTTGACTTTGCAGATCGCCGGCCAGCCGGTCGCCTTGGACGCTCAGGGCCGCGCCACCTTTACCCCGCAGGCCCCCGGCGAAATCGCCATCACGGCCACCGCCACCGACGCCGACGGCATGGTGGGCGAGTTCGACACGGTACTGAAGGTCCTCGATCCGAACAACCTGACCGCCCCGATCGTGTCGCTCGATCAGCGTCTCGGACTCGTCAAGCTGACCGCGCTGACCAGCATCACCGGCAGCGTGCGCAGCACCAACCTCGATTCGTGGCTGCTGGACGTGGCCCCGCTGGGCACGACTGCCTTCACCACGCTGGCGAAGGGCAACGCCCCGGTCGCGTCCGGCGTACTTGCAACCTTCGATCCGGCGGCCGTGGAAAACGGCTTTTACCAACTCCGGCTGACCGCGACGGACATCAGCGGCCGGGTCAGCCAGACCACACTCATCCTTGAGGCCGGCGCCGCGGCCAAGCCCTCCCAGTACCTGCGCAGCGAAACCGACCTGACGGTGCAACTCGACGGCGCTACGTTCAACCTGACCCGCCAGTACGACTCCCTGAATACCGGCCGGTCGGGCTCGCTGGGTTACGGCTGGAGTCTGGCCGGGCTGGACACCGCCATCCAGACGAGCGTCCCGCCCACCGGCCAGGAGGCCCGGGGCATTTACAACCCATTCGTGATCGGGACTCGCTTGTACCTCACCCTGCCGGACGGCAGCCGGGCGGGCTTCACCTTCAGCCCGGTGGCGCACGCGCAGACCGGCCTGGTCTATTACACGCCCGCCTTCACGGCCGACGCAGGCGTTGCCTACACGCTGACCTCCGCCCCCGCCGTGCTCACGCTGGCAGGGAACCGCTTCTACGACTTGAAAACGGGCGTGCCGTACAACCCGGCGAGCGGCCTGTTCAGCGGCCCCGATTACACGCTGACCGGCCCCGACGGCACCGTGTACGCGATCAGCGCGGCGCGGGGCGTGGTCGAGGAGACGCAGCCCGGCGGCGCTACCTTGCAGATCACCGACAGCGGCATTATCGGCGTCAACGGCGACCGCCTGACCTTCGTCCACGACGCCAGCGGCCGGCTGACCAACGTGATGGCCCCCGACGGCACCCAGGTGCTCTACGTCTACGACGCCGCCGGCAACCTGGTGTCGGCGCGCAACCTGACCCTGGGGCAGTCCAGCCGCTACGGCTACAGTGCGAGCCAGCCGCACCTCTTGACCCTGGCCGTTTCTCCGCTGGCCGGGCAGAGCGCGGTCCTCCAGTACACGCCGGACCCGGTGGTGCTGCCGCTGACCGCCGACCTGGGTGGCTCGGGCCAGTTCCTGCTCAACATGCAGAACGGCTCCCTGGCCCCGGGCGGGACGGACCGCTACGCCTTCAGCTTCCGCTCCTCGGAAATCCAGTCGACGACCGTCGGCACGGTCTTCCTGGGCGTCGAGGTCCAGGCGGCCGCCGGCAGCAGCTTCCAGGCCGCCGTGCCGGTCGTGGCGGGCCTGACCCCGCTGGCCGCCGAGGTGAATTCCACCAGCGCCTTCGCCCTGTTCGACATCACGCGCGAGGGGCTGGAATTGCTCGATCTGTCCGGCGCCAGCCCCGCCAGCAGCGGCGCCTACACTCTCCAACTCTTCGTGGCAGGCGACGTCAACGGCGACGGCACGGTGGACGGCAACGACGGCCAACTCCTCATGAACGCCCTGGGCAGCAGCGCCGGCCAACCCGGCTACCTGGCTGGCGCCGACGCCAACCGCGACGGCGTCGTCGGCGCCAGCGACATGCAGCTTTTGGCCAGCGATCTGGGCTTCACGCCCAACCTGCCTCCGGTGGTCACCGCCGGCCAGGCCCTCACGCACGAGAGCGTGCCGGTTGCCGTGGACCTGGCGCCGCTGGCCACCGACCCGGAAGGCGACCCGATCTACTTCCGCGTGATCGCCGCCCAGGACGGCACGGCCACGCTGGGCACCGACGGGCACACGGTAACGTTCGTGCCCGCGGCCGGCTATGCCGGGCCGGCCAGCTTCCAGTACGCGGCCGACGACGGCTACAGCTCCTCGAGCCCCGCCACGGTTTCTATCAACGTGAGCAGCGCCCCGCTGGTGAACCTGGATTTCCAGACCCGCCTGCCGCGACTGAACAACCCGGGCGATACCCAGGTCATGGTCGCAATGGGCGATTTCACCGACGAAACGGGCGTAGTCCTGCCGGCGTCGTACGTGATCTGGCAGTCCACGAACCCGGCGGTGATGAGCGTGACCGCCAACGGCACGGTGACCGCCATCGTCGGCGGCACCACGGTGATCGTGGTTTCCGCCCAGGGGATTCAGGCGGCCACGGCCGGCACGGTCGGCTACCCGACAGATTCTTTGCAGGAAGAACTGTACGCGTCGGGCATCGAGACCTCGATCCAGGCCGAGTCTTTGGCGGCCCACGTCGGCGCCCATCAGTTGGACGTCACTGACGGCGGGCCGGACGATCTCACGTCCGGCTCCACCGGCACCGTCTACTACGTGAGCAATCCCAACATCGTTCAGGTGGATGCCAACGGCATGGTGACGGCCGGCGACGTGGGCACGGCGACCATCACGGTCATCAACGGACCCGCCGAGGCGGTCGTCCCCGTCACCGTCGTCAACCCCGCGCTTGGCCCCGTGACGGTGGGCACGGCCGGCGGCGTGGTCCAGGGGTCGGATGGCTCCTTGGTGATGGTGGCGCCGGGCTCGGTGACCGCCGACACGCCCATGAGCATCACGCCGTCGACTGAAGCCAGCGTGCCCGTGAGCCTGCCGAGTTTTGTCCAGTTCGCGGGGGCCTTCCAGCTCGACCTGGGCAGCGCGAAGCTGACCAACCCGGTGCAACTGGTGGTGCCGGCGCCCGCCGGCACGACGCCGGGCAGCGAGTTCGTCTTCTATCGTTATGGCACGCTTCCCGATGACAACGGCAACGCCATGCCGGCCTGGATCGAGTCGGAAGCCGGCCAGGTCGAGTCCGACGGCTTCGTCCACACCACGTCCGAAAACCAGGTGGAGAGTTCGGGCTTCTATGTCTATGGGTCGGTGTTGGATGGGGTGGCGGTCACCGGCAACGTGACCTTTGCCAACGGGACGCCCGAAGACGGTCTGACCTACGCCGCCTATACCACCTATAATGCTCCGGAAACCTCCCCGCCTGCTATTCTCAGGCGCCCTTCGCTCACGCCCGCTGACACCATCTTTACGGCGATCGGCGCCATTTTCTACACGCTTGGCAGCTTTGACATTCACTTACCTCGCGGCCCGCTTCCCCTCAAGATGGTGGCGATCCCTGTCCAGGGACTTCCGACCGGGACTACGGTGACGGTGGACCTTACCGCGGCCGGGAATACGGCGACGATCAATCCGCTGATGAATGCCCCGGCGGCAGGAAAGGCCCCCAAGATCACTTCCTTTAACCTGGACCTTTCTCTCAACCCCCGACACGCCCCGGTCCTGCACATCATGGGCGTGAACTTGAGCGACCCCAACGACTCTGCGCCTGTGCAGGTGGAGTTCCGCGTAGGGGACCCAGACACTACCACTAAGGACGCCAAGAACAACACCGTCGCCGTCGCCGTCGGGGGCATGGACGTGTGGGTTTCCTCCGCCACTGATCCCACGTTCAGCAGCAGCAGCAACGAAATCACGCTCACGTTGCCCAACACGTTTGCGCTTGGCACGGCCCTCATTTCGGTGGTACGGACCGTGGGCCTGGGCAAGGCCCAGCACAAGTTCCAATCGAGCTTTACCCAGTACGCGGCGACAGGTCTTTATGGCTTCTCTACGGAACCTGGAAAGAACGCGGTTGCGGTCCTCGACAATCAGCCTCAGGCCGACCCGAACGACGCGAGCAAGGTCATCCCCAGTGAGCTTATCACTGAAATCCCCATCACTACCATCGGGAGTAACAAGAAGCCGCAGCCTCTTACGCCCGAGTATCTCGCGGTGACCCCCGACCACAGCCGCGTCTATGTCACGACCGCGCAGGGAAACATCGTCATCCTCGATGCCTTGACCTTCCAGGAGATAAGCTCCGACAACGCGATCGTCAAGCCGACGATCCTTCTGCCAGGCAACCCGAAGCCGAACCAGATCGCGATCGATGACGCCGGG
Organism: Thermoguttaceae bacterium; assembly: GCA_049509675.1. Taxonomy (GTDB): domain Bacteria; phylum Planctomycetota; class Planctomycetia; order Pirellulales; family Thermoguttaceae; genus JBEKZQ01. The sequence continues at coordinate 2,086 of JBEKZQ010000674.1, read as the reverse complement.
CAGTACGCTTACGTGACGGACTTGAGCAACCCGACCATCTACGTCCTCGACATCAACCCGTATTCCAAGTCCTACAACACCGTAACGCATCAAATACCGGTGGACGCTAAGGCGGGGCTGCAAGGACTGGCCATCAACAGCGACGACACGCGACTGTTCGCGGCGGCGCCGAACAAGCCCGCGACTACCTTCCTCGGCATTACCTTGGGGTGGACCGCGGCCAGCAGCAAAATTCTGGACATCGACCTGACTCCCGATCCCAAGACCGGTCTGCCCGCCTGGAAGCCGTTAACTTCGATTCCGGCCGACCAGTGCGCCTACGGCGTGGCACGCACGTCGAACCCCAACGTGATGCTATTCACCGATTACCTGTCGGACGCGAAGGGGCTCGGGGTGATCAGCGCCGCCGAGTCCGCCACCCCGACGGTCGCTTACGGCTCCCTGGCATTCAAGAGCTATGTCCAGTCCAGCAACGACAACGCGTTTGCCGTGCATAACGCCTCGTCGGTGGCGGTCACCAAGTACGGGAAGTACGAGTACGCCTTCGTCACCGGTTTCAACATCCCCGACCAGACCCGGCCCAGCAGCAACCCCGGCTTCCCCCCCAACAACCCCGCCGGCAGTACCATCGGCATCTTCCAGTTCCAGGACACGGGCGGAATACCCTTTACGTATCCGCTCATGGTTGCTGCCACCCGCGCCATCCCCTTAGGGTTCCCGCTGCAGTTGGCCATTTCCGCCGATGGAACCTACCTCTATGCCGACTTCAAGGATGTCCACACGGCTGCAGGGGATGGAGCAATGTTCATCTATAACATTCCCGCCATCTGCAATGCCATCGTATCGCTCCAGAAATCGCAAGTCCCGCCAGACCCGCAGCCGTACCTGCTCACCCAGGATGGAATCGACGACCTTGTCAACGGCGTGTACGTGCCCCCCAAGTACACGGTCGCGCAGCACCAGCCCGAGCTGGCTATCGACGCTCAAGCCGCTTATGCCGACTTCCAGTCCGGGGGTTCCTTTGGATTCCAGGTGTACAACCAGAGCCATGCGCCGGTGGCCCTGGGCGGCGGCGCCGAGGGGGTGGCGGTCGAAGGCTATCCGCTCTCCGTCGTCGATGCGTCCGGGGACGATAGCCCGCAAACCGTTCTCAGTGACGGCGCATTAAGCATTAGCTACGATTTCAGAGGTGTCGCGGGCACAGTCACGAGCGTAGCGGTGCAGCTCACGCCGCGACTCGGCGGGGCGACGGTCACGCTGGGGAACTACACCAGCACGCCCGCGGCCAGTGTTGCCACCCTCATCAACAGCCTGCTCAACCTCGATGCGCCCAAGAGTCCGACCAAGAGTGCGACATTCTCCGCGGGGAACTACTTCGTGCAGGCCGTCGCCACGCTATCCGACGGCACGACGGTTTCCTCCACGAATCAGCCCCTGACGGTCCTGGCGGTCCAGCCCACGGACCCAACAACGGGCACGTACGCGCCCGACGGCTTTACCTTGCCCGCGACCCCTTCCGCGCCGGCCTACGTGGCCTACGTCTACCGCGGCGAAGGCGGCACCGACAAGCTCGACCTCACCCAGCTATCCGACAACTCCGCTATCGTAAGCATTGACGGTCAATCCCTGGACGATTTCACCCAACAGAGCACGGGCGCCAACGCGGCCCAGTCGATCGTCAGCCAGGCCATCTACCACGGCACTGCTTTCGACTATATCCGGCTCGCGGACGGCAGGGAAATCTACTTCCAGGGCGTCGAGGAGCTGGTCCTCCCCGCCAAGGAGTATGGGTTTTTTGGCAACAACAAGGTTCTGTGGTTGGTGCCCCAGCCGACGGACCCCAGTTATCCTCAGCAGTGGAACCTTGCCGTCACCGACGTGCCCGACGCCTGGCGCTTTACCACCGGGTCGGGCGACGTGCTGCTGGTGTCGCTCGATTCGGGACTTCCGGCTCTCGTACCCGCCGGCGATAACAAATATGACCTCGACTCGACGCGCCTGATAACTAATCAACCCGATTCCAACTCTGTGCAAGCAATTAATTCCGAGGGGGGCGTCAACAACCATGGCGAGCAGTCCATCGGCG
>JBEKZQ010000673.1:0-2950 GCA_049509675.1 Thermoguttaceae bacterium | reverse complement strand
CCTGTCCGCGAAAAAATATATATCATGAGAAATCCAGTTCCCTCCATCCACAGTGCAGGTTCCCTCAGGCGTAATGCCAGCGGGACGCGGGAATGGTCCAAAAAAACGGAGGGGAGCGTGATGGGATGTCAGCATGCGGGTGAATCCCGCTGGGTAATCATTTCAGACCCTGTGCAGGGATCGGATGAGGAAGAATACGGCATCGTGCTGGAGAGGGTACAGAAAGACCGCCGATCCCTGGTCGGGAATAATTATTACTTCATCCGGGTCAGGTGTTCAAACCCGTGCCTGTGCAGGATTCCGGCGTCCCCGCACCAGGTTCCCCGGGAAGAAACACTGGATCACGAATGTCATGGGATCTCCGACCACGAGCTGGAGGAGGCAATCCGGAAACTGGTGGGTGATCCCCGCCCGGATGGCTGTTTCCAGATATCCGGGCATATAGAACGCAAAATCCGGGTCCTGCTGGAATTTGAATAACGGGAAACCGGGTGGCCGGATGATCTGCGGGTATCCGTGATCACTACATCCATTGTTTTTTCTCATCTGCTGTTGAATAAAATGGAGACGATCCCTGATCGTGCAGGGATCAAAGAAGCGGGATAATAACCTGGTGAAACCTCGATGGGAACAGCACTGCTCACCGATCTCTATGAACTGACGATGGCGCAAAGTTACCTCGAGCATGGCAAAACCGGCACGGCGGTCTTTTCCCTCTTTTGCCGAACCCTCCCGGGCGAAAGGAATTTTCTTGTCGCATGCGGGCTTGAAACGCTCATCAATAAGCTTGGGGAGTTCCGTTTTACTGATGAAGACCTCGCGTACCTTGACAGCCTCGGCATATTCAGTAGTGAGTTCCTTGAGTATCTCCGCAGGTACCGGTTCGCCGGGAACCTGTATGCGGTGCCGGAAGGTACGATTGTCTTCCAGAACGAACCTCTTGTCCAGATAGAGGGGCCTCTCCCCGAGATCCAGATCCTCGAGACGCTGGCACTCAACTGCATCCATTTCGAAACCCTTGCTGCATCCAAAGCCGCGAGGATAACGGTTACAAGCCGGGGGAAACGTATTGTTGATTTCGGTTTCCGTCGCTCCCATATGCCGGAAGCCGGGATTGCAGCGGCCCGGGCCGCATTCATTACCGGATTTTCCGGGACTTCGAACCTTGAGGCTGGCCGTTTGTATAGTATCCCGGTCGTCGGGACAATGGCGCATTCATATGTAATGCTGTTTGCGAGCGAAGAGGCTGCCTTCAGGGTATACCATGCTTCATTCCCGGACCGGGGACTGTTCCTGATCGATACCTATGATGCACTCGCCTGCACGGACACGGTCATCCGGCTCGCGAAGGAGGGTATGTCGGTTACGGGGGTCAGGATCGACAGCGGGAATATTCCGGAACAGGCAACCGCGATCAGGAAGCGCCTTGACGTGGCCGGCCTGTCCCGGATAAAGATCTTTGTCAGCAACGGTGTTGACGAGTACTCGATTGACCAATGGCTGGCGGCAGGCATTCCCATCGATTCATTCGGTGTAGGAACGCATTTCATCACGTCATCGGATGCACCCTACCTCGACATGATCTACAAACTCGTGGAATATGAGGGGGAGCCCAGATCCAAGAGCAGCCCGGGCAAGGCCACGTTCCCGTACCGCCGGCAGATTCAACGCCATTATGCGGGCGGGATCATGGAACATGACGAGGTGGTGGTTGCGGGCGATGAAGAGGGGAAGGGACTGGTCAGGGTATATCTCCGGCACGGAAAACCAGTTCTGCCGCTTCCGTCACTGGCAGCGATCCGTGCAACATACGAGAACGGGGTCGCACAGGTCCCTGAACACCTGAAGAAGCTTGCAAAAGAAGAATATCCTGTTATCGTGCAGCAGAAACGCGGACAGGGCCGGCCATAAACGATCGGGAGCCCGGCCTTTGTGGTACAAAAAAACAATACCATGCCCTGCCAAATGTCCCCATAGCGAATACGATGTGATCACCATTTCCCTTGTACCGATTCCTTTCCGTAGTTCAGCCCTCACCCAGGAGCGCAACAGTCTCTTTGAGTACCCCATGGAACGTCTTGCCGCCATCATCCGGGAGATCGGATTTACGTGCACCGCTTGCGCAAAATGCTGCACCCGTGAGTTCAACGGCCATGTCTTTCTGCTCGATCGCGATGTTGCCACGGTCAGGTCGATCGATCCGGAGGCCCTCGAGCCGGCCCCGGACCCGGAATTCTGCGACCAGAACGGGACATTCTATGTCTCCGGGTATGCCCTGAAAGCAAAGACGGACGAACATGGTTCCTGCTGGTTTCTTGAAAACGGCCGTTGCCGTATCTATGACAGCCGGTTTGCCATCTGCCGCATCTACCCGTATATGCTCCACCGCGAGCCGGATGAAACCGGGAAGGTGGACTGGCGGCAGATCTCCGGGCTCAATCACCACGGAGAGTACGGGCAGGTGATTCCTGACGAGGAAGCCATCGCCAGTGCACGGGAGACAAAGGAATACGAGAATGCATTCCTGACCCATGAGATCAGCTTTCTTGAATGTATCCAGGAGCACTTCGCCCGGCACAAACTCAGGCATGTGCAGAAGATCTATGATGACCGGATGCGGGCCTTTGTAAAAGGCGGGGTGATCCGGGTGATGGTCTATTACGACGGCGGATTTGAAGAGCACCTGATCCGCAATGACTAAAATACCGCAAAGACGGGACGGGTCGTTCCCCGAACAGTACCTAACAGTACCTTGAAGAGCCGGGATACCAATCACTCTGCTGATACCAATGGCCCAGTCACCCGATGATCCCCTCATGGGAAAGAAAGCACCACCGTTTTGCCTGCCGGATGCAGAAGAGTCCCGGGTATGTCTCGGCAGTTTCCAGGGAAAATGGATAGTGCTGTATTTTTACCCGAAGGATAATACCCCTGGCTGCACCGTGGAAGC
>JBEKZQ010000672.1:0-3019 GCA_049509675.1 Thermoguttaceae bacterium | reverse complement strand
TTTTTAAATCGAAATTCCGAGGATGCTGAGCAACACAAGAATCAGCACGCCGGGTACCCCTCCGAGAGCGCAGATCAGGATAGTGGCGACATCATACCCGAGATCGGGCTTCCCCATCCACTGCATGATATGCAGGAAATTGATGAGAACGAGAAGGAGCAGGCCGAGAACCGCATTCACAACAAGGGCGGAAAGCCGTTTTACCAGGTACCATACAATGACGATGATTGCTATAATCAGGAGAAGCGCAACGAGGAGGTTGGTCATGAAATCCCCTATTTACCAATGATATGCTGTTTTGGTATTTTAACTGACGGAAGGACGAGCGAGCCGATTGTCCGGGTTTTCCTGCTCATTCCTCCAACAGTCTTGTGCAGGTCAAACACATTGCCGGAAAGCATTGCGCTCCGGACCGGCTCCTGGAACGCCCCATCCACCATCCAGAACGCGTTGGAGAGTTCCACAGAGAATTCGCCGCTCATCGGGTTTGCCGTGTGGGCGCCGACCATGTTGTGGACATAGAGGATACGTTCATCGTCAACAGTGTCCCTGTTACCGTCAACCACGAAGTTGTGGTGACCGATGGAGGGCAGTCCGCCATACCCTCCGCGAACTGCGTTTGCCGTGCTCTCCTTCCCGTACCGGGAGGCAGTTCGTATGTCGTACGCGAACGATTCAAGGATCCCGTCCCGGATGAAATCCACGCGCCGGGTGGGTGTTCCCTCTGCATCCCAACGGGTGCTGCCGTTTGCACCTGGCATCAGGGGGTCGTCATACATTGAGATCTGAGGGTCGGTGACGGATGTGCCAAGGCATGAGGCAAACCGGGACCGTCCGGCATGCACATTCCTTCCGCTCAGGGCCGGAATAAAGACATTGCCAAGCAGTTCCGCGTACGCGAGCGGAGAGAGGAGGATATCATAATCCCCGGACGGGATATCCTTCCCCTCCGCGGATTCACAGGCAAAGAACGTTGCCCGCTCCCCGACGAGGGCCGGGTCGATGCGATCCATAGACCAGGAGTGATCGAACTCGTACCCCGTGGACTGGGAGACGATCGCTTCCAGGGAGAGGGAAATCCCGGTGTGACAACTGGTATACCGCACCCCGTGGCTGTTGGCCAGCGTAACCTCCGCGCTTGAAAGTCCGGCCGATCCCGAGGTCACCTCCGCAGGATGTTCGGCCGCACCGGCAAGCATTGCCTCGAGCAGTCCGCTGGCAGCAGCGGGATCGATATTCACGTTTGCGTCGAAGGTAAGTGGCTCCTGAACAAGCGACCGGGCACCAGGCAACTCGTCCCACTTCATTGGAGTTGCTAGCCTGCCACTCGCAATCGCTGCAGCCAGACATTCACGCCACTGGTCCGGGTTGTTGGTACTCGACGATCCGATCCTGCCCTTGTGAATCGTACGAATGCCAAGACCGCAGTCAAATGAGGTCGTGGCAAGACTGATCTTCTTGTTCCGGAGGTCAGCAGAGACACTGGTACCTTTGACAAAGAAAACCTCCACTTCATCAGCGGTCTTCTGTCCTTCTTTTATCAGTTCTTCAATCCACGCCACTGCCACCCACCACCGCATTGTTCAGGAGAATATGGGGCGCCCCGTCACTGACCGGGACACTCTGGCCACCTTTCCCGCAATACCCCGTGCTCATCATCCGGTCGTTCCCGCAGAGGACGATGCCGTGAAGCGTTGTCAGGATTTCTCCAGATAGGGAGACATCCCGGACCATCTGCGTACACTGGCCATCCTCGACGAGATACCCGTACTCCGCGTTGAACTGGAAGATGCCACGCCCGGGATCGACCTGACCGCCCCGGGAACCCTTGAGGAAGATCCCCCGTTTGCATTCCGCAAAAATCTCCTCTGCGGTAGAATCACCCGATTCGATGAACGTGTTGCTCATCCGCACAAGGGGCGGCTCGCCCGGCATAGCCCGGGCATGGCCGGCAACCCCATCCCCTACTGCTGCAAGCGATTCCCGGGTATGCAGGTAGGCGTTAATGATGCCGCCCATGATGATCTCGGTCCGCTTCACCGCCACTCCCTCCGCATCCACAGGATCGAACCCGAACTCGGGAAGACCAGGGTCGTCGACGATGGTTAGGGTATCATTGCCGATCCTCTGCCCGATCTTTCCTTTCAAAACGGAGTTGCCTTCCTGCACGAGATCCCCCTCGCTTGCATGGCCAACTGCCTCGTGGGCAAAGACACCGGCAAGTTCCGGATCAAGCACCGCCTGCATCTTCCCGCCCTTAACAGCCTTTGCGTCCAGGAGGGCGACGGCGATCTCCGCGGCTTTCTTCCCGAGATCCAGATGCTGCCGGAGGTTGAATCCGTGGATGGTGTGTTCCCGTTCATAACCCATCTGGATGTTGCCGTTGCGGGATGCCACGGCAAGGACATTGAACCCGGACCTGCTCATCTCATACGAATATTCATTCCCGGAACTGTCCGAGAACCTGACCTTTTCTGCCCGTTCAACGTAATTCGCCCGCCGGTTCACAACATCGGGATGCATGGCGCTCTTCTCGATCGCGGCCAGCAGGGTGGACTTTTCCTCGATGCTCACATCCCGCGGGTCTTCCAGAAGCCGCGGAACCGGGAGCATTCCTTGGGGAAAGTCCCCAAGCGAGACGCTCTCCTGGGTAATCCTGGCAAGCTTCAAGGCCTGCCGGAGGAGTTCTTCGAATTTCCTGCCGGTACAGGGCGTGTAATTGTCGATCTGGATTACCCCCCAGCCGGTCTTGTCAAGTACCCTGAGTATGGCCTTGTTGAAGAATGAGGTTCCTGCGGATTCCACAACGCTGTTATCGATATCGATATGGGTGACTTCACCGGTCACATGCCGCAGGTCGTAATAGGAGATGCCGTCCATTTGAGTTCAGGCCGTTGTCTGGTTGACCGGGGGTGCATCCGCGATCATCGCGGTCGACCTCATCGCCATCTTCTTAAGCTTGGTGAGGAAGCCATCGGAATTCTCCGGAACCAGTGCGAACTTCAGGACATCGTCGATC
>JBEKZQ010000671.1:0-3538 GCA_049509675.1 Thermoguttaceae bacterium | reverse complement strand
GCGGGGCGGCCCCGCCACCAGCCGGTCTCGATCCGTTCGGGCCCCCAACGGTGCGCGATCTCGTGCGTCTGCCGAGAAAACTGAAATCGCAACGGCGGACCCTCCAACCGCACGGGCCGGGGCAACAGCCGCAGCGGACGCAACGGCAAGGCGAGTCGCCCCTTTTCCCGCCTGCCTTGGGCCATGTCCAGCAGCGGCTCCTCGCGCGAGGCGAATTCCGGTTGGGCGTCGGGCACCAACCGCACCCGGACCACCGCCCGCCGGCCGAGGCGGTTGCTAAGCCGATCGATCAGTCCGGCCAGTTTGGCGGGATGCCGATGGGGATCGCCGGGAAAGAGCTCTTGCTGCCGCGGCTCCAGGGGAGCGGTGCTTGTTGCCCGGACACAAAGGGTCCGGACCGGGCCGGGGAGTCGGACGTGTTCCAATTGCACCTGGGCCAATTGGAACAAATGCCTCGTGGAAACGGTCGGCTCGAACAGGCCGAAGGCCATCTGCACCGGCCCGCCCGCGGTACAATCCAGACGGCACTCGACGTGCATTGCCCCGCGTCCGTGTTGGAACAACAGGGCCGAGACCCGTCCGAGCAGGTATTCCAGGGCCGCTTGCAAGGTTTCGCTGCGGGTGGTGGGATTTTCGGGCGACCAACTAGCGGCGAATCCCGGCGGCGGCGCATAGGCCGGCAGCGGTTCGCTACGCAGCCCCACGGCCTGGTCCCAACGCTCGAAGAGTTGCGGACCGAAGCGGCAGGACAGCTCCGCTCGGGGCAAAACCTCCAACTGCTCGATGCGCCAAACGCCCAACTGGTGCAACAGGTCGACGGTTTTGGGGGGCAATCGCAGGACCTCGACCGGCAGGGGACGCAATGCGGCCAATGTTTCGCCCGGCGGGACTAGGAAGGGATTAGGGATGGGGAAGGGATTAGGGATTAGGGATTGGGGATTAGAAGGGAAAGAACCGCCAACCGGCCCAGAGAAGGGATTAGGAATTAGGGATTGGGGATTTGAAGGGAAAGAACCGCCAACCGGCGCAGGGAAGGGATTAGGGATTAGGGATTGGGGATTAGAAGGGAAAGAACCGCCAACCGGCGCCGACTTGCTGCCTCTAATCCCTAATCCCCAATCCCTAATCCCTAGACAATGTGCGACAGCCCAGGCGGCGCCCAGCGTGTCGGCCACCGCGGCCTGAACGGTCAGTCCCCGGGCAGTCAGCGCACGGAGCACCTTTTCTACCAACGCCGCCTCACTGCCAAACAGTGGCGCCAGGCCCGTGATGTCCAGCAGCAGGCATTCGGGGGCCGGCGTCTGTTCCAAGGCGACCAGTGGACTGAACTGATCGCACCAGCGGGCCAGCGATTCCAACGCCTGCCGATCGGCCCAGTCGGGCAACCATAGACAGAGGATGCGATTCACGTGTCGATCTCCAGCACCACGTCGCGGCCGGTGCTGCCGCCGGGGCCGCGCAGCAGCACGATCCGCACGCGCGGCCGCCACTGGCTTTGCCCGTTTCGGGCCGTGTCGGCCGGCAGCGGCTGGACCAGCAACCGCACGTCGGCCCAAGACGGCTCCTCCTGAACGGCGGCCGGGCGAATCAACAATCCCAGGCTTCCGCCTTCCTCGGCTGCCAACTGCAAGCGGCGGAAGGTCCGCCCGTCGAGTTGTCCTTTCCCCAGACCACTGCCCGGCCACATCATCATGGCCGCCACCGCCGGACAGCGCAATGCCTGGTCCGCGGCCCATTGCTGGTCGGCCTGGTTGGACACATGCACCACGATCAGCCGTTTCAGATCGATTCCCAAGCGTGCGGCGGCCAACGGATAAAAATCTCCATCACGATCCACGATCACCAAGACCCCCTCCTCTGCGGTGGCCTGCCGGGCGGTCGCCAGGGCCAGCGTGGCCGCTCCGCTACCCTCGCCGGAGGCCAGCCATTCGACCAGTGTGCCGGCCCGGAAACCCCTCTCGGGGAGCAGTTGGTCCAAGGCTGCAAAGCCGCTGGGGATGGGCGGCAACCCGTTGGGCCGCGAAATGCCCTGCAATTGGGCAATTTCCTGGCGCAAGGCCTCCAGCTTCGTTAATTGATAGCACTGCTGGCTTCGCATACATGACCCTCTCCACGAAATATAGTGTACACATGTATCGTTTCCGGGTCAATATCGGCAACAGTGTGAAGTTTTCAGTGGTTCAGTTTTCAGTGTTCAGTGGACTTTTGCAAAATGCCGATCCAACTTCCCCTCTCCCTCCGGGAGAGGGTTAGGGTGAGGGGGCCCCTTCGCAAGTTTCGGCCTCCTAAATTTCCCGCCTTTTCCAACATCCCCTCACCCCGGCCATCTCCCGGAGGGAGAGGGGGACCACTTGCGTACCCCTTACCACAGTTTGCAAAAGTCAAGTGCTCAGTAAGGCGTCCGGAACCATCACACTGAAAACTGAAAACTGAACACTGAACACTGAAAACTGAATACTGGCGCATGCCGCTGCCTATCTACCACGCTGCCGGAACTTTCCCGTACAATGACACATCTATTGGCCGTGGAAACTGACGGCTTATAGTGTACACGGTTGGCAATGATACGATCCGTTCCCTATTGCTGCGGTTGGGATCATTTCAAACCGCGCAAAGCATAAAACCCCCCGGAGAATCGGTGATGAAGACAATTCTGCTGATCGCTCTGCCGGCCCTGGCCGGCCTATTGTGCGGCGCGGCGGCCCTGGCTGTGGAACCCAACCGCGAGGCCAAAGACTATCAGGCGCTGCGGCAGCGGTATCACGAGTTAGTCGCGCAGGGGAACTTCAACGACGCCTATCAAGGGCTGCGCACGCTGCTGTTGGACAAAGCGGTCCCGGGGGCCGACGAGGATCTGGCCGATGCGGTCAATTGCCTCCAGCGGCTCAACCGCATGGCCGAGATCGACGAAATGCTGGAAGCGGCCGTCACGACGCACCAGCACGATCCGCACCGCTGGGCCTTCTTGTGGGCCATTGCCCGGCAGTATCAGCAGATCCAGCACCAGGGGTTCGTTGTGGCCGGCAAGTTCTATCGCGGTCCGCACCGCGGCGGCGACGGGCGATACGTTTTCAGCGGAGCCCGGGACCGGGTGCGGGCGCTGCAACTGATGGTCCAGGCGCTGAGCAATGCCCGCAAGGACGACAACCATCCGCACGTGAGCTTGTTTCTGCTGTCGTTGGCCGACATGCTCGCCAACATGCAGCAGCCCTGGCGGCTGCAGGCCAAGACAGACTTGGACGTGCTGCCCGATTACGAAGAGGGCTGGGGCTACTACGGCGGCCAGCCGCAGGGCGCGCCGGTCGATGCGGCCGGCCGGCCGGTCTATTACACGGTGCCCAAGAGTTTTGAGGCGGCCACGAGCGACGGCCAGCGCTGGCGCTGGTGTCTCCAACAGGCCGTCGAGTTCGACGCCGCCCAGACCAACACGGCGCGGATGCGGCTGGCCGATTTCCTTCACGGGCAGTTCGGCGTTCAGACCATGGCGAACTACGGCTGGTTCTTCGGCCGAGCCGTCACCGACGACAGCAAGGAAGAC
>JBEKZQ010000670.1:0-3644 GCA_049509675.1 Thermoguttaceae bacterium | reverse complement strand
CGATGCGGCCGCGCACGGAAACCGGCCCCTCGTTGCTGGTCACATTGCCCGTGACGTGGCCGCCGCTGGCGGTCAGGTACAGTTTGACGTGGGCAATTTCTGCCGACTTGGAGCGCAGCTCGACGCGAATCGCCTCCAGCAAGTCGGCGGCAAAAACCTGCCAGTCGATGTCGCCGTTGGCGCGGAGTTTCGCCGCGGCGTTCATCCAGCCCAGGGCCGCCTCGCCGGCGGCGTAGGTGTCATAATCCACCTCGGCAATCCTGCCGCCCGCCGCGTGCCCCTGACTGATGAAATCCAGCCAGGCGTCCACGCCGGCGCCGGTCATGGCCGACATGGTCAACAGGGGCGTGTCGGGAAATCGCTCGGCCAAGGACGCCTTCAGCTCCGCCAACTCGGCCCCGGAGAGCAGATCGGCCTTGTTCAGCACGATCAGGTCGGCCTCCTCGAGCTGTTTTTCGTAGATGTAGAGGACGTTGTCGGGGAACCGGGCCGACGGGCTTTGCTCGGCAGCCTTTCGCAATCGGGCCAGCACCCGCACCTGACTGCCATCCACGAGCACGGAGAACGGCGCTACGTCGAACTGGTGCCCGTGCAGCTTCTTCAGCGGCTGCATCACCGTGGCCGACAGATCGGTGCAACTGCCGACCGGCTCGCCGATCAGTACGTCGGCCCGGGACTCTTGGACCAATCGTTGCATGGCGGAGATCATGTCGGGGAATCGGCAGCAGAAACAGCCGCCCGCGACCTCCTCGACCTTGGAGCCGGTATCCTTGAGGAGTTCGGTATCGACGAGATCCGCCGCCTGGTCGTTGGCCACCAGCCCCACGCGCTTGCCTTGGCGGGACAGCCGCGCGGCCGCCTGGACCAACAAGGTCGTTTTCCCCGCGCCCAGAAAGCCGCCGACGAGAATCAATCGGGTTGTCGGCAATTGGTATGTCTCCTATGGTTCGGCATGTTATTGCTTCGCAACAGCAAATAGCGAGCCCATCGACTCGAAGGAACCTCGCTGCACGAGATTCACCCGGTCGAGAAACTGGCATCAATTGCCGCGCGGCACGCCAATCATCCGCACCGGGCGCACGATTTCTCGGTTTTCTTCGCCACCGGGGCGGCTGTCGTTCCCCACTCGAACGCCACCTTCACGTCGGTGCCATCCTTCACGGCCAGGTAGACGGGGCAACGACGGCTTTCCTTCTCCAAGAAGTCCTGCTCCGCCGTCGAGGGGGAGTACGGAGAATGGAACGTCACCGTGATCGAGGCAATCTTGTAATCCTTCAGTTCGTAGGCCGCGTCAGCCCAGGTCCCAGTCAAGTCAATGCCTTTCCCTTCGGCAGACTTCGCCATGACGATAATCATGCAGGAAGCCACCCCCATCGCCACCAGGTCGATAGGATTCAGGTCTTCCCCCTTGCCCCCAAAGGCGCGCGCCTCCAGGCCGATTTCCTTGCCCAGTTCGTGGTGGACGGCGATGGTGTGAATCATCCGGTCGAGCTTGACAGTCATTCCCATGGTCTTCTCCTTACGTTCAGGTTAGGGTTGCTATGGTCCTGGAGTATGGACCGGGCCTAGCCCGCTGTCAAGAGACCGGTAATGGAGCGGAAGGCGGGCACGCCGCTGAAATCGACACGGTCGTGCTCGAGGCAAACCCGCTCGTCAGAATTCCAATGGCAGCGGCGTCCTGACGAATATGCGTCACGGTTTCCTGCCGTTGACAGAGAATAGGGGCCAATTACACTAGTCGTAGGTATAGGACAATGTCCGTTATTGGAGGGTGTCATTGCTCGGGGGTGGTCGGACACGCCCGCATTGGGGTGCGCTCGACAAACTGATCCAGCGGGCGGTCATTACGGTGCTGGTTGCTTGACATGATTTTCAATCAGTGCCATAATACCACATCCTATAGCTGTGGACCACGCATAGGTACCCGACCCGTCAGCGACGCGTACGCCGACGCACGACTCCCGCGAATGTTTCCCGGCGCAGGCCGGTTGTCATGGCCTGTGCTGTCATGCTCCAACGGAGGCTCTTGAACTCTAATAATGGAGAATCACTAATAGTCATGGCGGCCGCGCCGCCATGCGTTGACCCACCACGGATTCCCTCCGCAATCCCTGCAACGCAAGTCGGCCGGTCACCCCCTTTAAGCTGTGCTTCTGTGAACCCTCTTCAGTAAAGGAGAATGTGATGTTTGTTCGCAGGTCATTGTTTCCCGCGCTTGCCGTCCTGCTGTTCGCCTCGCCAGTCCTGTCGGAGATGATTCCCATCCCCAACGGTTCCTTCGAGGATCCCACAGTGGGCAACGCGGCTCCGTACGCCTCGCCCGACATGTCGGATTGGCAGAAATCGCCCCCGCCTTCCTGGTGGGCAGGGACCGGCGCTAGCACCGACCAATGGTACCAGAGCGTCGGGACCTTCTTGAACGTGCCCTTCGAGCCGATCGACAATGTCGATGGGAATCAGGCGGCTTTCATGTTCTCCAATCCCGGCCTGGAAATCTCCCAGCAACTGACCAACACCTTCCAGGTCGGAACGTCTTACCAGCTCACCGTGGGTATCGCGGGCGGCAGTTATGGCATGGCTATCGGGTGCCCGATGGAGATCGGGCTGTACTATCTGGATGGAAGCGGAAATCAGGTCATGGCGGGCACGACCACGGTCGTGAATGACGCTACCCTGGCCCAGGGCAGCTATGTCACCCATTTGACAGACTACCAGTTGACCATTCCTGCCGTCGCCGCCAGCGATCCCTGGGCGGGGCAGAACATCGGCGTCGCGCTGATCCAGACCGCAGACTTGTCAAATGCCGGCGGTTACTGGGACATCGACAACGTGCGGTTGACGGCGACGACTGCGCCTGAGCCGGGTTCCATAGCGTTGCTCGTTGCAGGATTGGCCATGCTCGTGCTGAGGAGACGGTTGTTCGCAAAGCAGACTGCCGCGGCCCACGATTGACACCGCGGCTAGACGGCGGGAAGACATGACCATGCCGAATTCCGGCCATCCGGCTCGGGGGTTTGCCCCGATCGAAGTGCTCGCCGTGGTCAGTATCATTGCCCTCTTGGTGGCGCTCATTTTGCCGGCCGTCTTTAGCGCCCGGAGCGCGTCCCGCAAGACCATGTGCGTAAACAACCTTCACCAGATTGGCGTTGCGATTAGCCGGCCGGCCTGCGCGGCCGGAAACGGCGCACCGGCTACTGCCGTTTGGCTTTCGAACCGCTGGAGGAACGCCGTCTCCCTTCCGCCAACGACCTGTTGAACCCTCTGGAGTACAGGAGACTGTAATGTTGGCTCGTACGTCATTGTTTTCCGCGTTTGCCGTCTTGCTGCTCGCCTCGCCAGCCCTGTCAGATTCGATTTCGATTTCCATCCCCAACTATTCCTTCGAGTCTCCTTACGTGGCCAACGCGTCCCCGTACGCCTCGGCGAACATCTCGGATTGGCAGAAATCGCCCCCGCCTGCCTCGTGGACTTACGGTGCCGCCCAATGGTACAACGGCGTCGGGACCTTCGTGAACGTGTCCTTCGATTGGATCGACAACCTCGATCCCTCTGGGGGAACCTCGGTCCACCAGCAGGCGGCTTTCATGTTCTCCAATCCCGGCCTGGAAATCTCCCAGCAACTGACCAACACCTTCCAGGTCGGC
>JBEKZQ010000067.1:0-17474 GCA_049509675.1 Thermoguttaceae bacterium | reverse complement strand
GTCCATTTCGACATTACCGGTTGGGTGCCACGACCAACCTCCGGTCGGTGCCCGGCTTGCCCAGCAGTGCTGGAAACACGGTTGGACAAGCCAACCGTGGCACCCGTAAACTCAAGTTGGACGCCAGCGCCAGCAGTGCGGCGAATGGCTGAAAGAGCGACTTCGCCGTGAATCTCTGGATCGCCGTCGTCGAGAGCTTGCCGCAAGCAACTGGAAAAGCCTTGAGGGGGACGACTTTCAGCATTTCCTTGCCGAAGTGTTTCGGCTGCTCAGCTATCAGGTTGAAGAGACGGGGCACGCGGGGGATCATGGCGTGGATTTGATCGTCGGGATTTACGGAAATCAAATCGCGATCCAGGCAAAGGGCTATCCGAGTGGCAATCACGTTGACAACAAGGCAGTGCAAGAGGCATATTCTGGCAAGGATATTCGGAAATGCCACGCATGCGCCGTCATCACCAACAGCCAGTTTACACGGCAGGCAATCACTGACGCTGCGACGCTTGGCTGTGCCATGATTGACGAACTCAAACTTGGTGCTGTGATCATCGGTCAGCGCGATCTCTGGCAGGAGTGTCTTTCGGCACGGCCGGTAGGTTATCAATCCTCTCTGAATACCAATTGCTAGCGATCTTCCCCTGCCAAAGAATCGTTCATGGCCGATGACCCGTGGGCCAAGCATCCGGCGGAAGGCAAAACGGCGGGTTCCGGTAACATTTCCGGTAACATGGACCCCCAAATCACCCGAAATACCCGGGAGAATTGCCCGGCTTCCACTTGATGTTGCATCCCATGCTCGGGCGCTGCTGCTTCGAGACGGGCTTGCCGGCCAACACGGCGTCCAAGGCCGCGCGGATGTCCTGGCCCGTGACCGGCGTGCCGCTGCCCGGCCGGCTGGAGTCCATCTGCCCGCGATACACCAGTTCGTGCTGCCGGTCGAACACGTAGAAATCGGGGGTACACGCGGCCCGATAGGCCTTGGCCACTTCCTGGGTTTCGTCCAACAGGTACGGGAAGGTGTAGCGGCGCAGCCGCACTTCTTCGACCATTTTCGCCGGGGAATCGTCGGGGTGTTTTTGGAAATCGTTGGAGTTGATCCCCACCACGGCCACGCCGCGGCGTTGGTACTCGGCGGCCAGCTTGGCCAGTCCGGCGGCCACGTGTTTCACGTAGGGACAGTGATTGCACATGAAAATCACCAACAGCGCCGCCGCATCGGAAAAATCGACGCGCGAGATGGTTTTGCCTTCCGTATCGGGCAACGCGAAATCGGGGGCCGCATCGCCCAGGTTCAAGAGCATCGTACTGGCGGTTGCTACCATGGCAGGGCTCCTTTGTTATTGAGATTTCAGATTTGAGATTTCAGATATGCAAGAGTTCAACTGCCTGGGCAGGGCTCCGGTTTGAGAGTCGAGGGTCGAGATTTGAGATTTGAAATTTGAGATTTCAGATTTGCAAGAGTTCAACTGCCTGAATTATAGAAGGGCAGGCAATCGGGGCGGAAGTCAGCCCAGGCGAAATAATTGCCGGGCGTTTTGCGTCGTCTGGGCGGCGAATTGATCGAGCGGAATCCCGCGCAAGGCCGCGAGTTGACTTGCCGTATGAACCATCAGGGCCGGCTCATTGCGCTTCTGCCTGCCGCGCAACGGTTCCGGCGTCAGGTAGGGGCTGTCGGTCTCGATCAGAATGCGGTTGGCGGCAACTCCGGCCGCCACTGTGCGCAAGGTCTGGAACTTCTTGTTCGTGTAGGTGACGTTGCCGGCGAAACTCACGTGCAGCCCTAGCTCCAGGCACTCCGCGGCCATGGCGGCGTCGCCGCTGAAGGCGTGCAACACGGCCCGCAGCGGCGCGCGCGCCACCGCGGCCCGAAGCACGGAGAGCACGTCCTCTTGCGCTTCGCGGCAATGGATCACCACGGGCAGATCGCGCTGCTGAGCGAGTTGGAGATGCCGCACAAAATACTCCGTTTGCAGCTCGATGGGGGCGAAATCCCAGTAGCGGTCCAGGCCGGTCTCGCCCATGGCGACCACGCGCGGGTGTTGCAACAGGGCGGTGATTCGCGGCCAATCGTCGGCCCCGGCCTCGGCACAAGAATTGGGATGAATGCCCACGGCCGCATAGACCTGGGAATATGTCTCGGCCACTCGCACCGCCGCTTCGCTTGTAGCGGCCGTGGTGCCGACGCAGAGGATGGCTTCCACTCCCGCTTGCAACGCCCGCTGGACCACCGCATGTCGATCGGCGTCGAACTGTTGGTCGTCCAGATGCGCGTGGGAATCGATCATGGGCGCGGAGTGTCCAACAACAATTACGTGTGTTGATCGCGTTTTCCCCTCACCCCGACCCCTCTCCTGCAAGGGGTCTGCCGATTTAACCCGGATTATTCACAAAAATGTAGGGTGGGTCGAGCAAACCGCTGTACTGGTGGGGCTTCGGTCGCTCGCCGCGGGCCTGATTCGTTTACCGGGTGCGGAGCAGAGTTTCGTCGGTTTGCGAGCCCCACCATAATGTTGCGCGACCTTGACCCACCCTACATGAATAATCCGGGCTAATCCGTGTATCCGCAGTCCATGCCCAGGCGGGTCTTGAGCTCGTCGAACTGCTGGGCGAAGCGGTCGCTGGAAGAATGCACGTGCTCGGCTTCGGTAATGAACTTCAACTGTTCGTCGCAGCGGATCTTCCGCTCGTCCAGAACCGCCTCGAACTCGCGCAGCTCTTCGCCGTAGATAATCAACAGCTTGTGCTCGTCGAACTGGATCTCGTGCGGCACGTCGGGATTGAGCACCGCCAGGCCGGTGCAGCCGTCGTTGACCAACAGGTCTTCGTACTCCCACAAAATGCTCTTGAGCACGGGCGCATCGATATGCTCGCGGTACAGGTCGGTATGCCCGGCCTGGTCGCGGTTGTGGCTGGTCTCCAGAACCACGTCGACTACCGAGCCCAACGGGTCGAGGAGGTCCATGAATGTCTCGAAGAGCCGCTCGCTCGATACGGAGGCCATCAGCACGGGGACCGAGCTGCGGCTTTGCTCGTCGCGGTAGCAGTCGTGCCGATAGCCCTGCGCGGGAACGACCAGCAGGTCGTAGGAGGGGCGCACGGCGTCGGTGAGCAGAAAACTGCCGTACCGGGCAACCCCCAGGTGCGTTTCCAGCTCCTCTTCGCTGAGACGCTCGAAGCTGCTGGTGCCGACCGGCATCGCGCCTTCACGGAACACATTGCGAAAGAACTTTTTCAGGAAGCCCATCGACACTCTCTACTCGCTTGGCACTCTATTCGGGGGACCAGGGGCGGCCAAGCCGAAGCTGGGAAACTCTCTCTAGGCAAACCTACGTCGCACTTCGTTGCACGCCGCTGCCGCCGGCGGACTTGTTGCGTGGCTTCGCCCGGCAAGAGCCGTCACGACCCACACAAGCGGTTTTTTTCCTACAATCGTCTTCGACAAGTGCCTTTGCGGTCACAGCCATGTCGAGCGTTTATTGGCTCGGCCGCAGACCGTCAACGCACGTGCCTACGGTACTCTAGCATCGGAAAGGGCCGCGGAAGGCGACTACCGTGGGTTGTCGCAAGAAAGTCGCGCGATCTCGTGCCGCGCGTGCCGCCTCGCGGGGAGTTTGCCGCTCTGCGGCGACCGCTCGCAGGAGATATGCAAAGTCGGGCTAGTGGTTTGTCCAAATGGCAATGCCTGCAAGCCGAAAAATGGACCAGACCCCGGACTTTGCAGTTGTCCCGGACCCACGCTCGCCTTGCCTGACGTCGGCCGGTACACTTAGTATTGACGCCTCCACCACCTGGAAACTTCTTGAGCATGAGCATCAAATCACTGCACATTGCCGCCGGCATCCCTTTCGGCCTTTCCGTCCTGCTCTTCTTGTCCGGCTGCGGACGTTCGACGCCGGCCGCTGCGCCGGCCCCGGCAGCTTCCCCCGCCAGCCCGCAACAGGCTTCTCCGCTTGCCGATCGCGAAACCTGGGACATTTACCGTATCCGGGACGCACGCATCGGCTACGGTCGAACTACCGTGCGAGATGTCGAAGACCACGGCCGCAGGTTGCTGAAAATCGATGGTCTGGTCCACTTGACCGTATCCCGCTACGGCCAGCCGACGGAACAGGAGATCCGCTGCCAGAGCACGGAGACTTTGGACGGCGACCTGGTGGACTTCCGCAGCGAGATTCGTCAGGGTCCTACGCCCGCGGTCACCGTCGGCCGCGTCGTTGGCGATCACCTGCAAATGGAGATGACGACCGAGGGCAAGAAAATGTCGGGCTCCATTTCCTGGTCGAGCGATTGTCGCGGGCCGTTTGGAATGGAAGAGACGCTTTTGCGGCGTCCGATGAAGCCCGGCGAGCGGCGCACGTTCCGCGCCCTGGATCCCAGCAACCAGGTGACGGAGGTGGAAATGACGGCGGCCGATTACGAACAGACGCCGCTGCTGGCCGGCACGTTCGACTTGCTGAAGATCCAGTGCCTGATGCGTTTGCCCGACGGCCAGAAGCTGCGGGAAACGATCTGGGCCGACCGGGCGGGCGAAACCCTCAAGGTCCGGCCCGAAACCCTGGGAATCGAGATCCTCCGGGCCCCCAAAGAAGTGGCGCTGGCGAAGATCGATTTGAAGGATTTTGATCTGGGCCGGGCGATTCGGGTCAAGGTCGATCGTCCCGTGCCGTCGGCGCACGGCAGCAAGCGGGTGTGTTACCGAGTGCGTTTGGACGATGGCAACCCCGCCGAGGCCTTTTGCTCGACCGCCTCGCAGCGGGTCAAGCCGATCGATCCGCACACGGCCGAGGTGACCGTTTACGCCATTCGGCCGGGCCAAGGCGGCAATCCCGATGCCCCGGCCGATCCGCCCACGGAAGCCGATAAGGCGGCGAACAACTTCCTGCAAAGCGACGACCCGCAGATCGTGGCCGATGCCCGAGAAGCGGCCGGCGCCCAGAGCGATCCGTGGCAAGTGGCCTTGGCGTTGGAGCGCTTCGTCCACAAGGCCATTGTCCACAAGGACTTCAATCAGGCATTTGCCACGGCGGCCGAGGTGGCCAGGACCCGTGAAGGCGACTGCACCGAGCACGCCGTGTACCTGGCCGCGCTGGCCCGAGCCCGGGGCATCCCCGCTCGGGTGGCCGTCGGCCTGCTCTATATGCCCCAGACGCAGACCTTCGACTACCACATGTGGACCCAGGTTTTTGTCGAGCATCGCTGGATTCCGCTGGATGCGACCTTGGCCCTGGGGGGCATCGGCGGCGGACATCTCGAAGTGGCCCACAGCAACATGCAGGGGCTTTCGGCCTATAGTACGCTGCTGCCGGTGGTCCAGGTGGTAGGCCGACTGCACGTCGAGGTGCTCAGCGCGGAGTAGGGGAGAAGTTTGCTGACAAATTTGCCGCGGTGCGCAGATCATGTGCTTAATAAATAGGCACAGCCTGCATCTGATTGTGCAATTGTTGCGGTCGATCAATTCGCGCGCGAAAATTCTAACCTCTTTTTCTTGCGCTGGTTACGCGCCTAACCGCCAGGGAAAACACTACTCCGGCACGTCAATTGCCTTGTCTACGCCGAATTCTTCACACACCTGCTGAAAAAACAGTCATGCGTGGCAACTCCCTGCTGGCTCGCCTAGCGAGGAGAGCGTTTTTTTGCGGCGTTGGTCTGCTCGGGCCGTCACATCGGTAAAGGAAAGATGGTTAGTACCATGAAGAACGTGAGACAACTGCGGCTGCTGGGGATGATTTGTGTGCTGGGGGCCATCGCGTGGCTTGCGATGGGGACAAACTTGCCGGCGCAAGCGCCCTCGCCCGGGCAACCGGCTGCGGTCGCGCCCGCCACCCCCGCCGCCACTCTGGACAAGGGTGATAACGCCTGGATGCTCACCTCCTCGGCCCTGGTGCTCATGATGACCGGTCCCGGATTGGCACTGTTCTATTGCGGCCTGGTGCGTAAGAAGAACGTGCTCAGCGTGATGATGCAGTGCGTGTTCCTGATGTGCCTGATGTCGGTCATCTGGGCGATCTATGGCTATTCGCTTGCCTTCGGCGGCACGCGGCCCTGGCTGGGCAACGGCGATTTCCTGTTCATGAACGGGGTGCAGATGGTCAATGGCGTGGCGCCGCTGGCCACGGGCGACGCCGACACCATTCCGCGGCTCACGCACATGCTCTTCCAAGGCATGTTCTTCATCATCACGCCCGCCCTGATCTGTGGGGCCTTCGCCGAACGCATGAAGTTCAGCGCCATGGTGCTCTTCATGATCCTCTGGGGAACACTGGTTTACTGCCCGTTGTGCCACTGGGTCTGGGGCCACGGCATTCTCTGTTACGGCAGTCAGAACGCTGCCATTGCCGCGGGCGGCGCCCTGGATTTTGCCGGTGGGACGGTGGTACACATCAGTTCGGGCGTTTCCGCCTTGATCTGCGCCCTGTTGTTGGGCAAGCGTTTGGGCTATAAGAGCGAACCCATGCCGCCGCACAACATGACCTACACCGTGGTCGGGGCCACGCTGCTGTGGGTGGGCTGGTTCGGCTTCAACGCGGGCAGCGCCTTGAATGCCAGCGATCTGGCCTCCAGCGCCTTCACCGCCACCCATTTCGCGGCCGCTGCCGGCGGACTTGCCTGGGCCGTCTGCGAATGGATCGGGCATGGCAAGCCGAGCGTGCTGGGCGTCTGCTCCGGCGTGGTGGCCGGTCTGGTGTGCATCACCCCCGCCTCGGGTTTCGTTCAGCCTATGCCCGCCTTGTTGATGGGCGTGGCCGTGGGCGTGGTGTGCTATCTGGCCTGCACGCTCCTGAAGTCCTATTTCGGCTACGACGACTCATTGGATGCCTTTGGCGTTCACGGCGTGGGCGGTACCTTGGGGGCCATCCTTACCGGCGTGTTCGCCACCAAGGCCGTCAACGACATGGCCAAGGGCAACCCCCTGGGACTGCTGGAAGGCGGGTCCTTGCTCAAGGGCCAGATCGTTGCCGTCCTCGCGAGTTGGGGCCTAGCCATCGTGGCCACCTTCGTCATCCTCAAACTCTTGGATGCCACCATCGGTCTGCGGGTTTCCCGCGAAGCCGAAATCGAAGGGCTCGACTTCAGCCAGCACGGCGAAGAAGGCTACATCTTTATCTGAGAAGCAGGCTAATAGAACATGGCTCAAGGAGTCCAACGATGAAGAAAGTGGAAGCGATCATCCGGCATTTCAAGCTCGAAGACGTGAAGAATGCCTTGACCGAGCACGGCATCGCGGGCATGACGATCACCGAGGTGCGTGGTTTCGGCCGGCAGAAGGGTCATACCGAGATGTACCGGGGCACCGAGTATGAAGTCGATTTCGTGCCCAAGATCAAGGTCGAGGTGGTCGTCTCCGACGCCAAGGCCCGCATGGTGTTGGACACGATCATGCGTGCGGCCCAGACGGGCCAGGTGGGCGACGGCAAGATGTTTGTCAGCGACCTGAACGACGTGGTGCGAATCCGTACAGGAGAATCGGGCGAAGAGGCGATATAATTCCGGTATGCTTCGCGCGCACGTTTTGGCCGCCAAGGCACGGTTGGCCAAGGGCAATGAGGATTTTCAGCGCCGTCACCGGGCGGGCGCTTCCGGGGTGGAAATCTGCGCCCTGGCCAGCAACCTCCGCGATGCCGTGCTGCTGGAACTAATCGACGCCTCGTTGGCCGAACTGGGCGAAACCGATCCCAAGGGGCTGTTGTCCGAGATTGCCCTGGTGGCCCACGGCGGCTACGGCCGGCGGGACGTGGCCCCTTACAGCGACGTCGACTTGATGGTGCTCCAGCGGCGCGGGGCGGCCGGGCGCCTGGCCCCCCTGGCACAGAATCTGCTCCGCGACGTGTTCGACGTGGGCCTGGTCCTCGGCCATAGCGTGCGCACGGTCTCGCAGGTCTGCCGGCTGGCCCGCCGCGACTCGGTGATCTCGACTTCCATGATCGAGTCGCGGCTGTTGGCCGGCAGCCCGGCCTTGTTCGATCGCTTCGCGCGCCGCTTTCAGCAACAGGCCTGGTGGGGGTCGGGCCGCCTGATGGCCGCGATCCGCAAGTCGCGGTTCGAAGAAAAATGCCGCTATGGCGAGACGGTCTTTCTCTTGGAGCCGAACATCAAGCGTTCGCAGGGCGGGCTGCGCGATCTGCAATTGCTGCGCTGGATCGGCTTCGCCCGCTACGGACTGCGCGAGCCCCGCGAGCTGATGGAATCGGGCGTTCTCGGGCGCGAGGACCTCCGCATGTTGGAAGAGGCCGCCGAGTTCCTGCTCCGGCTCCGCAACGAGCTGCACTTCCACGCCGGCCAGGCCAACGACGTGCTCAACCGCAGCGAGCAGGTCCGCATCGCCGAGGTCCGCTGCTACGAGCCGGCCGCCGGCCTGCTCCCGGTCGAGCGGTTCATGCGCGACTATTTCCGCCATACCAGCCAGGTCAGTTACGTGGTGGGCCGCTTCCTGGCCAAGGCCGCCTCGCACGACCGGCTGGCCAAGCTGGCCACGGCCTTGTTCGGGCATCGCGTGGAAGATGATTTGCGGGTGGGGCCGGCGGGAATGATGGCCACCCGCCGCGGCCTGCAGCGGCTTGCGGGCAATCTTACCGCGATCATGCGGCTGATCGACCTGGCCAACCTGCACGACGTGCCTGTGGCCGCCAGCACCTGGGAAGAGATCCGCCGCGAGGCCCGCGCCCTGCCCGGGGCCTGTCCCGATTTCGGGCACCAAGCTTCGCTTGGTCGTAGCGAAAATGGGACTGTCCCCTTTGGGGCCACTTACAGCGCAGAGGCGACTTCCCCCGAGGCCTGCCGGCACTTCCTTTCGCTGCTGGCCCATCCGGCCCGGCTGGGCCCGCTGCTGCGCGGCCTGCACGAGGCAGGCATTCTGGAACGTTTCATTCCCGAGTTCGCCCGCGCCCGCGGGCTGTTGCAGTTCAACCTGTACCACAAGTACACGGTCGACGAACATTGCCTGCGGGCCGTCGAGTTTGCGACCGCCTTGGGCGCCGACCGCGGCCCGCTGGGCCGCGTCTATCGCCAGGTGGCCGATAAGAGCGTGCTGCACCTGGCCCTGTTGATCCATGACCTGGGCAAAGGCTGCCTGGAAGACCATCGCGAGGTGGGGCTGAAGATCGCCGAGAGTACGGCCCGCCGGCTCGGTCTGTCGGCACACGATGCCGAAAGCCTGAAGTTCCTGGTCCACAAGCATCTGCGCATGAACCACCTGGGCTTCCGCCGCGATACGACCGACGAGCAGCTCGTGGTCCGCTTCGCCCGGCTGGTCGGCACTCCGGAAATACTGCAAATGTTGTACGTGCTGACGGCCTGCGACCTGGGGGCGGTCGGGCCGGACGTGTGGGACGGCTGGAAGACCGAGATCATGACCGACCTGTACCACCGCACCATGCAGCAGTTGGCCGGCGACAGCCCGGCCACGGCCCTGGACGAGCAGTTCAGCCGCCGCCGCGAGGAGATCCGCGCCTGGCTCGGGCCGTTGAAGGAGGACAGTTGGTTTGCCAACCACATCAAGTCGCTGACGGCCGGATACTTGAATACCACGCCCCCGCAGCAGGCGGCCGCCGATCTGCGGTTGCTGCACGATTTAAGCAGCGGCGACGTGGCCGCCCTCGCGCAATACTTGCCCGAAACGGCCACCATCCAACTGACCGTCGGCACCGTGGAGGCGGTCACGCCCGGCATTTTTCACAAGCTCACCGGGGCCCTCACCAGCCATGGCCTGGAGATCCGCTCGGCCGAGATTCACACCTTGCCCGACGGCCTGGTGTTGGACCGTTTTTGGGTCCACGATCCGGATTTCGCCGGCCCGCCGCCGCAACAACGCCTGGACGAGATCAATCAGGCCCTGGCCCGCTCCTTGCGGGCCGTCGGCAGCCAGTCGCCCTCGTTTCGCCGCACGTGGCGGATCGGCGGGCAGAGCAAAACGGCCGGCCCGAAGCCCCGCACGCAGGTCAACGCCGACAACAGCACCTCCGACCGCTACACCATCATCGACGTCTTCGCCCTGGACCGCACCGGCCTGCTGTATGCCGTTACCCGGACGCTGTTCGAGATGGAGCTCTCGGTCTGGCGGGCCAAGATCGGCACCTATTTGGACCAGGTGGTGGACGTTTTTTACGTGACCGACGCGCAGCATCGCAAGATCAGGGACCAGCAGCGATTGGACCAGATCTGCCGCCGTCTGCTGGAGGTGATCGAGGTCTTGGAAGCGGAAGGGTGAGGGCCGAAGGCCTACGTTTGCCCGGATTATTCATGCAGAGGATGAAAAACAAGGCTACGCCGACGTGCGCCCCTTGTGATCGAAAAGAGTCGTAACCGCCAAGGTGTCCGCTGATAAGAATCGCGCGATTTGCTCGTGGATTGGCGGCCGCCATTATCCTGCTAATCCGGCCTGCGCAGCGGCCGCGGTCCACAGGTATCCCCTCCATGGCGGAATAGTCGATTCTCTGAGGGCATGTACTCTTGCTCGGCATAATCGGTCTTTTATGCGCGGGCCGATCGCTTTCCACGCCGGTTTGCCTCGAAGTAAGCCGGCAAGTGTTTTCGCCTCGACGGGAATGGAATAGGGAACAGGGGCTGATTTGCTGTCGTTTTCCAAGAGATTCTGCCGCATTGCTCTTACTCTATTTGGGAGGTCAGTATGTCGCACTCCGATTCGCACCCCGGTAGCTTCATTCGTCGGTGGACCAAGCGTTGGCAGCAGGGGGATCCTCGCAAGCAGCGCGGCGACGGGAATAGGCGCCGCACTGGCCGAGCGCTTAAGGTCGAACCACTGGAGATCCGCGCGTTGCTTAGCGCGGCTGCTCAAGTGAGCCACCACGCTTTCGATGTACCCGTCCGGCTGGTCGCACCGGCACAAGCCGGCGTCTTACTCGCAGGCAGCGGATCCACTGCGCAGGGAATCGCTCCCGCCACCAACACTTCTAATATCTGGGCAGGTTACGCGATTAGCGAAGGCGCCGATTCGGTAACCGCCGTCAGCGGTTCTTGGGTGGTGCCCAACATAACATCGGCTGCAGGTACACACAGTTCCGTTTGGGTGGGAATCGACGGATGGGGCGGGGATACGGTGGAGCAGACGGGCATCAGGGCGGATGGCGGAGGCACTTATTACGCCTGGTGGGAGATGTATTATCAGTCCCCGCCGAATAGCGGCACCGTGCCGGCAGATGGCGCCGAGCAGAAGATAGCCGGGATGACCATTACCCCCGGCGACGCGATGACCGCGACCGTCAATTTCGTGGGCGTTGACTCTGGTACTGGCCAGGATCAATTTGACATGCAGATCACGGACGAAACCACGGGAAAATCCTTCGACACAGGTGTCGTGCAGAGGCCCAGTGATGACCAAAGGGACACAGCAGAGTGGATCGCAGAGCGGCCTACGTTAGGCGGCAGCGCATCGAGTTTGGCGAATTTCGGCGAGGTGACCTTCACCAACGCATCGGCAACCATCAACGGAACAACAGGCGGAATCAATACCTGGGACAGCAATCGAATCAACATGGTCGTCAGCGGCGTCACGGCGGCTTCGGCTTGGGGATTGACCGACACACCGCCGGGGTCGCCTGCACCGGCAACATCGAGCTTCACCGTGCAGTACACGGCGAATACGCCGGCCAGCACGCCGGTGACCGCCCAGGGTGGTTTCACGATAGGCGCAACCGAAGGGCAACTTTCCCAGACGCAGATTCTGGCAACGTTCACCGACCCCAGCGGTTCTCTGGACCCGAGCCAATATTCCGCGCGGGTCAGTTGGGGCGACGGTTCCAGCGACGACACGACCACCGGCATCATCATCAGCGGTCCGGACGTGAATGGCGTGTACTATGTCATGGGCGCCCACCGGTACGCCGAGGAGAGCGGCCCCGGTAATCCGGGCTCGGACCCGTATCCCATCGACGTGATGATTTTCCACGATTCAGCGCCGGGCGCCCTAGCGGTCAGTTCGGCCCAGGTACTCGACCCGGCGGTTGTTCCAGGTTCCGCAAATGGCACGGGCATCGTCACCAAGACCGATGGCACGAGCCTCCTTGAGGGCCAGGATTCCGGGCAAGTCGTTGTGGCCACCTTTGTCGATCCCGGCGGGGCGGAACCGCTTGCCGATTATTCGGCGGACATCTATTGGGGCGATAGCCCAAATCCCACCTCTGGGACCATTAGCGGTCCGGTCGGCGGCGTGTTTACCGTCAGCGGAGACCACACCTACCAGGAAGAGACCGCACCATCAAATCCCTATTCGATCAGGATCGTCATCCATCACGACACCGCGCCCGACGCGGCAGTCAACGACATCGCGGCGGTCTTGGACCAGTCGGTCGTCGGCCTGTCCGCCCACGGCGGCACGGGCGTCGTCACCAAGGCCGATGGCACGAACCTCGTGGAGAATCAGGATTCCGGGCTGGTCGTCTTGGCCACCTTCACCGATCCCGGCGGTGCGGAGTCGCGTCTCGATTATTCGGCGGACATCAATTGGGGCGACGGTCCAAGTTCCACCCAAGGGATCATTAGCGGTCCGGTCGCGGGCCTGTTTACGGTCAGCGGAGACCACACCTACCTGGAGGAGAGCGCGACCAGTAATCCGTATGCGATCCAGGTCACCATCCATCATGACACCGCTGCCGACACGGTGGTCAACGACACGGCGGTGGTGGCGGACCCGGCGGTCATCGCCACAGCCGCTGACGGCGGCAAGGGCATCGTGACCAAGGCCGATGGCACGAGTCTCCTGGAGGGGCAGAATTCCGGGCCGGTCGTCTTGGCCACCTTCACCGATCCCGGCGGGGCGGAGCCGCTTGCCGATTATTCGGCGAAAATCAGTTGGGGCGACGGTTCCAATTCTACACTTGGTGCGATTAGCGGTCCGGTCGGCGGCGTGTTTACCGTCACCGCAAGCCACACCTACAAGGAAGAGAGCGGGACGAACCCCTATGCGATCAAGGTTGTCATCAACCATGGGACCGCCCCCGCCACCGTGGTCAACGACACGGCGGTGGTGGCGGAGCAGCCGGTGGTCGCCAAGGGGGGATTCCCCGTCAAGGCCCGCGAGCATCGAGATTTCGGAATGCAGACGCTGGCCACCTTTACCGACCCGGGTGGAGCGGAGAACAAACGCGAATACTCGGCAACGGTTAACTGGGGCGACGGTACGACCTCAACGGCGACGATTTCGAACCCGAACAAGAAGGGCGTATTCACTGTCACCGCCGATCACGTGTACAGCGAGACCAACGAAGATCGCCCGTACACCATTATCGTCACCATCAAACACAACGGGACCAGCGTCAGCGTGACGGACACAACGGTGGATACCAGCAATGGCGGCGTGAAAACGAATGCCATGGTCGCATCGGTCGCGACGCCTCCATCCGCGAGCCCCACTGCCAGCGGTTCGAGCAGTAGTACCGTGGCGGCCCACGACGCAGTGTTGGCGGCGGTGCAAACGCCGCCTCCCAGCACGCCGAAGGCGGTCATCGCGCCGCAGGCGGCCGATCTGCTGCTGAGCACGACTGCTAAAGCCGTGGTGGTGTCGGTGAAACCGAAGGTCGCGCCGTCGAAATCCGCCGTGCCGTCCTTCAGTTGAACCGGCACAGCAGGGTGCCGATTGCGCTCCGCAACTGCCAGAAATCCTTGCCGCACGCCGCTTCGAGAGTCGTAAGATCGGGCCAGGCCGGGTATTCGCCCGCCTGCGCCAACGAACGGCCCACCCGGGCTGTGCCGGATACAATACCCGCGATTCGCTTTCACCTTGCGGATCGGCGTACGCTGCGGTGGAAGAGAAGAATCGCCGCCGATCCTTACCACTGATTCTGGTTCTTTGGCGGTTCCGCTCTTGGGATCACCTGGAGTTGGTCC
Organism: Thermoguttaceae bacterium; assembly: GCA_049509675.1. Taxonomy (GTDB): domain Bacteria; phylum Planctomycetota; class Planctomycetia; order Pirellulales; family Thermoguttaceae; genus JBEKZQ01. The sequence continues at coordinate 3,635 of JBEKZQ010000067.1, read as the reverse complement.
ACAATGCGGTTCACGCCCTCCACGTTGCGCGCAGTCTGGACCGCCAACGGTCGCTGATGCTCGTACTGAATCTTGCCGGAAAGGGTTACCGTTCCCTTCAGGGCGGCGACGACAATCTTGCACGGTGCGCGCATGCCGCGGCTCGACAAGGTCTCGCGGACTTTTTGGCTAAGAACACCATCGGGAACAGGAATTCTTTGCGGCATGGTCAGGCTCCAAGAAAGAAAGGGTTTGACGGCAGCGCCACGAAGGGAAGCCGACCGAGTCGCCGCTGAGATTTGGTCAGAAGGAGGGGGTGAAACTACCCTTCGAGGGTAATAATATACCGGATGGACTCAGAAAGCAAGTATTTCTTTCAGGACGTGCCGATGGGGCTATCCGCCACGCGGACGCCCAGCAACTCCAATTCCTTGCGGATCGCATCGGCCGTGTGGAAATCCTTGCTTTGGCGTGCTTTCCGGCGTGCCTCGATCAGTTCCGCCACTTGGGCATTGGGCTCTTCGGGCCGGAAGTCCATCACATCGAGGACGTCGTTGGTCTGGCGCATGAAGTCGAGAATCTGCCCGACCTGGTCGCCATCCAGTTCATCGCGATCCAGAAGCCGGTTGATCTGGCGAACGAAGGGAAAGAGCTTTCCGAGGGCCTTGGGGATGTTGAGATCGTTGTCCAGGGCGTCGCGCCAGGCGGCCTGGACTTCGTGCAGGGCCGGCCCCACCTCGACGCCGCGCCGCCCGGATTGGAAACGCACCAGCCGGGCGGCGAACTCGTTCAGCCGAGCCACGCATTGCGCCGCCCGCTGCAGCTCGCGGCGAGAATAGTGCAGCACCGTGCGGTAATGCGTGGCCAACAGCCAGTAGCGGACGGTCGGCCCGTCGAAACCCTGTTCGAGCAGGTGTTCGAGGGTCAAGTCGTTGCCGCCGGCGCGGCTGACTTTCTTGCCGTCGGCCATGACCAGTTCGCTGTGCATCCAGAGCTTGGCCAGGGGCTTGTGTTTCAGTCCGCAGGCGATGGCGATCTCGTTGTCGCCGTGCGGAAAGGTCAGGTCGGTGCTGGCGGTGTGGATGTCGATGGGCTGGCCCAGGTACCGCACCGCCATGCAGGCGCACTCCATGTGCCAGCCCGGCCGGGCGTTGCCCCAGGGAGTTTGCCAGAAGATGCCCGATTTTAGCTCCGCCAGCGTGGAGCGCTTGAACAGGGCGAAGTCGCCGGGATTGTCCTTGTCATAGTAGTCGTAGGTCGTGGAGACCTCGCTCCGCATCCGCTCCGGCGCGATGCCCGACAGTCTTCCGTAGTCGGAAAAACTGCTGATGCGGAAGTAGACCGATCGCAGTTTCTCGTAGGCCAGGCCCATTTCCAGAAGGCTGCGGGTCTGTTCGACCATGTCGCCGACGTGCTCGCTGGCCTTGGGATAGTAGTGTGCGAGTTTGACGCGCAGCGTCTGGAGGCTTTCTTCAGGCCTTGGATCTTGTGGTCCTTGAAGGGCTCGACGCCGATGACGCGGACTGCGGGGTTCAGTTCCCGCAGGGCACGGGTTGTGCCCATCAACGTCCCCGTGGTCCCCATCGCGACCACCACGACATCGACCTTGCCGGCCGTGGCCTCCCAAATCTCCTTGCCCGTGCCCTCATAGTGAGCTTGCCAGTTGGCCTCGTTGTTGAACTGGTCGACCAGGACATATTTACCGGGCTCTTCCCTGGCCAGGCGGTAGGCCTCTTCGATGGCCCCGTCGGTGCCGCGGTAGCCCGGCGTCAGAAGGATTTGTGCCCCGTAGGCCTTCAGAATACGTTTGCGTTCTTCACTCGCCGACTCGCTCATCGTGACCAGGAGCTGGTAGCCCTTGACCGCGCAGACCATGGCCAGGCCGATGGCCGTGTTGCCGCTGCTGGCCTCGAGCACGATCTTGCCGGGGGTCAGTTCGCCGCCGGCCTCGGCCTGTTGGATCATCTTCAGCGCGATGCGGTCCTTGACCGAGCCCCCGGGATTCAGCCCCTCCAGTTTCACCAGCACCTCGACACCCGGGGCAGGGTTCAGACGATTGATGCGCACCAGCGGCGTGTTTCCCACTAACTCCAGAACAGAATTGACTTTGCGGGGCGTCATCACAACATCCTTGAATAATCCGGGCTAACCCTCTCGCGGAGGGAGACGGGCGCGACTCGATTCAGAAAAACGCCTTGGTGCAGTTGCGGCAGAGTTCGATCTCCGATTGCCGGGCCTCGCAGTGGGCACGCCGCACCGCCCGATAGGCCGCGCCGTCGAACACGTCGCGGATCGAGGCGGTTGCGTCGATGCGGCCCAAAAGTTGTTGACCGTCATAATCCAGGCAGCACAGCGAAACATCGCCGCTGGCCAGGACCGTCAAGCTGCGCCATAGGCGAGAACAGGGCTTGCGGAGCCGGCCGGCGGCGCCGGCATACTCTTCGCTGGCCCAGTTGTGGACCTTCCCGAAGGAGAACCGATCGACCATCTTCTCGACCGAGCGCATGGTCGCCTCGCGGTCGGTCGTGCTGCAGCAGGCGATGCCGATCTTCAGGCCGGAACGCAACTCGTTGCGCAGCGCCACCAACCGCTTCACGTTCTCCACGACGCGGTCGAATTTCAATGGCACGCGGATTTTCTCGAACTCCTCCCGGGTGGCGCCGTCGAAGCTGATCTTGATTTCGTCCAGCCCGGCGCGGATCAGCCCTTCCGCCCGAGCGGCGTTCAAGAGCGAGCCGTTGCAGAACATTTTGACCTTGCGGATGCCGCGCTCCTTGGCGTAGCGGATGCGCTCCTCCAGGTGCATGTCCAAGAGCGGCTCGCCGAAGTTGTGCAGATGGATTTCCCGGCAGGCGTTGGCTGCGCACTGGTCGATAATGTGCGCGTACAGCCGGTCGTCCATCGCGGCGACGGCGCGTTTCATCCGCCGATGCGGGCAGATGACGCACCTGGCATTGCAAGCGTTCGTGGTTTCAATGCGGACCACCGCAGGGAACCGGCCGCGGACCAGGTCGTACAGCCCCCCCACGCAAGCACCAACCACGCGGGAGCATAGCTTCTTGTTCATCGGAGAAGGCCGAAACCAATTGGCTTCCGGCGTCCTACCAGCCCATGACCATGTTCGATTCGATGGCCTTGCGGGCGTGTTCCAGGTCGGTGCCCGTGTACTGCATGTAAAGACGGATGGCATGCACCTTGTCGCCGGCCGCCTTGGCCAGGCAATCGCGGGCGGTGGTGCAAGGGTCCGACTTGTCGGTGATGCCGAGGGCCGATTTGGAAATCACCCAGGTATTGCGCGGACGCTTGGTGATCCGCAGCGGCGGCTCCTTCGGGTAGTTCTCGTGAACCACGTTCGTGGCGGCCTGTTCGTCCTCCGCCCAGGTGATGATAATATGTGAGACAGTTTCGACTTCGAACAGCGGCATGAAATGCTTGCCTTTCTTATGGCATGCGACACAAGGCCCGAAACGAAAGGCTAATTATAGCCGTTGCCGGCGGCAAATGTCCAGCCGACGCCGCCCGTCCCTCACGGCTGGGGTGCAAGTTGCACTTTGTCATTCGCCGGAGACGTGGTAAACAGAAGGGGGGATGATTTGCTTGGTAAGGGGCCAGGTAATGGGAATTCAGATAAAGGAGGAAGCCAGGGATGGCACTGA
>JBEKZQ010000669.1:0-3337 GCA_049509675.1 Thermoguttaceae bacterium | reverse complement strand
CACGCTGTACGTGGAGTCGGACAAATCGGCCGAAGGAATTGCCCAACATGCCGTCACCAGGGACGGTTAGGCGCCGCTAAAGCCCCACGATGCTGTAGCCGCAGTCGACGTGGATCGTCTCGCCGGTGACGCCGGAGGATTGCTCGCTCAAGAGGTACAGGCCGGTGCTGCCCAGTTCCTTGGGATCGACGTTGCGGGCCAGCGGCGCCTTGCGCGTGGCGTGCTGCCGCAATTCGTCGAAACCCGAGATGCCGGCCGCACTGAGGGTCCGCATTGGGCCGGCACTGATGGCGTTGACGCGGATCTGACGCTCGCGGCCGAGGTCCCAGGCCAGGTAGCGGACGCTGTGCTCCAGGGCCGCTTTGCACACGCCCATCACGTTGTAGCCGGGCATGACCTTCTCGCCGCCATAGTAGCTGATGGTGACGATCGAGCCCCCCGGGGTCATCAACGGCGCGGCGGCCCGGCACACCGCCACCAGGCTGTAGACACTAATATCCATGGCCAAGTGCCAGCCGGCCCGCGTCATCTCCACATAGGGATTGCGCAGCTCCTGCGGCGGGGCGAAGGCGATGGCATGGATCAGGAAGTCCAAGCGGCCGTAGGTCTCGCGGGCCGCGTTGAACACGCCCGCGACATCCTCGTCGCGCTGCACGTCGCAGGGCAAGAGCAGCCGGGCGCCGTGGGGCTCGACCAGGGCCCGCACGCGGCGCTGCGACGACGGGCTGGGCAGATGCGTGAAGCCCAACTCGGCGCCCTCGGCGTACAGCGCTTCGCTCATCGCCCAAGCGATGCTGTGGTCGTTGGCCACACCCATCACCAACCCGGTCTTGCCGGAAAACATGCCCATCAAGTGCCCCTTGATCTCAACAATGCATAACGTACCGGGCAAGCCTGGCCCGCGCTGGCACGGTACAGTGCATCGTCTGGTGCCACTGGCTTGCCAGTGCTGTTTTCTGCCGGTTCTTGCCGTATTGAACCGCCGGAAACGTTTCCGCGCGGTCATGCTCAATCCACTCACACGCCAGCCGCTGTGGCGATGCCTGGCGACAAGGGCCGGCCGGAAGGGCACGGGCAAGCCCGTGGCACCAAGAGGCCGGCTAATCGTTGGCCGGCACGGGGCCGGTTGGGTGCCACTGCTGGCTTGTCCAGCAGTGCGGAAACACGGGTGGGCAAGCCACCCGTGGCACCCAGCGCGACCTTGACCCAGCCCGAAAATAATCCGCGCTAATCGTTGGCCGGCACGGGGCCCGCCAGCTCCGCGTACTCGTCCATCGGCGTGGTGTCGCCGGAGAGGACCTGTTCGCAGTTCATGCGCAGCAGCGGCATTTCGCGGCGGATGAAGCGTGTGGCCACGCGCCGCTTCCGCGGGCTGACGACCGCTTGTCCCAGGAGCAGGTGTCCGATGACGATCATGATCGCCGAATCGACGAGCCGCCGGCCCGAGAGATCCAGATAACTCACGCTCTTGGCCTTGACGAACTGGACCGCCTCCAGCACGCGGCGTTTGCCGTCGATCAGCAGTTGCTTCAATTCTGCCAGCAGCGGATCGGCGTATTCTTTCTTGTCCCAGGCCTCGGTCCACGCATCGAGGGCCCCGGAAGTGACGCCGCGCACGGCGGCCACGACCTGCAACTGGCTGGTGCCTTCGTAGATCGTGGTGATGCGGGCGTCGCGGAGGTAGCGCTCGGCCGCGTAGTCCTTCATGTAGCCCGAGCCGCCCAGCACCTGGATCGTGTTGTAGGCCACGCGGTTGCACATCTCGGAACAATAGTACTTGCTCATGGGCGTGAGCATGCCGTTGAGCCGCTTCAAGGAGCGGGCCAACTGCTTGCGGCGTTTTTCTTCGTCCTTGTCCAAGGGGCCGCCCCACTCCAGCACCCGCATGTTGTTGGCCTCGTGATCGCAGACGCGGCTGGTTTCGTAGGCCAAGGCGCGGGCGGCCTCAATGTCGATCTTCATGTCGGTCACCAATTCGGCCACGGCCGGCAGACGCTCGATCGGTCCGCCGAACTGCTGCCGGGTGTGGGCGTAGGTGCGGGCCAGGCGATAGGCGGCCTCGGCCGTGCCCAGCGATTGCGCGGCGATGCCCACCCGGGCCCCGTTCATCAGCGCCATCACGTACGTGATCAGGCCCCGCTGCCGTTCGCCGATCAGCCGGCAGGGCATGTCGTCGAAGACCAGCTCGCAGGTGGGCGAGCCGTGGATCCCCAGCTTGTTCTCCAGGTGCCGCACGCGGACGCGCTGGGATCGCTCGGCCAGAAACAGGCTCAGGCCGCGGCCGTCGGAGATCTCCGGCTCGCTGCGGGCCAACACCAGCAGGATCTCGCCGCAACCGTTGGTGATGAATCGCTTCACGCCGTTGAGGAACCAATTGCCCTGCTCGTCCTGGTAGGCCCGCAGCCGCACGGCCTGCAAATCGCTGCCGGCGTCGGGCTCGGTGAGCACCATCGCGCCGGTGACCGCGCCGGAAGTGAACCGCGGCAGGATCTCGTTCTTGATCGTATCGTCGGCGAAGGCGTAGATCGTCTCGGCAATGCCTTGCAGCCCAAAGAGGTTCATCAGCGAGGTGTCGGCCCGGCTGACGATCTCGGTGGCGATGGTGTAGACGAGATTGGGGCAATTCAAACCGCCGTATTTGCGCGGCAGGGTGAACCCCATCAAGTCGCCCTGCACGAGCCGCTTGAGGTTCTCCTGGACCAGCGGGTGCAGCGTGACCGTGCCGTCTTCGTTGAGCGTGTTGCCCTCGTGGTCGATCGTCTCGGCATTGGGGGCGAGCATCTCGCCGGCCACTTCGCCCACGATCTCCAGGATGCGGCGGTAGTTGTCGACCGCGTCGGCCGCGTCGCGGGGGCCATAATCGCCGGCGCCGTTGCCATTGCCGACGTGGACGAAATCATCCTCCTGGATCCTGGCGAGTTCCGCCAGGTCGATGTGCCGGAAGAGAAACTGGATATCTTCGTTGTCGAGAAAGTAGTTTGCCACGAAAAAGTCTCCGCACTTGCAAGATTAGTTCCCCTCTCCCTCCGGGAGAGGGTTAGGGTGAGGGGGACTTGAGCAAACAGTTGCCCGTTGAATCCCTGTTATCCGACATCCCCTCTCCCCGGCCCTCTCCCGGAGGGAGAGGGGGACCTTTATGCCTTTTCCTTCACCGCCTTGATCAACATACGCCCCACGCTCCACGCCCCACGCCCCACGCTCCACGCTCCACGCCCCACGCTTCACGCCCCACGCTCCACGCCCCACGCCCCACGCCCCACCCCCCCACCGCCCCCCCCCCCCCCCCCCCCGCCAACCCCCCCCCCCCCCCCCCCCCCCCCCCCCCCCCCCCCCCCCC
>JBEKZQ010000668.1:0-4139 GCA_049509675.1 Thermoguttaceae bacterium | reverse complement strand
CCTTGCGGGAGAGGGGAGTAAGGGCGAATAAGGGGATCATTCTACATTCTCGCTGGTAATCACGGTAATCATAAGTTTGGATGTCGAGAATTCGCTATCCACGAAAAAAGTAGAATGGGTGTCCCCTTTTCCGTTCGTCCGTTCGATGTCCCCTTTTCCGTTCCGATCAAAAAAACTCCCGACCCCTGGTATCCGTCGACCCCTGGTATCCGTCCGGGCCAAGCTGACCCACGGCGCTGAGGGCGAGTGTTAGTTTGATGGGTGAACCGTCACTGAGATATTCTGACCGCCCAAAGCAATGTGATGCCGGCCGGATTGCTCCAGTGTGAGTGGGAATTCCAGCGATTCCTTCTGGCCGGCACGTGCCCAAGCCCACTTGAAGGCAACGGGTTCTCCATCCAATTGCAGGGCCACCCGGCTGCCATCCAGGAAGGTGTTGGAAATTTCTGCGGTGACGGTGAACCGCTCGCCTGCCTTGATTTCCTTCGGCGACACGGTGAGGGTGGTGCAGTCGAATTCGCTCTCCACGTTCCATCCGCCGACTTCAATCGTGGGCTTGGCCCGGCCGGCATCCTTTGCCGCAAAGGCGGCAGTGACTTCGCGCGACTCGCCGGGTAGCAGGCTGAAATAGTTATCCTCCCAGAGCACGGGCAGAATCTCGGCGCTACTCCGGCCCTGCGTCATCGCCAGTTGGACGAAGAAGGCCATATGGGTCGTCGGGTTGGTGACTTTGACACGGGCGAATTTCTCCTTGCCATGAGATTCAAGTTTACATGTCGCCTGGAGTTTCACCCCGGGCAGTGAGTGCAGGGCCTGCATGGACCCGCCTTTCTGTGCGGGCAACCAGTACAGGTTGTCTGAAACCCGTTTGCCGGCAGCATCGCTCAAATCCAGCCGGACGAAGTAGACGGGCGGCAATTCCGGCAGTTTGGGCAATTCAAAGACGTCGCGATACGAATTGGCGGCCACATCCGCGCTCGCTTCCTTGTCGATGAGCACACGCATTGAGGCGTCCAGCACCCGTGCTCGGACCTTGAGACCGCTCCGCGGTTCGAGCGAGTGATTCACCACCGTCACCATCGGCTCGACCAATCCGAGTTGGACGTGAACCGGTTCATTGGCGCGCTTGATGAAGTAGTAGCTCACCATCGGCTTCAGGAACCAGTCGAAGATCTGCCACTGCACATCCGGCCAGGCGGAATTGATCTTCCACTGCGTGAACCCACTGGTGACGTCCCAGAGGCGATGGTTGACCGCTTCGAACATGGCGCGGTGCTGATCGGCGGTGGCAAGGTGCCCCTGCCAGACGTAATCACCCACGGTGGCCGGTTCCCCGTACACGCGGCGCACGGCGGCATCATAAGGCTTGTAGTAAGCATTGGCGCCATGATGGGCCCAGGTGGCATCCAAGGGGAACGTCGGGCCGCGAGAGACTTCACCCAGGTTGGGGATGAACTTCTGCAGGCTGCTGAGCGGCGGCAGGGAGGCCGAACCCGTCTCCACCATGAACATCCAATTGGGCACCTCTCTCACTCGCCGGTAGTACTCGGACGGTTCTTCCCAACCATAGGTGTTGTAGCCGAGGTCCGTCATGCCTGTCGGCATGTCCTCCCGAAACCACGGCTGCACTTTGTCCGGGGTCACGTTGGGCGTGCCGTTCGAGGGGATCCAGAAGCGGCTGCCATCCAATGCGATCACACTGGCGCGCCATGGCCGGTAAACCTCCTCGCGCGTGAACCCCTCGTTGCTCGCCATGTACATGACCAGGCTCGGATGGTTGCGGTAACGCTTTAGAATATCCCGGCTGCACTTCACGACCAAAGGAACGTCACCCGGATACTTCGAGCCGGTTTGCATCCATGAGCAGCCGTAGAAGCACTGGCCAATCATCACGCCGTAGCGGTCGCAGGCGTCGAACAGGAAATCCGGTGGATTGGCGACGTCCTCGAAGTAAATCAGGTTGAGGTTGGCCCGGGCGTAGTAGCGGATCTCGGTGTCGATCCGCTCCGGCGTCCAGTCCATGAGAGCGTCGGGCTGGATATAGCCGCCCCGGCAGAAGACCTTCTGACCGTTGATCTGAATGCGACGTCCGAAATGGCCATTGCGTTCATGCATCTCCGAGGTGATCCGGCGCACGCCAAATCGTACCGTGTGAGCATGCGACACGCTTCCGCCCGCCACGAACTGCAGGCTCAGGTCATACTGACGCTGTGCCCCGTACCCGTTGGGCCACCAGAGCTTCGGATTCTTCATCACGGGCGCGGGATCGAAGGCCACCTGTTTCGATTCGCCCGCCGAAAGGGTTGCCGGCGTTTCAAACGTCAATCCGGCCTCCGCAATCGAACCCTTGAGGACACCACTGACCGGCTGGTCGCCCGCGTTGACGAGCGTGGCGGAAATCTTCAGCTTGGCGCTGTCGGTTCGCGGCAGAGGCAGTTCGGTCACCACGAAGGGGTCTCGTATAGCCACCGACCCGCTGTACTCCACCCACACGTCCTGTAGAATGCCCATGTAACGATCAGGAATGGACGGGAAGCAGTCGTAGCCGCTGGCCAATTGGATGGCGAAGTCCATGGGGCCATCGCTGCCATGGTCCTCGGAACGGTTGTTCGCCAGCGGCACCAACTGCGTGCCGGGCGAGCCCAGGTGATCCACTGGCCACACCTTCACCGCCAGGCAATTCGCCCCCGCCGCAGCCCAGTGTGATACATCGAACGCGAACCGCTGGTTCATGCTGACCATCTGTTCGCAGTCAGAGACTTTGTTTCCGTTGAGCCAGACCTCGGCCCGGTAGTTGATGGAAGCAAAATGCAGCCAGACATGCCGGTCGGCGGGCAGCTTGGGCAAGGTGAACTCGCGCCGGAACCACCAGGGATCGCGCCACGGGTTCCGCTTGCCCGGCAGATGGCTGAATTTGGCAAGGTCGTGCTTCGCGTTGAACTCATCGGAAGAATCCGGGATTTGGTAGGCATTCATCCCAATGCGCATATCGGGGTAAACGCCAGCCTTCGTTAGCGCGTTGAGCACGGTTGTAGGCACTTGGACTCGATGCCACTTGGTGGTGACACCGCCGGGTTGGGACAGGTTCGACCCAACCCCTGGTTCAAGGATAGACGACTGCATCGTCCATTCTCCAGCCAGGTCCAGCCGATTCTGCAGCACACGCAGGTCGTCCCGCTGTTTGGCCTCCTTCGCCTCCTTTGCGGAGTCATCCTGCTTCTCTGCTGCGAATGCAACAAACGCCCAAGTCAAAGCCAGCAGCACAATGGCCACAAGCGCCAAATGATCTTTCATTTCAACATCCCCGAACATCAGAACATCAGGCAGAACATCAGGAACATCAGGGTCAGACTTTAACTGCTAACCGTAATCATCTGTTGGTATAACTGCGCGACGACGTCGGCGAAGGCGTAGAGCACGATTGCCGCCGAAGGCACGCCGTCGGCGAGTTGGCCGAGGAACCGCTGACGGTCGTCACTGGTCCAAAAAACTTGCTGCCGCCCGTTACCGCGGCTGGTGACGTGGTACAGCGCGTCGGGGAAGTCAATGCGTGGAGGTCGTGCCATGATCCCCATACGATCTCAGACGCCATGCCGCCTGTCAAGGCCAGTTAGCTGTTAAAGTCTGACCCTGATGTCCCCGACCCTGATGTCCCCCGTTGCACCGTTGTTGTGAAGGCATCCGCCCCCGGACTCTGACGCACGCTCTGCATGCATCGGATCGTGCTCCTCACCATGAACTCACCTCCCGGAACGAAAAAGGGACATTCTGCTTTTTCGTGATCATTCGCACTTGCGAGCATGTCAGTTGGCCGTCGAGGCGCCGTTGAGGACTTCCATGCGCGTGATATGCACGAGCGCGCAGGTGACGCTGCGTTCTGCCGGCCCATCCGGTCCGCGAGGCCCGGGAACGGCTACCAAAACCGTCGAACGGAAGACGATGGCATTGTCAGGATGCCGCACCTCGTATTGTTGCCCGTCGGACAGTGAAATCCGGAAGGGTTGGAACGGCCTGGCGCGAAGCATTTGAAGAACGTCGTCGGGCCTCATAGGAAACCTCCAACCGAATTCTAACACCCCTCAACATGTTGTCAACGCCGGCCCGGGAGGCATGAGAACCGCGACTAGCGATATCGACTA
>JBEKZQ010000667.1:0-47451 GCA_049509675.1 Thermoguttaceae bacterium | reverse complement strand
GCTAATCGCGTAGCGATGGCCCGATGGTAGCCGTGGGTTTCAACCCACGGTCGGTTGGAATCAAGGTAAATCCGTCGCCGCCGGCCGTCCGCCATAGCCGCAGGAACTCCGCACGGGGTCGCATGCGGTATCCGGCAGGTCCGTTGCTGTCGAGATACCACGCATGGTCGGCGTCGAAACCGAGAAATAGCACGGCGTGGCCGGGGATCCAGACCAGGCCGCGCAATAGTCGCTGCTGGTAAGTGCCCCAGCCGATCACGGCCGCCAGGTGCAAGTCGCTCGCGGCCTGCAACCAGGCCTCGTCGCCGCACTCCGTCGCGTCCCACGCCAGGTGTCGGAGCTGCGCCTTGCGGGGCAGGTCTCGGATCCACGTCGGCCCGGCGAAGTGTGCGCGCCAGTAGGCGGCCTCATCAGGCCGGCCTTCGGCGACGAGAAGATCCTCGGCCGCGGCGAAACCGCAGGAACCGCGCCCGGCCGCGTCGAGATAGTTTGCGTGCCGCAGTTCGGCGGGCACTTCGATCGGCGGTCCGGCGGCGGCCGAGCCGCAGAACAGGAGAATTGCGAACAGGAGACCAGTAGATCGGAACGCCAAAATGGTTGTTTTTCTGCCTTTCACCTGCTCACCTGCTCTGTTGCTCATCTGCTCTATAAGAGCCAGTGCGTCAGGACCAGTGTCGCCAGCCCTGCGAACTTCCACCACTCGTGATCCTCATGGCTCAGCCCGACCAGCGCCGCCCCGAGCACGAACAGTCCCACTCTCAGGTGCGGATTGGCGATCAGGGTGTGGAGGGAGGTTTCCATTATCGTGGGGCGTGGACCGCGGACCGTGGGGCGATCAAAGATCGAGCTTCACCTCGCCGCCGCTGACCTTTACCATCATCGCCGTGTTGATGGGCGAGAATCTTCCCTTCAGGCCGTCACGCGCATGAGCTATCTGCACACGGCCACCGGCGGCCCATGGATGTCGAAGGAGGAGGCCCGCGAAGAGGACGGCCTGCCGCAGGAAGTTTTGGGCACGATCTATCCGCCGCCGAACATGACGGGGCCGTCTGGCGGCGGAGAGGAGGAGAACGAGGCCCGTTCGGGTGCCACTGCTGGCTTGCCCAGCAGTGCGGACATCGAGCGGCGATCTTCGATCGAGGCCGGCCATTGGGTGACCCTGGACGTCGACCGAGCGTGCTCTCCACCGACACGTCGCAGTAATCTTCGCTGGCGTAGACCTCCACGACTTCGCATGGGATCAAGACCTTATCGCCCTTTTTCAGCGGATTTCCGTTGGCGTCGTGCATGGCTGTTCTCTTTCGTGTTTTCCTGTTTTAGTCATTCTCTTCCCGCCCCACGCTCCACGCCCCACGCTTCACGAAACGAACGTTCCCCGATACTCGCAGAACAAACTCTGCACGACGTGGACCGGCTCGGTGTAGCGATCGGCCCGGTGCGGGCAGATGTCCACTCCCCCGCCGACCCGCGTGGCCAGGGCGAATGCCTGCGAGCAGAACGGCAGGTCGCCACCATCGGAGCCATCGGCCAGGTCCACGGGGAACCAGGCCTGGACGATCGGGATGTGGGTCAACGCATCGCGGAGCAGGTTTCCCCAGCCATAATTCCGATCGATGAACTCGTCCATCTTCGCCACGGCCAGGCGGCGGTTATATTCCGGCCAGCGATCGCCCGGGTTGGTGGCGAAATGGTCCCAGTGGCCGGGATTCTCGCGGACCGCTTCGATGAGCGATTGCCGGCGGCCGCCCCGCCACTGCCGCGTGTCGATGATCTCCCACTCCTCGCGGTCGGCGTTCCAGGCGATCATGCCCACGTGGATCCATGGGCACTGGGTCGCGTGCGAGATAACCAGGTCCTCCAGCGTGTTGTCCCGCCGGTAGCAGACCGCGTCGCCGCTGGCCAGGCCGAAGAATTGCTGCGCGTGCCGCCGAAAGGTCGGCCCGCCGCAGTGCAGGTACTTTACTTTGTGCCGCTTGGCCGGCGTGGCAATGGTGAGGGTGGTGCTCATGCGGCCTCCGACGCGCGTGGGGTGCGGGGCGTGGGACGTGGGCCGAAGACGCCGCAGGGTCCACGCTCCCCGCCGCACGGAACTTCCGGGTGTGCGTCGCGCCGATCGGCGAGGGCGTCTGCGGCCGCGCCTGTGGCAACGTCCTGATACGCCCGCGCCGCGGCTTTCTGTCTTGCGCTGCCGATCGCCGGCGCGATCCGGCCGTCCCGCTCCGGCTCGAATCCGCTCGACTTGGCGAAGCGGCTTTTCCAGCGCGGGAACGGATCGACGCTCAGCCCGCTGCCCTTGCCCGCCCGCAAGTGTCGCTGCGTCTGGTCGTCGCAGGCCACCTCGACGCTCAGGCCGCCGATGTGCCGGCTGCCGATGCGGCCGCGGAGCGTGTCGTCATGGGCGAGAAAGGCCATCAGAGGGATTAGCGATTAGGGATTAGGGATTAGTGCCGGCGGGCGCATCGATCACCTGCAGTTCCCAGCGGTCGAAGCCGGCCTGCTTCCAGACCATTTTGGGCTCGCCGTTGGGTCCGACGAACGGATCGCGAAGGGTGACGGCCTTGCCGTTGGGCAGGTCCAGCCGGCCCTTCGGACTATCCAGCACAGCGGCGACGAGCTGCTGTTTCAATTCGCCGGCCGTGCGGTAGTACTGCTTGCCTTTGGCCAGGGTCTTGTCGATGGTGGCCAGCAACTTCGCGGCGGTAGCTTTGCGCATTTCGTGACTCTCGTGTCTTTCGTGGACCCTCTAGTTCAGAGGATCATCACCTGGTAACTGCGGCTCTTCTGTTGGCCCGCATAGCGCCGATCGGCGATCACCAGCGTCCCCAGGTTCCGCTTGGTCAGGACCAGCTCATCGAGCTGTTTCAGCGCGGCGGCCGGCTTCGCCGGCTTCGTCTCTCGGCCCTTCGTTCGCGACGTGACGTGTCCCATGTAGTTTTCAGCTTTCAATGTTTTGCTCAAAAGGGCCGCGCCCGCACGACCGGGTCGCGTAGCTGCTCTAGCTGGAGTTCCGGTCGCGCTGATGGGCGCGGCGCGCAGCGGGCGAATTCGTTCAATCGCGATGATTCATTTCACATGGCAGAACCGGCATGGCCGGCGCAATTGGAAGCATGCTAAGAGCTTCTCTGTCCGACAAACTCTATGATGCAAAATGTGAACGTGCAAACCGCAGACGTTGCAAATTTTCAACACGCGCCCTAACTGCTTTTCAGGGCACAACCCACGGCAGCCGATAACGAAAGCATCACCACCGTTTCAACCGGGCCGCAGTGGTCACGCTCTGCGGCCCGATTCATTTCTTGAGGGTTTCGAGCGCGACGCCGGCCCGGTCCTTGGCGGGTTTTCCGGGCCGGCCTCTTTTCAGCCCCGGAGGCGGCCATGATCGAGTCGATCGAGTCGATCCACAATATCCTGTTCCGGCATGGTTTTCCGGTCGCCGCGCCCACCGATCCACAGCCTCCACTCCCACCCGGTCCGGCCGTCATGCCCGGCCCCACTGTGCCGACCGCGGCCGCAGGCGCCACAACTGCCGCCGCGGCGGCGCGGGAGTGCCGGGGACTGTCCCAAGTTTCGTTCAACGAAACTGGGACTGTCCCCCTTGCCGCCGCAGCCGGCGCGACCGACACCCCGCCGGCTGCCGCCGTGATTCGCGAGGCGGTCGTGGACCGTGGGGCGTCTTCACGCCCCACGCCCCACGCCCCACGCCCCACTGTCCCCCAGTCCCGCGCCACGCTGGCCGAGGCCCTGGCCAAAACCCGCGAGCCGCGGCAACTGACGATCGAGGAGGTCCTCGGCGAGTGGACCAAGTACGATTGCCAGGCCACCCGCCGCGCGTTGCGGCTGGGCTGCCTGGCCTGGCAGTGGGTCTCACAGCAGCCCGATCGGCCGGCGGCCGTCCAGCAACTCAGAAAGGCCCTGGCCGACCTGGGCATCACCGGCGAGGCAGCGCGGGTCAATCGCGTAATCGCCTGTTATTGGGTCGCGCGACTCTTGGGGGCCGATACCGTGGAGCTCCTGCCGCTTTCCACGGTTCGCGCGCTTTGCCCGCTCGTGAAGCGCGATCCGGTGACGGAGCAATGGGACGTCCGCCCGGGTCTCGGCGATCTGGCCAGGGGGCTGATGCGGCAAATCCTCGAGCGGCATCTGACTGCCAAGGCGATCGCCGATCAGGTGACCGCCTTGCGCCCCAGGAAAGACAAGCCTGTACAACCGCGGCTAGTGCGTCTGGATCGCGTCATCAGCCGGCTGCCCATCGAAGAGCAGCGCGAGCTTGAGGCAAGGCTCCATGCTCGGCTGGCGTCGTCAGCCGCGGCATAACCGTCGCCATGTGACGGCAAACTCTTCGCGATCGGTGCGCGATAGCAAAAAAAGGGCGCGCACGTCTTTTTTGAAGTTGCTAATCGATACAACCCGACCGCGCCAGAAGGCCCAAAATCGCGTAGCGATTGCCCGATGGTCGGCCCCGGAATCGCGTAGCGATGGCCCGATGGTAGCCGTGGGTTTCAACCCACGGTCTCCAGCCCGCGTGCGATGATGCGTCGCGTAGCGACGCCTGACCGTCAATCGTCGCTACGCGGCCGGAATGCGGCATGGGATGCGCCCGTTCCGTGGGTTGAAACCCACGGCTACCATCAGCGGCCGCTACGCGGCCAATGCGTCACGCCATCACGATCCGCCTAAATTCCCGGTACAGCCGCCGGGGATGCTCGTCGCCGGCCGCGATGCGCTCCGGCCACGCGAACCGCCGTCCCTTGGCCCGCATGGTGATCGCCGGCCAATGCCAGTCGCGCATGATGTCCGGCAGTAACCGCAGCACGTCCAGGTAATACTTGGGCACGACGCCGATCCCGTGGCCGAGCTGCGTCGCCTCGGCCGTGGGATTGATATTGAAGAGCCGGGTGCAGCAGTATTGCCGCATGGCCTGGTGCGGGCGCTTTTCCCGCAACCCGGATTCGCGGACCAAGTCCAGCCAGGCCGAGCGCGAGAACGGCCAGCCGATCAACCGCTCCGCGAAAAGCCGCCTGCCGGCAAGCAAATCGCGTTCGTCGGCGGCCGGCTCGTGCAAGGCCCGGACCAGGCCTAGTGCCGCCGGGCATAGATAGACGATCCGCGGGCGGTTGGTCTTGCTCTGCCGCACGAGCAGCCAGTTTCCTTCCACGTCGCCGGCCCGGGCCCGCAACAGTTCGCCCAGGCGCAGCCCGACCAGCACCACGATCGCCTGGGCCAGGACTACGCGACGGCGCAGGCCGGCGGCCACGGTCGACCGGCTGCTCCACAGCACGGTCGTCCACCATTGGCCGATCTGGTGCCGGTCCGGGACCGCGGCCGGCGGCAACGCCAGGTTAGGCGCGATTTTTTGGGGGATCTCGCAATCCAGCCCCAGCAGCTTGAATACGGGCATGCAGCCCCGCAACTGGTGCCCAATCGTGTGCGGCTCGCGTTTGCCCCCCTTGCGCCGCGTCTGCGGCGTCGAGGGCGTCTCCAGGAAGCGGGCCACCTCCGCCGGCGCGAAGCCCCCGGGCAGCGTCCCCGGCTGCCACGGCGCCGCCGCAGTACTGCGCAGCCAGGCCGTGAATCGCGTCGGCAGGTTTTTGGGTAGCGCCTCGATGGCCGGGTCCGCACCGAGATGCTCGAAGAGCAGCCAGAGCGCGCTGCGGTAATCGCTGATGGTCCGCGGCGACCGACCCAGTTCCGCCAGCCGGGCCAAGAACTGGGTCACAACCTCCGACAGCCGACGGCCCGCCTGGCTTTGTGCGCAGTTGGGCGCTGAAATTATATTGGTACTGTCCGGCGCCGCCGGCCCGGCCAGTGCCGCGCCCGATTCGCGTGATTCGTGTGGTTCGTGGTGATCTGTCTCTTCCTCTCGCTTCCAAAATGCGATCCGCATGATGATTTTCCCCGTGATAGAGCCCCAGGGAATTATGCGCTGGAAAAGGCCCCGCTGAGAACCGGACTATCAATCCGGTTCTCGGCAGGCCCGCTTTCGGCCCGAAATCGCGTAGCGATGGCCCGCCGGTAGCCGTGGGCTTCAACCCACGGTGGACGCGCCGCGCGCGATGATGCGTCGCGTAGCGACGCCTGATGTCCGGCCGTCGCGACGCGACGGAATGCGGCGCCGGGGCGCGTCGCGCCCGGCCCGTGGGATTCAAACCCACGGCTACCATCAACGGCCGCTACGCGGCCAGACCGCCTGGCCTACGGCGAACTCCCGGCCGAAAAGGATTTCCTCGCGGTGCTCCTCGGCCAGCGCCATGAGCGCCTCCCATGCCTCGCGAAAATTCATCGCTCCCTCAGTCGTCGCGTGATGTGGCATGTAGCGCGCCAGCCGCCGGCCGACGGTGCCGCCATGCTCCCTGCATGGCGAGAGCAGCCAGCGCAGCGCAGCTTCCTGGTGGATGGTCAGCATCGGCGATCGCCTTTCTTGCCCAGGGCCAGCCCCGGCGGCGGCGGGAGCGATCGGGCTGAGAGCCAGCTTATGAGGGCCGACTTCTTCGTATCGGGGCTCACACAGAGCCCCCTGGTCTGCGCGATGGCCGCCAGTTCGCTCTTCTCGTGCGCGCCCCACCAGGCGGCCGTGAGCGGCCCGAGCTGGTCCGCCTTCCAGGCGGCCACCGGATCCAGGCCCAAAATCCGCGCGACCCTTTGGACCTGGCCGGAGTTCTCCCACACGATTTCCGCCGGCCGGCCATCGTGCGAGTTCCAAAAGCACTCGGCCAGCAGGCGCTGCGCCCGTTCGCGGACGGAAGCGCCCTTGAGCCTCGTGAGCGCTTTATCGACGTCGCGGGCCTTGTAGCCTTCGGCCCAGCCCTTGAGGGCCGCAATCGAAAGCAGTTCGATCAGTTCCTCGTCCGTCGTGGCCGGGTCCAGCACGCGGCCCGCGACCAGGTGCTTGAGCCGCTGCACCAGCAGCGACTTGCGGCGGCGGGCGAGCTGCTCGCGGGTCTTGGCCTTGCGGGCCTTTTCATCCGCGGCCGCCTGCTTCTGCTCCGCGGCGGTGAGCGGCCGGCCATTGCCCGGGGCGCCGCCGGCCTTGCCGGCGCCGTCCTGCCGCTGCTTGCGGCGGGCGATCAGGGCGGCGCGGTGCGCCTCCTGCAGCTCGTCCCAGAGCTTCACGTTGCAGGCCCGCTCCTCGGTCTTCTTGCTGCCGCGGCCGGCGGGGAACTCGCGGATGTCGAGCTTCTGCCGCTGCTCTTCCGTCGGCGCGAAAATGGGGCACGCTCTGCCGATTTCGGTGATGTACACCGTCCCGCCCATGGGCCGCGTGCCATCGTCGATGTAGTCATTGATGCCGCCCTCTTCCAGGCTCAGGACGTCGGCGACGGTGCTGCCCGGATGCCATTTTTTCATGTCCTTGTGGCGATCGAGGATCTCCTCGACCACCGCCGGCATGTCGGCCACGCGCACCAGGTCGCGGGCCTGGAAGGCCGATATTTCGCCCGAAATGACCGCCTCCTGGAACGGCTTCGGCAGCCGCAACAATCGCAGGCGGTTGCTGATGTGGCCCTGGCTGAGCCCCAGCCTGGCCGCCAGAGCCTCCTGGGTCGGCGCGCCGGGCCGGCTGAGGATCGCGCGGAAGCCGCGGGCCTCCTCGATGGCCGAGAGGTCCTTCCGCAGCAGGTTCTCGATCACCACGATCTCCTCGGCCTGGCCGTCGTCGGCCTCCACGATGCGGGCCCGGATGGCGGTCCAGCCGGCCAGCCTGGCGGCGGCGCAGCGGCGGTGCCCGGCCAGCAGTTCGTAGCGGCCGCGGCTCGGGTCGCCGATCGGCCGCACGACCACCGCCTGCAGCAGGCCGTGGCTCAGGAGCGTGTCGCGCAGGCCCTGCAGGTCCTCGTCCGGCTCCGCGTCGCCGGCCTCGCGGAGCTGGTAGGGGCTGTCGGCGATCGCCGCCAGCGGGATCTCGCGCTCGGGCGCAGCGTGCGTGCCACCGGCTTCGCCGGCGGCCTCCAGCAGTCCGGCCGCCGCGGCCCGAGCCGCCTTCGCGTCGGGCGCGCGGGCGGAGAAAGTTTTGGTTTCGCGATCCGGAGTTTCCGATCTGAGATCCTCCCGCAAGTACTGCTGGACGTACTGGATCGCCAGCGCGGCCTGCGCGGCGGTGAGGGCTTCGTCCGCGCCGATCGCCGCGACCGCCTGGGCGCAGAACGCGCCGACGTGCGACGGCACCGGCATGTCGTAGATCCTCGTGAGCTTCTCGGCCAGGGCCGTCCGCATGGCCTTGGCCATCGACGGCCACGCCGCGCCGCTGAGCGTGCCGTCCGCGTCCGGGTCCGCCAGCGCGCCGCCCAGCGTCTGCGTTCCCGTGCCGACGGCTCGCGGCGCGCCTTTCGTCGCCCCACGATCCACGGTCCCCGCTCCACGCTTCACGCCGCCCACCTCAGCCGCCGGCAACGGTCGTTTCCGAAACACCGATCGTGATTTCATGGTTCTTGGCATCCTTCTTGAAAAGTAAACGCACTTCACGCAGGCCGCGCTCCAGCGGCGGCCATTTCACGCGCCGATCCAAATCAGCCGGCGGACATGGCAGGTAGTCTCCCCGGTGAACCTCGAACGGCTCAGCCATCGCCATGCTCCGCGGCCACCGCCAGGCACTTGTCCACCACGAGTTTCTGGTAGAGAAAACACGTCAGTGCTTGGAGATCCTCCAGCGAGAGCTCCTCGCACACGACCAGGTGCAATTCGCCCGCATGTTCGTCATGCCCCACGCCCATCAGCAGCGCCGGCGTGGAGTGGTTTTCGATAAGCCGCTGTTTCCAGGACTCCAGCCGCTCGGCACAGATCGTTTCCACCGGCACGCTCATGTTTGCGTCCTCACCTTTTGGCGCTCGATCCGGGCCGCGCACGCGCTGCCGCCTTGGTCCTCGGCCACGGCTACCGTTTCAGATTTTGCCCCTTTCGTTTCAGATTTTGCCCCTTTCGTTTCACGTTTGGGCGGTGTCGTCTCACTGCCGGCTACCGGCCTGCCATCGATATAGGCCGACTGCACGACATCCCATCGCTTGTGCAATGCCCAGCGGGCCAGGTCCTGCTCGGCCGCCGCCTGCGATTTGCGCATGGGCAATGTCTTGGCTTTCAGTCGGGCCAGGCCGCCCGACGGCCGGCGGCGGCGTGCGGTCGCCCCACGATCCACGGTCCCCGCTCCACGCTTCACGCCGCCCACCTCGGCCGCCGGCAGCGGCCGCTTGCGAAATACGCCTCCCCTTTTCATGACTTTTGGCCTCCTTCATTGTCCGTGGGTTGAAACCCACGGCTATCATCAACGGCCGCTACGCGGCCCCATTGCGTTTCACCTGTTCACCTGCTCAAAAATCACCTGCTCTGTCCCCGCCCCGCCCCCCGTCCCCGCGCCGCCAGGGTATGCGGCGCGGAGACGGCTTCGATCCGCGGGGCGTCGGCCGGCGGAGCTACGAGCCCGCCGGCCTGCGTCGACCTTGCTTAGCTACGGCGGCCTGGCCGCGGCGGTCCGCCGCAGGTGGTCGCGCTGTTCTTTGATCGCCCGCTTGAGCTCCGCGATTTCCTCCGGCGTGTCCGGCCGCTCGGCCGGCGGCGGAGATGGCGGCGCTGGAGAGGCCGGCGGCGGATAGTGCCGCTCGGCGTGCAGTTCCAGCGGCGTCATCACCTGCGCGAAAGCGCTCTTCCACTCGGCCCTGCCGGCGATCGCCTCCATGCCGCCGCGCTCGCAGGTGGCCTCCATCAGCACGGCCTGCAACAGGCCCAAAGGCTTCCGCACGTCGCCCCCGCGCATCTGCGCGCCGACCTTTCGCGCCGACTCGATCAGCCACGCGCGATCGAAGAGCAGCAAGGCCGCGAGGGCATCGGCGGTGAGCGTGCGGTGGACCTGCGGATCGGTGAGCCGCATGTGGACGATTGTGGCCGCCTCGGCGGCCAGATTCCGCACTTCTGTGCGCCGGGCTCTCCGGATCTGATCTCTGTCGACGACGACGTCTTCAGACTCTTCAGACTGAAGACCGTGCGCGGCCGCGCGCACGCGCGTCCACGATCTCCAGGCATGCGCCACGTGGAGCAGGTCGTTTTGTGCGCCAGTATCCCCCTTGCGGATGGAAAGGTTGCACGTGGGTGCGCCAGGCTGGCGCACGTGTGCGCCAGGGTGGCGCACAGGTGCGCCAATGTCCCCTCGTTCGGGTAAATTTTGTGCGCCAGGGTCCGGCGGCTGTGCGCCAAGGTCTCCACCTTCGGGTGGCATCGAAAACGACTGCTCTTCGGCGGCCCCAAACGGCCCGTTATACTGGTCCGCGCGGGCCGAGTCGCGCCCGCTTTGACCGGCCAAATGACGAGGGCCGGCCACGGCCGGCCGGCCCTCGTCCTCGGCTACCATCTGCCCCGCGCTGGGAAGCTGATGCACGGCCGCGCCAGCTTGACCCGCGACTGCGAGAACGGCCTCCCAGACCAGTCGTGCGCAGCGAGGCAGGCGTCTCCCATTCCTATCGTACCGCGGCTCCAAAATCAAGATGCCGAGGTCGGCCCAGAACTTGATCGCGCTCTGGACCGCACGCTGCCCCAGGCGGACCGAGGCCGAGTCGCCGATGGCGGCCGCGTCGACCTCCACCGGCACCGACATGGCGTCCGCCGCGTGCAGCCACAGCAGCACCGAGAGGTGGGCCTTTCGCGCCTCGGTGGTCAGCAGCAGGCGATTGAGCACTTCCACGCGCTCGCAGAATTTGATGGCGGCGTAACGCCTGACCGCCGCCTCGTCGGCCTCCGAGCCCCGCCAGATGTGTTCCAGTGGGCCCGGGTCGATTTGTTTCTTCGCCATGATGCGTTCCTTGCTCCCTGGCTCCTGACTCCTGACTCCTAACTTCCCTCTTCTGCCGCCACGCGGCGCCGGCCCGCTCCGGCCCGGCCTATGTCCCGCAGCCCTCGCGACGGCCGACGCCGCTATTGCATAGTGTTCAGTTTTCAGTGTTCAGTTTTCAATTGTGCATTTCCGGCTCTTGCTGAACACTGAATCACTGAACACTTCAAACTGCTTCAGACCATCCTTTCCGTTTCCGCGTCCCAGCGCATCCAGCCGTTATCGGGCAGCCACTCCTTTTCGCCGCCTTCCTTGTCCGCGTGGCGGCGGGGAAAGAGGGTCCCGCCCTCCTTATGCACGCCCAGTTGCAGCACGGCCCGGCAGCGCGAACAGACCAGCTCAAAAAACTCGTTGCCTTGCGAATTCTTCCGCGCGCGAAAGATTAGCTCGCTGGATTTGCATTTTCCGCACCGCACTTCGCCGAAGACCTCCTGCGCGCTGGCCAGCAGCCGGAACAGGTCCTTCTGCTGATCGGCCTCCAATTCCACCATCAGGTTCGCCCGGACCCTAAGTTGTGCCTTCACCTGTTCACCTCCTCACCTGTTCGCCTGTTCTCGCCAGCCAAGCCCATCGAGCAGCGCAGAGGGCGGACACACTCCAAGCGGCCCGCCTGCTTCCAGGACCCAGGCCAGGTTCTCTCTGCGCTGCCCGGCGGGTTCGGCGGGAAAAATCGTGGAGCGTGGGGCGTCATGCGTGGACCGTGAAAACGCTCCACGCCCCACGGTCCCCGCCCCGCGCGCTTTCGCCCCACGCCCCACGAAAGGGCCACGGACGGACACGGCTGGCATTGCCCCGCGGAAAGGAGACCATCCGCAAGACGTCCGTGTTTCATCCGTGGCCGAATTCTGCCTGAATCGGGGGGCGCGAGGCGTGGCGCGCGGCGCGTGAAAACGCCCCACGCCCCACGGTCCCCGCCCCGCGCTTTCCCCCTCGCGTTCAAAATCCGTCACTCGGCCCCGGCCCGCGCGGCCAGCCGCGCCCGCCGCCGCCCGCGGCGATCGCCGCCGGAGCCCACGATCCGCCGCCACTGCTCGTAGAGCCGTTCCGGGCGCGAGCAGTCGGCCGCGATCGCCGCCGGCCAGATCCAAAGTTGCGGCGGCAGGTCCGGCAGGAGGAAGCGGTCCAGCACCGCCGGAATCCGCATCAGCACGTCCATGTAAAACTTTTCGATCACCCCGCCGCCATGCCCCAGTTGCGCCGACTCGATCGCGCGGAGCTGCGCGGCGATGCCGTCGATGCCCGGCGGCACGGCGCCTGGCGAGAGCATCCAGTTCGAGCAGGCTCTTCGCAGGGCCTGGTGCGGCTTCTTCTGAGGCAGCCCCAGCCCGCGCGTGATGGCGCACCAATAACACTCGCTGTACGCCCAGCCGCAGACCCGATCCAAGGGCCCCGGCTCGGGATCGCAAAACAACTCCAGTTGCCCCGAGTCGGGCCGCCGCAATGCGGCCGCGATCCCCAGGGCCTGCGGGTTCTGGTAGATGATTCTGGGGGCGTTGGTTTTCGATTCGCGGATCAAGAGCCATGCCCCCTGGCAATCGACCAGGCGGGCCGCCAGCAGTTCGCCCAGCCGCATGCCGGTCAAGAGGCAGTAGGCTTGCGTCAGCACGGCCCGGCGGCGCAGCGCCCGGCCGATCGGCCGCAGACGCGGGCCGTCGCCGCCGGGTCGGCCGGCGACGACCATCGCCAGGCCCGGGGCCGTGAGCGCGTGGACCCACCAGCCCAAGACGTCCTCGAGCTCCGGCGCGATCGGCGGGGGGAGGGCCAGGCAGGGCTTTTCGTCGGACGGGATCTCGCAGTCCAGCCCCACGCCCTGGCTCTGCAGCCAGCGGAAGAACGGCAAGACCTGCCGCATCACGTGCCCCAGCGTGTGCTCCTCGCGCAGCCCCTTCTCGGGCATGGTCTCCGGGGCCGACTTCGGATCGCAAAACCGTGTGATGGCCGGCGTGGAAAATTCGGCGGGCAGCGTGTGCGGCTTGTGGTTCGCGATCCGTTGCTCTGACAGCCAGGCCAGGAAGTTCACCGGATCGTCGCGCCTCAGCTCGCGTACCGGAAAGTCGCCGCCGGCGTAGCGGACGTAGGCCCACAGGGCATGGCGGTAATCGTCCATGGTCCGCGGCTTGTTGCCGCGCCGCCGCTGCCGCTCCAAGAAGCAGTTGATGGCGTCGCTCAGCCGCGCATCGGGCCAAAGTTCGCGGGGACTGTCCCAAGTTTCGTTCGACGAAACTGGGACTGTCCCCTTTGCCCTCTCCGACTCTCGACTCCAAATCCTCCGTGCCGATTGCTCCTGATCGTGCATGTTCATGGTGTACCTCGTAGAGCATCGACAGAAAAAAGGCCGCGCGGCGAAGTTGTCCACGGCCGGCATTCCAGTGTAATTGGAGAATTTGGAAAGGTGGAAAATCGCGCGAGAGCAACGGACTATATATCCGTAGCTCTACGAAAGAAGAGGGATTAGGGATTAGGGATTGGGGATTAGGGATTAGTGCCGACGCTGGCTTCCTCCCAATCCCTAATTTGCTAATCCCTAATCCCCTGTTCACTTCCCCGGCCCTCCCTGATCGCATTGATCCGTGGGGCCTGGGGCGCGGGGCGATGGATTGATGCTGATCAGTCCCGCCGGCTCGGGCGCGCCGTCCGGATGGGCCTTGAGATAATGCCCCAGCACGCCGCAGACCGCGCCGAAAACCACGCGCCCGAGCTGGTCCGCTTCGTCCAGGGGCGGCCGCGTGTGGCGGCTGGCCCGCAGCAATAGCCCGCAGCCGGCGCCCACCAGCCGCTCGGCGATGGCCGCGATGAACTCGGCCGAGTAAGTGCCGGGCGGCAGCACGACGATCCGCAGCAGCTTGCGCTCGAATTCGCGGAGCACTTCCGTCTCGTTGGTCGCTTTCATGTAATCGGTCCTTTCGACCGCGGACCACGCGAATGGGAAACCGCACGCGCACGAAGACACCAGGTCACACCCTTGTCGTCGGACCGCTCCTCCTTTCCCGTTAGAGGTTAGTCGTTATTGCCCTGATGTCTTCGCGCGCAGGCGGTCAATCCGTGTTCGATCCGTGTTTCATCCGTGGCCCCCGCAAGTCTTCAGTTTTCAGCTTTCGGCAAGGGCAAGGGCCGGCCCTCGCCTGCTCTCCTGCTCCACTGCTCTCCTGTTCTGGTTCCTCGCCCCCGGCCTCCATATCTGGATGTCGTCGGCCGCGTCGATCCCCAGCCGGACTCGGCCGTCGGCCAGGTCCAGCACGCGCACCGTGATCAGGTCGCCCAGCGGCCCGCGCATCAGCACCGCCTCGTTTCGTCTCCTCGTGAGTACCAGCATGGTTTCCTCCTTGGTTGGAGGGATTAGGGATTGGGGATTAGGGATTAGTGCCGACGCTGGCTTCCTCCCAATCCCTAATTTGCTAATCCCTAATCCCTTGCTCCTCTTGACAGGCCGCCCCGCGTGTCTTACTATGACGCGCAACGAGGGTGGCCTTGTCCTCCTTGGCCCCTTCTCTCTTGGCGCACCTGGCCGGCGGCCGCATCGAAATCTGCCGGCCGGCTGCGTTTCTTGGCCGCGAGCGGCCAAGAGAACAGGTGAAAGTGGAGCAGGAGAACAGGTGAAAGACCTTCCGGTCGCCTGCTCACCTGCTCCCTTGTTCGCCTGTTCCGTCTGGCGTCGGCCGGGCCACGCGCCCGACCAAAAAGAACGCCGCTACCGGGCCCACTCAGACCCGATAACGGCTAATTATCTAAATTTGCAATCGGTCGTCAATAGACCTTTTCCAAAATTCTCGCCGACTGCTCCCGGAAGAGCATGTCCATCGGCACGCCCAGGGCATCCGCGATGCGGAGAACTACGCATACTGACGGATCGTTATGGGCGTTGAGAATTCGGGAAACCGCCGACTGCTGAATGCCAGCGGCCTTCGCGAGAGCCTGCTGGGTCAGCGGAACGCGGCGGTCCTCCATCAATCGACGGATGTTCCGCGCGAGCGTCCGAATCGCGTCTCTGTCTGTGACCACGGCGACCATGCTCCTATATTATCGTAATTTGCAACCCTGTCAAGCGCGGCGCCCCGCGCTGAAAACTGAGCACTGAAAACTGAAAACTTCCCCGCCCTTCCGTCGTTAGTGGGGCTGTCGGGACTCGAACCCGAGACCTACGGATTAAAAGGCCACACCATCCCCCATCCCCCACGGCGGCGATCGCGTAGGATTGCGCCTGGCGGGCGCGGAGCGGCAAATAGGTATCCCTGGACCTTGGCGGCCGGAGGCCCCAGAATCGCAGGTGGCGGCGTTGAGGGATTAGGGATTAGCAGATTAGGGATTAGAGGCGGCCGCGCATCGGCACTAATCCCCAATCCCTAATCCCTAATCCCTTTTTTCCCTTGACAAAACAATCGGCCCCGCCATAATTAGGGCATGGATCAACTAAAAAATCTGGTGGGCGTGGGGGAGGCGGCGGCCGCGATCGGCGCGGGGGTGGCCTGGGTGCGGCGGGAGTGCCGCTCAGGCCGGGCCGGCCGGCTGGTGGCCGGCCGCTACCTGATTTCGCCCCGCGAAATCGAGATTCTGCGGCGGGCCCTCCGCCCGCGCGGCCGGCCGAAAAAGATTGAATCGTAACCGCTAGATAGATATAGGGTTACGACTTTTGATTTTGTGCTGGACAAAAAGAGCGTAGCCGATACAATATATATCAGTGCCAGACACACACGCGGCCCGCCGGCGTATACCAGGCGGGGGCCGAACCTCGGGCCAGCCACGAGGCCAGATAAGGGATCGATGTATGACTACTGCTACTGCTATCTCTGGCGACTCTGCCACCTCCACCCAGATCGAGCGACTGATCCAGGCCGCGCGCGAGCACCAGCCGGCGCACGCCTGGCCGGGCAGCCTAAGCGACAGCCAGGAGGCCAGCCTCGCCGACTCCGCCGAGGCGCGGGATGCGGCCCGGCGGCTGGCCTGGGAGGATCAGGAGGCCGCCCGGCAGGCCGACTATCTGCTGGCTCAGGAGCGGCGGGCCGAGTGCGAGGGCCGCCTGGCAAATCAGGATCTCGCGGACCGGCTGGCGCGCCAGCAGCACGCCGCCCGGCTGGCCGAGATGCAGGCCGCCGCCCGCGAGCGCTGCACGGTGGCCGGCCTGCTCGCCCACGAGCCGAGCCGGCGCGACCTGTGGGCCGCCCTGGGCCAGGCGAAGAAATATATCGAGTCGCCGATCGCCACGCGGGCCGTGGTGATAGAGGCCCTGGCGATCCTCCGCGAGCGGCAGGTCCGCCGCTCAGCCCGCGGCGTCGCCGAGAGTGCCCGCCGGGGCAAGCCGGGCCGGATCGCCAGCCAGTTGGCCGGCCGCCGGCGCGCGGCAGCGGCAGCCGCCGCGAAGCGTTTTCGCGACCGCATCGCGGCCGGCAAGCTGGGCGCGGCCGCGACCCGGAAACTGGTCGCCGCGCACCGCCTGGCCGAGTTCGGGCTGGGCTCCTCGACCAGCCCGGTGAGCGACGGCCTGGTCCGCTGCCTGGTCAATGCGGTCGGCCGGATCGGCGAGCAGTGCCGCGCGGACCTGGCCGCCCTGGACAATCACTACGATTTCCAGGGCAAGAAATCGCGCCACCACAAGCTCGAGGGCTCCGAGGTCGCCAGCGTCCAGGTGGGCGCCGGCTGGCGGGCCGTGCTGGTCACGATGCGGGATTTTTGCAGTTTCGGCTCGCGCAACTGGGGCTCCGGCGATCGCTCCTATGGCAGCCGCGGCGGGAGCAGCTACCGCTGCTACCTGATCGTCCGCGACTCCACCAGCGGCGAGGCGCACTGCCTCCGCGTGCCGCCGAAATTCGGAAATTCCGAAACGAAATTTTACGGCACGTTCGCGAGCGATTCGGCCCGCGTGGCGGCCGCCGTGGCCTGGACGTTTGGCCTGGAGGGCCGCGAGTACCGGCCCGACGTGACCGCGTGATAGCGGCGCTTCGCCTCGGGTCCACCCGCCGCCCCTTGGGGGGCGGCGGAGACACCCGCGACGATCGATCGCGAGGGAGCGGGGCCGGCGCTCGGTGAGCCGGCCAGACGACGAGGAGAAAAATCGTGGCGAAGAAAATCAATCAGATCCGCCAGGGCGACGTCCTGCTGGTCCGCGTGCCCGAGCCGGCGAAAAAAACGCGAGTCGTGGACGAGGCGGGCACTCCGCTAGCCGGCCTGCGGGTGGAGGGCGAGCGGACCGGACATGCCCACGTGCTGCCGGCGCGGGTATACCAGCCGGCCAGCGGCGGCCGCGTGCTGTTCGTCGAGCGGCCCACCCCGATCACCCACGAGGAGCACGGCCCGATTGAAGTGCCGGCCGGCTGGTGGCAGCCCGTGGTGCAGCGCGAGTACGTCCCGGCGGCCCGCCCGCGCCGCAGGAGTCTGCGCGACTGATGGCCGCCGACAAACGCTATCGCCGGCGTGTCGGCCGCCTGGTCCGGGACCTGGCGGCCGAACACGGCCGGCCCGACCTGGTATTTCTCTGGGACGTGCCGGCGGCGGAGCACGCCGCCTGGGTGGCCGGCGGCTACGGCGATCTTCCGCGCGAAGAGTACTCCGCGCGGATCGCTGCGGTGGCGGCCGACCTGGAGGCGGCCGGCCACCATGTAATCCTGGTGCCGGCGACGGTGGCCGAGATGGCCGCCGCCCTGGCGGAACTCGATCAAGCCAATACGCCCGACGGCCGGTCCGTCGCGCTGAACCTGATCGGCGCGCGCCGGCTCAAACCTAATCCCTGATCCCTAATCCCTAATCCCTAACCGAAAACGCTCTAAAAATGTCAGGCCCGAAAAATGAGATCCAAGAATTCCTCCTGCCCCGCAGCGGGCAGGCGGCACTGAGAATCCGCGGCGAAAACATTGCCGCGGTCGACGGCCAGCACATGGGGGGCCGCGAGCAGAATCGCTACCACACACTGGCCATCTATCGCACCGAGGCCGGGCAATACGTGGTGCGGATCGGCTATCACACCTCGTGGCAGGGCGAGTGCGGCCACGACGCCGCGGAGGTCGCGGCCACGGCCGCCGCCTGCGGCCGGGTGCTCCGCGACTACGATCCGCTTGAGCACGTCGCCGGCTACCCGCCAGGCGAAAACTACGTGGCCCGGCAAGAGCGGCTGACGGCCGACATCACGGCCCGCTACCAGGCCCTGGTGAGCGCGCTCTTGAGCGATCCGATTTTTGCCGAGGACGTCTCGGCGGCAATCTACGGCGCGGGTGTGGCCGAGCGCCGGCGGCAACTGTGTCGGCAACTGGAGATTGAGTCGCTCCACCTTTCGCGCGGCGAGGCCTGCGGGATCTGCGACGCCCTGAACGGCACGATCCTGGACGAGAGCGGCTGGCAGTGCCTCTGGGCGGAGGTGGCCGACGCCGATCGGCTCGACGGCCTGGGCGAGAAATGGTCGATCGACGCCCAGGCCCTTGCCGCGCGGATCCGAGATGCCAGCCCGGGCGCCAAACTGGCCCTGGCCGAGGCGGTGGAAGAATTTTGGCGCTCGCACCACGAGCGGCCGATCGACGAGGGCCTGCGGGCCGTCGGGCTGCTGGCCGGCGGAGAATAGCGATGGGCGACCTGGACTTTTTGGATCATCCGCAAACGCGAACGCGAAGCACGGTCAGTTACGCCGCGCGTCAGCCGGCTCCACAGTCCGGCGGTTTTCGGTTGGGCTTCGTCACCGGGCTGGGGATTGGCGTCGGAATGGCTTGCGTGGGAATCGTCGGCGGGATGATCTCGGCCTTGCTGATAATGGCCCTCAATCGCTGACCGAGGAACCGGCGCTGCTGGACTGATGGGCCTCTTGGATCCCGACAATCCGGACGACGAGGACCAGGAGGGCCGGCCGACCTGGCGGGGCTGGGCCCAGGCCGCCGCGATCGTCGGACTGTTCCTCCTTTTCGCCCTGCTGAAGGCCTGCGGCGTGCGGGGACCGTGAACCGTGGGGCGTGGGGTGATCGCGCTCCACGCCCCACGCCTTCCGCCCCACGCATCACGCCCCACGCCCCACGCCTTCCGCCCCACGCTTCACGCCCCACGCTCCACGCTCTGCCGCGGCGTGTGCCCCGCCCAGCCGGCATGTCGGACCGTGAATCCGGCCCGCTGCGCCTTCAGCGGCAACAGCGCGCACTCGCAGGTCAGCACGCGGCAGCCGTCCTCGGAAAAGCTGGGCAGGAACCAGGGCGGCTCGATCGCCTCCAGCACGCGCCGTGTGCTGCGCCATAAACCGGTGTGAAAGCCGCTGGGCTCCGGCCAGGCCGCCTCGCCGCATTCCGTGGGGTATTTGCAGGCCACGATGTCGCCGGCCGCCGCCAGGAACGGGGCCGCCTCGGCCAGCGAGGGCCGCATGTCGTTATCGGCGAAGATGAAATGTTCGAAGCCTGAGTCCAGCGCGCGGCGGACACACAGATTGTAGCCCACCACGATGTGCCGATTCGTGCGGTTGTTCTCCAGCGCAATGGCCGCCACGCGATTCTTTTGCAGCCAGTCGATCAATTCGACCGCGACCATGCCGGCCGGGTAGGCGAGGATGAACGCCGCTGCCTTTTCAATCGGGAAGGCCATCGGAGGAGGATCCACGAAATTCACGAAATTCACGAACGGGCGCTGGATGTCAGATCGTCAACACGCGCTGAATAAAGTAAACGCAGTAGTACAGCGAGCGATTGTCCGTGTCCTTGTTGTTGTTGAAGGGGCCGAGATGCTCGTAGTCTATGCCAGTTGGATCGGCCGTCAGCAGCCACCCGGGCACATTGCTCTGTCCCGAGCCCGGGGTTCCCTGCAGCAAATTTGTGAGGTAGCAGGCGGCGAGATCGTTGTGGTCCGGATGGTCGTTGGTGCCCGGCGTGCCGCCGGTGCTTGCATCCCCCGGGCACGCCTTGCCGTGCCAGGTGTAGCCGCCCTGGTTGCCGAGCGCCGTCTGTCCCGTAACGACGCCGGGATAGACCGGGTGCCGATCGGCCATCGCGGTAAACAGCGCCCAGCCCCGCGGCGGACCGCTAGTAGAATTCCACAGCTTGACGGTATGGGCCTTGTCGCCCATCGCCTTCTCGCCGACGATCATCCACTGCCCGGTCAATCCGTCGCGCTGGCAGAAGACGATGCTCCCCGTGCCGTCGTCGGCCGTCGCGTTGGGATAGAGGTCAGTATCCCGCTCCGGGTCGATCGGCGTCAGGGCCGCAAAGGGCACGGCCCCCGAAATCAGGCTGCCGTCCGGGTTGCAGGGTTTTACGGGCGCGGGCCAATTCTGGCCGCCGTCATGATTGGCGGTCCAGGCCGCCAGGGATGCGCTGGCGGCGGTGGCCGCGTCCTGCACGCGCGCCCAGCACCATGCGCCCTGTTCGAAGATCCACTGCTTGCCGCCGGCGATGCCGCTGGCCACGGTCCCGGCGACAACAATGCCCCATTGGCAGTCGGGCGCGCTGCTAGACTTTTTCTCAGCGTACCAGCCGCCGGCCGCCGCCGGCCCCCAGACGTCCTCCAGCGCGGGCGTGCCCGAACTGTAGGCGAATTCGACCTCCCAGTCGTCCTGGAAGCGGCCGGAGCTTTGATGGGCCACGGTGTCGGAGCCGTTGACGATGTAGTGCCGCCGGTACGGCTGCGAGGTAATTGCCGCGGGCTGCTTGGCCGCGAGCACGACCGTGCCGTCGGGCAAAGTGTGCAGACCCGTGACCATCATCAGCGCGCAGGGCGGGGCGTCGGCGGAGCTTTCGTCGTTCCAAAACAGCGGATGCACCGAGCCGAAGATCCACTGCTTGCCCAGCAGCACGCTATTGGCGGAGTTATAGACGCCGGCATCGACGACGCCCCAGACGCAGGCCGGCGCGAGCTTGTCCTTTTTCGTGAGATACCATTGTCCCGCGGTCGGCGCCCAGACGTCCTCCACGGCCGGCGTGCCCGTGCCGCCGTACAGGCATTTCACTTCCCAGGCGTCCTGGTACGCGCCGGAGGATTGGGCGGCGACCTGCGTCGCGCCGTTGACCAGGTATTGCCGCTGCGTCGCGATCAGGGCCGTGGTGACCCGCTTGCAGGCCGGCAGGAATGGACCTGCGCCGCTGCCGCTCAGATCGTGCATCCCGGTGACGGCCATCACGGCATAGGGCGGCGCAGCGGCGGAGGATTCGTCGTTCCAGAACGCGGCCATCCCCGCGGCGGACAGGGGTTCCCAAATGAATCCATTGCCGCTGCCCATCGGCCGGCAGAGCACCCATTCGCCCTGCGAGTAGGAGCGCTTGCCGGTCGTCTCGGCGACAAAATAGTCGGTGGCCGTGTCGACGACGTAACCGCCGGCCCCGCTGTTGCCATAAGCCTGCCAGTCGGCCGGGTTGGCGTTGGCGGGCGCGTCGACCGTCGGGCCGGCCGGAACGGTGATCGTAATGCTCGTGCCGGCGATGGTGGTTGTCGTCGCCGCCGGCAGGTCGGCGGTCAGCACCATCCAGCGCAGGGGCTGCGATTCGACGTAGCCGTTTTGGATCGGCTGCTGGTCCTGCAGCCGCGTCTCGTAGCCGCGCACGGCGGCCGAGATGCGGTCGACGGCATCGTTTTGGACCGACATCGCCTAATCCTCCAACACGAAAACCTGCAGCTTGCAGGCGGCCGTGTCGGCCTTGGCGCGGAGGACCACCGAGGGCGCGATCCGCACCCAGGCATATTCGCCCGGCTTGAGCTTGCCCAGGACGACGATCGCGCCGCTGCCGTTGTCCGGGCCCCAGAGAATGTAATGCGTGGCGTCCAGGTTCTGCAGGAAGGCGTAGCCGTTGGCCGTCAGGCCGGTAAGTCCGGCGATTACCGTGTCGGCGGTGGGGATCGATTGGGAGGGGATGCCGCCGGCCCCGACGTTGGTCTGCGCGATGCTCGCCGGTTGCGGGGAAATCACCTGGCTATAGGCGCCGTTGAGGATGCGTACCGAAAGGCTGGCTTGAATTTCGTTGGCCATGGATCACCAGAGGGGCAGGATCCCGAACGGTTGTTCGGGTTTCAGGTGGAAGGGCAAAAAAACCACGTTGTCGGGAGTGGGAGTCACGATGTTGATGCCGCTGCCGTCGAGATAGCAGGGGATCCGCGCGGCCGTGCCGTCGGCGTTGACGATCGGCACGGGCTTGCCGTAGTTGGGCAGGTCGGGGTTGTCCTGGCTCTTCTGGCGATTGCCGCGGTCGCAGATGTATTTTTTCCAATCATCCAGCGTGGGGCCGATGCCGCTCACGGCGGCGCGGAGCTGATGGCCGTCTTTGCAGGCGATCTGAAATTGCAGGGCGCGGTAGGCTATCTGGTTGCGGAACTGGATCGGGCTGATCTTGATGCTCTTCAGCCAGCCGCACAGCGGCCGCACCGTGACCCCGTCCAGCACGATCTGGTCGCTGTTGACGCAGTTGCGATAGCTCAGCAGCCAGGTCGGCACGAAGGTGGCGTTCCGTTTCACCGTGCAGACCCAAAATGCATCGGTATCGCTGGGCGGCGGGACGAAGGCGTCCGTCATGCTGTTGGCGACCGGTTTGCCGTCCTTGTCGTACTCATAGGGCCGGCTGAAGCTTTCCGTATCCCAACTGGCCTGCGGCGGATCGCTTTGGGGGCTTTGCGAGACGATCGGATCGCTGGAGTATTGCGCGGTGGCGATCCACACCAGCTTGCTCTTGGCGAAATTCTCGGCCCGGCGGCGGCGGAGGAAGGCATTGGGATAGGCCGGATGCGGCGTGCCCAGCGGGTCCATGGCGGCGAGCACCACGTCCGGGCCGTCGTAGGGGCTGGACGTGACGGCGCGAAACTTCCGCGTGAACTCCACCTTGGATTGCTCCTTGGAGGAGATTTCGTCGCCGCCGCCGCGGCCGTCGTGGATTTCGTGGAAGGAAACGATCATCCCAGCACCACCGTTTTCGCCGTGTTGTCGCGAATGATTTCCATGAGTTCCGCCATCTTGGCCGTGTTCTCGGCCGTGCGCTGGGCGTGGTCCTGCTGCTCGTCCGGGTGCATGGCCTTGTAGAGCTCCTCGAAGGCGGCGGCCGTGCCGTATTCGATCGCCTTGGGGGCCTCCTCCTTGGCCTCTTTTTCCGCCTTGGGAGTCGCCTTCTCCTGCAATGCGGCCATGGCCGAGGCATAGTCGCCGCGGCCGATCGCGCCGTTGGCCAAACCGATTTGCAGGTCGCGGGCCTGGGCGATCAGCTTGTCCATCGGCCCTTCGGTGAGCGACTTCACCTCGGCCGCCAGCCGGGCGGTCTCGGCGGTGCGGTCGGCGTCGAGCTTCTTTTCCATCGCCGTGTCGTTCTTCAGCGCGTCCTCGCGGGCCGCCTGGTCCTTGACCAGAGCCAGTTGCCCGGAACTGGCGCCGGGATGCTCCGCCTGGAAATTGGCGACGTACTTTTGCGAGTCGCTCATGCCGAACTGCGAGAGCTCCTTCTCCTTGCGGTCGATTGCCGACTTGATGGCGTGGTTTTCGATGTCGGCCGAATAGGTCTTGGCCTTGGCCAGTTCCTCGGCCACCTCTTTGGCGCTCCGCCCGGACTTTGCCAGGTTTTCCTGGAATTGCTCCAGCGGCGTTTTGTCGAGCTTTTCTGCTTCTTCGCGGAGGTGCGAAAGGTAGCTGTCGGCGGCGTTTCCCGCTTCATGCTGGCGATGCTGAACGACCGCCTTGTTGAATTCGTCGAGGGCGGAATGGGCTTTGTCGATTGCATGCAGCTCAAGGAGATATTTCAACCCGTAGGTGCCGCTAATTAACACGGCGTGGAGCGGGCTGAGATCGCGGGCATCTTCTTCGCGATTGCGGAGGTTCTCCTGTAGTTCCTTCTGTTTGCTGGCGGCGTCCTTGTCGAACTCCGCGCCGTGATGCGCATTGATGTCGCCCAGCACTTTTTTCAGGTGTTCGGCCGCCTCCGCGGCCGTCTCGATATGGTGGCTGAGCGTCAGATAGGCCGCGCCGGCGGCCACTGCCCCGCCGATCATCACCGTCCAGCCCAGCGGGCTGATCGAATTCAAGAAGACCTGCGCGGTGGTGAGGACCTCAACCGCCGTGTGCATGGCGTGGTAGCCGTGAACCACCTCACCGATGCCCGTGACCGTGCCGCCCAGGCCGCTGATCGTTTCGCCGATCACCGTGTTTTCGCCGCCCAGTTCCTCGCCGGCATGCCTGATCTCTTTGCCGAGAAAACCGAAGGCCCGCGAGGCGCCGCCGACGTGGCCCTCAATCTCCGAGGATGATTCACTCGAATGCGTGGCGAACTGGTCGAGGCTTTCGCCCGAGCCGTTCAGCGCGGCCAGAAACTGGGTGTTGTCCAGCCCCAGCGAGACCACCAGGTCGCCCATCGCGGTGCTCATGGGAGGAATTAGCGATTAGGGATTAGGGATTAGGAATCAGAACCGTGGGGCGTGGGGCGTGGACCGTGGGGCGATCGTTCGCTTCACGGTCCACGGCCCCCGACCCACGATTTCCCGCTCCACGGTCCACGCTTCACGGTTCACGCCCCGCGCTCCTCCGCAGCATTCCGGCCGCTTCGCGGGCGCCGACCGGGGCCGCCTCTTCCGGCTTCACCGGATCGAAAAACTCCGGCGTTACCTTCGATATGCCCAGGCCGGCGGCCAGCAGGGCGAAACCCATCTTCAGCACCTCCCGCAGCCGATCGAGCGGGTCCGGCTCGATCCGCTGGAAAATTTCCCATTCGTCGAGCCGCTCCGGCGCGATCGTTTCCAGCCAGCGGTCGACGTCCAAAATTCCGGCCCGCGCCGCCATGCGCAGCGCTAGCCGGCGGCGGGCGTCTTTTCGGAGTTTTTTTCAACGTCCTCCAGGGCCGGCCGCTTGGCGTTGACGTGCGCCACGGCCTCGCTGTAGAGGAAGACCATGTCGGCCCGGTCCCAGTCGGCCAGTTTTGCCGCGTCGCCGGGCCCCAGCAGGCGGTTGCCGGCCTGGTCCACCAGGCACATGGCCAGGTAGCGGCGGTTGGCGTCTTCCATTCGGGCGCGCACGAGGGTGCCGCGATCGTAGCTGGCCGCCTCGTAGGCCGAGGCCTCCCGCTCGCTCAACGATTGCAGCCGGCAGTAGCCGCCGCGGACCGGCAGCGGCCCCACCGTCTTGTAGCGGCGCGCCAAAGGTTTCATCAGGTCGTCGCGGGAGAGCAGTTGGGGATTCTCGTCTTTCATGGGGTTCCTTTCGTGATAGTTTTCAGTTTTCAGTTTTCAGTTTTCAGCTTCCGATGCCCAGTCTTGCTGAACACTGAAAACTGAAAACTTCAAACTGCTTCTATGGGTAAAACGGATCCGGGGGCGTTGGGATTGCGCCCGCGGCCCCCAAATCCGGGAACCCACTTTGATATTCGTGGGGCGTCGAGCGTGGGGCGTGGGGCGATTGCTCGGTCCACGGTCCCCGCCCCACGGTCCTCAATCCAGCGTATCCTCTTCCTCCATCGCGCCGGCCTCGTAATCGGCCAGCGAGCCGCAATAGTTCGGCCCGGGGATGGGGCGGCCGTCGGCGTCGTAGCCGACCATCTCGCCGGCGTCGAAGGCCGCATAGTCGTCGGGGTGGATGCCGGCGGCCACGCGGACGTAGGCCGTTCTGGCCGCGGCCAGTTGCTCGGGGCCCATGCCGTGCGCCGCCTCGCACTCGGGATCGGCCGGCTCGGCGCAGCCCATGCGGACCAGCAAATAGGCCTCGGGATTTTCGAGCTCGCTGCCCGCGGGCCGGATGGGAAAGCGGCCGGTGGCCCGGAAGGCGGCTTCCTCCTCGGGCGTCTCAAACGGCCGCTCCATGTCGATCAGGAATCTGCATTTCATCGTGGGTTCCTCGTGAAAGGGATTAAAGGTTAGGGATTGGGGATTGGTCGCAAGCGGATGGGGATTCGGGTCTAATCCCTAATCCCTAATTCCCAATCCCTCC
The DNA here is from genome assembly GCA_049509675.1 of Thermoguttaceae bacterium. Taxonomy (GTDB): domain Bacteria; phylum Planctomycetota; class Planctomycetia; order Pirellulales; family Thermoguttaceae; genus JBEKZQ01. Next base: position 21,811 of record JBEKZQ010000667.1, on the reverse strand, counting down.
TGTACTCAGCTTCCAGCCGCAAACACCGGCTGGCCGGAAATCTTGATCGAGAATTTGCCCTTCAGGCCCTCCTTCAGCGCAACCGTCAGGCCCAGGCCGAAGCCGGCCGCGGTGAAGGCGGCGTTGAAGCTGGTCGTTTGCGGAAAGCTGGCGGCGCAGGCCACGCCGCCCGAGCCGATCAGCCCGACGTAGCCGGCGTGCGAGCCCAGGTTGTAATCGAAGAACAGTTCGCCGGAGACCTTGCCGCCTTCCACGCGGCCGGTGGGCGCGTAGGGGATGCCGGCGCTGGCGTTGTCCAGCGTATCGGCCTCGTAGGTCTCGCCCTCAATGTCGCCGAGGTCGAAGTTGATGATCTGCGCGATGGCGGTCAGCGTGCCGCTGATCGTGGCCTTCAGGGCGCAGCCTTTGCAGGTGCGGGTGGACATGGGGATTTCTCCAGTGTGAAGTATTTAGTGAATCAATCTGGGCACCTGCGAGGCGTGGACCTCGGAGGCGATCGTCTTCTGGACCTTTTCGCGGACGGCCTGTAGGATGCGATCGCCGCTGCTTGCCGCCACGGCCGGCACAATCCCCTTCAGGACCGCCGGCATGCGGCCCGTGTGATGCACGGGATTGCCCGTCGCCTTGGTATATCTGCGCCCCTGGCGATTGGTGGTCGTTTTCGCGCCCGTGAAGCGGTCCTGCGTCCCCAGCACGGGCCATTGGATGTCGGCGGCCGAGATGCCCACGCCGCCGGCATGCTTGCCGGCCGCGGCCCGCGCGGCCTGGCGGGCCGCCACCCGCTCGGCGGCCTTGGCCCGCTTCCGCTTGCCATGCAGGCCCACGCCGAAGCCGGCCTTGGCGGCGATGATCGCCCGGCTCTCGCTTTCCTTCACCAGCCGCTTGCCGACGGCCTGGCGGGCGGCCGCCTTCAGCTCCGGGCTGGCGGCGCTGGCGTTCACGGCCGTCTTGATCGCGCGGCTGAGCTCCGTCAGACCGGCGTTCAGCCCGGCCTTGGCCGCCTTCTGGACCGTTTTGTCCTTCAGGCGGTTGATCGTGCGAACCAGTTGATCGAGGCCGCGGAGTGCTTCCATGGGCAGGGATTGGGGATTGGGGATTGGAAAAAGGGGGCCGGGACCTGGGCGTCAGCCGCTAATCCCTAATCCCTAATCCCCAATCCCTTTGCTCCTCATTCGTTCCAAAACATCGTGAAGCTCATTACATGGTCGTACCAATGCGCCGTGCTGCCGTCGCCCTTGGGCGGCTCGGCGTGCGTCGTATCGTCCAGCACCGCCTGGAAATCGCCGCTATAGCCGGCCAGTCCGGCCCGGACCGCTTGCTGCAAGGCGTCGGAACCGTCGTGGGTGTTGTCGCGGCAGGTAACGGTCACCTCGGCGATGATCAGGTCGCCCCGGCCGCTGAGGTCGTTCTGCTCCGCCTCGCGGTCGATGTCCATGATGATGCACGGGTAGGCGTTTTTCCGCTCCCAGCTATTCCAGATCCGGGCCGTCGTCGGGTCGGGCGCGTGGGCGTCGCTGGCGACGATCGCCGCCACAGCCGGGATCGAGAGCAAGGCGGATTTCAGGGAGATAAAGAGGTTCATGGGGGCGGGAATTAGGGATTGGGGATTGGGGATTAGAGGGGGGAATCTCGCCTGCGACTAATCCCTAATCCCTAATCCCGTTATGTCTCACTCCTGCAAAGGTTCTTTCGCGAGGATCTCCAGCTCCTCGTGCATCTCGTCCAGGTCGCGGACCGATGTGAAGTTGAAGGTCCGACCCTGGTAGGTGGCGTACATCTTCGGCGTGATGCGCGGCTGGTAGCGCATGTTGATTTGATGGCTGGATAATTCCTGCTGCTCCTGCGATACCCACGATTCGCTCCCCGACAAGGGCAGGATGCGGGCCCAGGCCATGCACAGGGTCGTGGGATCGCCGGCCGTCTCGCCGCTGTCGCTGGCGGCCTCGTTGGGAAGCAGGATCGCAATCCGCTTGCGCATCTGGCCGATGGGGGTTCTGTGGCTGGGCATGGGTGTTCGTGTCGTGGGCCGTGGGGCGTGGGCCGCGGGGCGATCGGTCCACGCCCCACGCCCCACGGTCCACGCTCATACGAGCAGATTTTGTCTCTGGGCGATGATTGCCTTATCGAGATTCTCTAAATCGGCGGCGGGGATGCCGCCGGGGTTCATATAGGCCAGCAGGCAATGGTTGAGGACCGCCAGCTTCAGCGGCGTGGGCACGTTGCCCGGGCCGAAGCCGGCGTGGAACTGGATCGTGACCGAGTCGAGCTGGTTCTTGGCCGCCGGCCAAATCTGCTGCGCCGCCGGGGCGATCCGCGTGCCGGCCAGGTCCACCGTGTAGAGCGACGGGTCGAGCGTGGTGACCTGGCCGCTGTCGGCGTCGACGTACTGGATCGAGTCGATCGACGTGACCGGGTAGACCGGCTGGTTGATGGTCTGATTCGGGAGGAAGAAGTTTTGCCCCAGGGTCAGCAGTTGCGGGAACGGGGCCATCACCGGGTAATACTGATACCAGTTGACCGCCGGGAAGGCGTCCAAAACGAGCTGGAAGACGGTCTCCGAAAAGACCATGCGGCTGACCTGCTCGACGTAATCGGCGGCCACCGAGAGCAGGAACTGCACCCGGTCGTCCTCGTCCGGATTGTCGATGCGCAGCCAGCGCTTGACCTGGTCCAGGCTGATCACGGCGTCGGGCGATTTACTGACGACGACGAGGGTCATTTTTCAATTGCGGCCGCGGCGGCCGCCGGTTTTCGGTTTTCAGTGTTCAGCGGGCGGCCGCGGAATTCACGCCGGGGACGCGGGGCATTTGGAACACTGCTGGGCAAGCCAGCGGTGGCATTCTCGGCTCTGGACTCTTGACTCTCGTCTCTGGGCTCCGCCGCTTGCGGCGGGAGGACGTATTCCCATTGCCGGCTGGCGACGAGCAATAGGGCCTGCTCGGGGGAGACGGCCACTTCATGGCCGCGGAACTTGATGCCGTCGGGACCGGCCAGGCAGGACATGAGCAAACGGACGCGGACGAGCATGGGCTCCTCGCGGACAGGGATTAGAGAGTGGGGATTAGGGATTAGGAGAAGGAATCGCGGCCGCGCTGCGGCTCTAATCCCTAATCGCTAATCCCTAATCCCTTTTTTTTCGCTAGCTTCCCGCCGCCCCCGACGCGCCGAGTTGCACGCGGACGAAGGCCTCCGACATCACGGGCATGCCGTCGCAGTACTCGCGACCGAGGAAGCCGACTTCGTTGGTGCCGGCGTAGAGCTCGTTGAGGCGCTGCACGCTGAACGGCTCGACCAGGTCGGCGATGTGGTAGTAGCTGAAGTCGCCGAGGATGCCGGCGTAGGCATTGGCGGCGACGGTCGAGGGCGCCCACACGTCGGTGCGGACCGGGAAGCCCAGCAGCATGTCCGGCTGCCCGGCCTGGGTGGAGGGCTGCCAGATGAACGTGTTGATCAGCGACTTGATCTGCGCGATCAGGCTGATGAACACCGGGTGGAACATCCATTCCGCATTGGCCCAGTAGGGCGGCGGCAGGGTGTACTTGGCGGCGATCAGGCCGTCCATGGTGGGCGCCGTGGCCGCGTTGTAGGTCTGCACGTCGGAGCTGCTCTTGATGCCCGAGGTCGTGCCCAGGGTGAAGACGCCCAGGGGCTGGCCGTTGCCGGTGCCGACCATGAAAGCCTTTTCCTCGCTGACGCCGAACTTGTAGCCGAGACGATCGGCGATCAGTTCGCTGACCTGCGGCAGGACCATCAGTTCCTTGATGGAGACCTTGACCAGCTTGGTCAGCACGTTGGGCTTGAGCTCGCGCTTGCCGGTGGTCATGCCGCCGGCCGCGTTGGCGCCCGTGTTGTCCGGGTTGACGGGCTGGATTTCGGTGGTCCAGTCGGCGTCGTCCGGGTTGGTCTCGATGGTCGGCTGATAGCCGTCGGTCGATTTCAAGAGCCGGCGGACCGTGGCCTTCTTGCGGATCAGCACCTGGCGATCGCGGGGTATCAGGATCTGGTCGATGAACTCCACCGGCGGGATCAGGTCCGCGCCGCTGCCGGCCGTGCCGGCCAGCAAATCGCGGTATTCCACCGGCAGGTGCTCGTGCAGTTGCGCCCGGTAGTGGTCCTCGGTCGCCTTCCGCTTGAGGTAGTTTTCGAAGGCGTGGCGGATGGCCAGGCTCTTGGCGCGCTTCTCCAGCATGCCGTAGAAGTCGGTCTTGGCGGCCAGCTTGAGGCCGGCCCGCTCGGCCGCGGCGCGCTGCTCGGGCGTCTCGGGGTTGGGGTCGAGGTCGCGCTTGTCGGCCTGCTTCTCCCAGCCCGCGGCGGCGTCCAACTGCGCCTGCCGGCTGGCGAACTGACTGCGCTGCTCGACCTCGCCGCTGAGGCTGTTCACCTCGGCGAAGATGCGGTCGTAGTGCGCCTGGTCGTCGGCGGACAGTTTGCCGCCCTCGCGATTGCGATCGAGAATCTCGCGGGCATTGCTGACCAGTTGCGCCCGCTTTTCCAGAAGTTCCTTGACTGCGGCTGCCATCGTTTCATGCTCCGTTGCCGCCGGGTTTTGGGCCGCGCAACGGAAGGGCCGCGCACGCACCACCCGGCAAAATTCATGGGAAGGATCTTGCCTAATGGGCGCGCCCGGCTTGGCGGACGGCGTTGCCACTGTCACCCGCTCAGGTCGCCGCCACTTGGGGCGGCTCGGCCGACGCCGGCCTGAGAGGGCCTTTTCGTATCCTTGGCTATCGCAATCATACGGCGCGGTTTCGACGGCTGCGCGCGGCGGGGGGCTGCGTTTTTGCGCAGGGGGGCCATTGGGGGGCGGGGGAAAACCGTGGGACGTGGGGCGGGAACCGTGGGGCGTGGGGCGGGAACCGTGGGGCGATCGGTCCACGCCGCACGCTTCACGCCGCACGATTATTTCGCCCGAAATTCCCGGCCGGTCGTCGCCAATTGGCGACGTTTCGAGCGTGGGGCGAGGGGCGTGGGGCGTGGGGCGATGCGCGCAACGGCCCGGCGGATCCGCTTCGCGCCCAGTTCGGCTTCGATCCGCTCCACCGCCGCGGCGAAGTATTTTTTGTCGAGCTCGATGCCGATGAACCGCCGCTTTTCGCGGATGCAGGCGATGGCGGTTGAGCCGGAGCCCATGAACGGATCCAGCACTGCCTGACCCGGGCAAGTGTGCAGGCGGATGAAATGGGAGGCGAGCGAGACCGGCTTCGGTGTAGGATGATCGGCCGCCGAGGGAATGATCTTGCGGATGCCGGATGCCGGGCGGATGATGTTTTCGATCCGCCGCGTGGTGTCGAACCAGGCGGTCTTTCCCTTGCCCTTCTGCGCGACGAGCACCGTCTCGTAACTACGCCGGTAGTGCCAGCCCATGCCCATCGGTCCCTTGTCCCAGACCACCATTTGCTTGAAACGCAGGACTTCGTCCATCCACAACGACCAGCGCGCGAATTGCGGATCAGGACCGCCGCCGCAGCAGCAGCAGCAGCAGCAGCAGCGCAAAAGGCGTGCCCATTCCGGCAAACTCGCGTGGAACAAATCATTCGCCTCGGGGCCGTCGTTCAGGATCGGCCTGGCGGGGTTCTGACAATGGTATCGCTTGCCGCCAAGCGCAAGTTCCCGCCTGGCGATCAGATCATCGTCATTGTTCTTGTGCCCATAGGGCGGGTCCGTGAAGATCATGTCCACGCTGGCAGCCCGCAGCCGCGGTAGAATCTCCAAACAATCGCCCCGGTAGAGCCGGATGCCGCGGTATTGCCAGTCAGCTTTCATTCGTGTTATCCGTGTGATTCGTGGTTCCTTGTCGCGCCCCTATGGGGCTTGCGCCCACGTCGGGTCACCTTACCCAGGGCGGCGCCCTGGGCTATCGAGTTTTGCCCCTATGGGGCTGTCGGCTCTGGGCTCTCGTCTCCGGACTGTCGCCCCCGCCCCACGCTCCCCGCTTCACGCTCCCCGCCCCACGATCCTGATCCCTCGCGCCGTGCCCGGGTCGCGCTGGATGGCCCCGCGGGCCTCCAGGGCGGCCAGGTGCTGCCGCGCCCTGGTGTCGCTCAGCTTCGCCCTGGCGGCGATCTCGCGCGAGGTGGGCGGATAGCCCAGGTCGGCGGCCAGGGCCTGCAAACAGTCAAATACGGCGGCTTGGCGGGGCGTCAGCATGGAGGCAGGGCCTCCATGCTGGAACAGGTGAGCAAGGGATCAGGTGAGCAGGCGAAGCACGGCTTTGGGGGAAGATCGGCGTTTCTCCTGTTCTCCTGTTCTCCTGTTCTTTTGCTTTCCTGCTCAATTGCCCTCCTGCTCTCACGCGCCCACGCGGGCGACATGAGCGTGCCGTGGATCCGCTGGCAGGCGGCGCGCTTTTGCGGCGGGATGCCCAGGTGCTGGCCGCAATGGTCGCACAGCGCCCGGGTCTGCCGCGCGGCGAACTCCGGGTCCCAGAGGTCCGCCAGCCGCCGGGTCCGCACGGAAAGGCCCAGAATGCCGTCGATCGCCCCGCCCATGCAGCAGACGGTATAGCCGCCCGAGTCCACGCTGATGCCGCAGTCCGGATCGGCGAAGCAGGCATGCGTGCCGCACGGCTCGCGGGTCTCGCCGAAGTCGGCCGGGGCAATAAAGATGTCCCGGACCGGATGGCTGGCGTTGCCACGCTTGACGGTGCCCCACTGGACGATGGCCAGGCCATGGTCCTGGACCAGCGCGAGCAGCTCCTTCGCTTGCGCTGAAAAGCCGTTGGACCAGATTTCGACGCGGTCCGAGCCGGCGAAGGCCGAGGCCAGCTTCACGAACTCAAGAAAGTCCGGGTGCAAGGTGGGCTCGCCGCCGATCAGCATGATGCGGGGGCGGTAGTCGAGGTCCGCCGCCTGCCGGCAGAATTCCCGCCCGTCGTCCACGCTCATATCCGGCGTTTGCGGCGGCAGGAAGCAGGCGCGATTGCAGTTCGGGCAGGCCAGGTCGCAGCGGTGGGTCAGGTGCCATTCGGCCTTGTCGGATCTTGGTCGATAGTCGGGCATGGAAAAAAGGAAGGGATTAGGGATTGGAAATTAGGGATTAGGAGACGTCCGCTTTCGCGCCAACATAAAAACGCAATGGCCGCGGGGCACGCCGGGCGCCAGGCGGTCCATCGCCTGCCGGAGTTCCGTCGGACATGGGAGGTCCTCCCACACGTCCCGGGTTTCGATCCGCTCGACGCCGAAGCCGGCGCGACGAACGAAATGCAACAGTTCCCAATAGCCGAGTTCGCGGATGTGGCCGTTGCACCAGCGGGGCGAGTCGCCCTTTACCAGACGCCAGGCGCAGCCGTACTGATTGGCGTTGGGCGTGGTAAGGAAGAGCCATCCGCCCGGCTTCAAAATGCGGTGGCATTCGCTGAGCAGGTTATGGATCCCGGCGTCGTGGAACATTTCGCCGTCGCAGTCGGCCGGGTCGTCGATGTGCTCGATGGTCTCCATGCAGAAGATGCCGTCGGCAATTTCTGCGGCCAGGGGCAGCGGATAACGCAGGTCGCTTTGGCCCGTGCTGCGCAGGTCGATGGGAAAGAGTCGCCGGGCGGCCAGGTCGAAGGGGCAGAAGCCGCGGCCGGTCTGGTAGATTACGGCCCCGGGCAAAAGCAGCGGCTCGATCCATTCCAGCGATACGGCGTAACGGCGGGCATGTCCGCCGCATTCAGCCGCATCGAACTCTTCAAGGTATTTCATAGGGATCTCCAAAACGTGGGGCGTGGGCCGTGGGGCGTAGGGCGAAAAACGCTCCACGCTTCACGCATCATGCTTTACGATTCTCCTCCGCGCTCCCAGGGCCACGGGCTCCGGTTCAACCATCCGCTCGCGCAGCTCGGCGATCGGGATCTCCGCCAGGCGGACTTCCTGATCGAGCCACCCATAGCTCACCAAGAGATTCTCACCCCGCACGATCGCCCCACAAGGGAAACAGGCGGAGACGGCCACGCCGATGCCGGGGGCCGTCCAGGGCCAGTTGCCCTCGGCCACGTTGCCGGCCAAAATCGGCTCGGGGGTGATCGCCGCCAATCCAAAGTCGTCGGTGAAGGCCAGGCAGCCGGCGTAATAGACCTTCGATTCTTTCCCGGTGTCGGGATCCCGGTCGAAGCGGGCGGAATGAAAAATGGAATAAAAGACGTCCCCAACTTTCACCGGCGGCGCGCCCCCGCGGATCTCGCCATAATCCCAGGAGATTGAAGGGCCTTTGTGCGCCAGGCGCATGCCTTCGGACGTCCGCTCCAAAATGGTCCAGGGCGCATGGTGGTAGATGCAAAGTTCCCGGCCGTCGGCGATGAACGGGGCCCAGTTCTTCTGCTCGTCGACGGCGAAGGCCCGCTGCACGACGCGGACGCCCTGGCCGTCGTCCAGGTAGCGAAGCTGCTCGCGGCCATGCACTTTGCCGGCCTGGTCGATCTCCGCGCGGAAGATGGCGCAGTGGCCCGGCCCCAGAATGCCGGCGTAGTAGAGCACGATCCGATCGCGGAGCGGGTCGTAAATGGCCCGCGGGTCCTCGGCCTTCAGATGCGGATCGGACAGGCCGAAGAGCGGATGGGGCGAGTGCACCTGGCCGGCGGCGTCCATTTCCAGGCGGAAGATCATGCAGTTGCCGCGTCCCACACGGGCGAAGCACCAGGTTTTCTGCCAGGCCTCGACGATGCCGGCGTTGAGCCAGTAGGTGTTGTGGGGGAAGGGGTTTCGAGGCACCAGGACGCGGCCGGGGACGTTAAGTTCGGACATCGGAGTAGTTTTCAGTTTTCAGTTTTCAGTTTTCAGCGGGGGTTAATCGCGTAGCGATGGCCCGATGGTAGCCGTGGGTTTCAACCCACGGATCAGGCGTCGCTGCGCGACGCCGTTTCGGCGCGGGGGTGGCGTCGGTCATTCAGCCGTCGCTGCGCGACGGAACAAATCGGCCGGTTTTTGGACCGTGGGTTGAAACCCACGGCTACCGTCAATGGCCGCTACGCGGCCCCACGGCCTTCAGGCCGTGGCGGCGGCTTCGCCGGCCGCGGCCGTGCCCGTGCCGGCGCCGGCCGGGTCGGCGTATTCGGCCTGCTCGACGTAGGGGTTCCTGGGGAAGGCGCGGCCTTCCTCGGCCGCCTGGTGGGCCTCGGCCTTGGCGGCGTGCATCTTGGCGGCGGCCAGGTGCTCCTTGGCCTTGTCGGCGTGTCCTGCGCCCTTGTGGTAGGCGGCCAGGGCCTTGTGGTGCGCCTCGGCCACCTTGTGCGCGTCGTGCGCCGCCTCGTGGGCGTCGGCGGCCCGGTCGTGCGCCGAGGCGCTTTTGGATCCGGCGGCGTGCTTGCTGGCCTTCTCGGCCGATTTCGTGGCCTTCTCGGCGGCCTTGCTCGCGCCCTCGGCCGAGTCGAAACGGCCCTTGTCGTCATGGTTGGGGTTGAAACGGGCTTCAATCTGTTCGGTCAACGACATCGCATCTCCTTGGTTGGTTCGAGTTTCGAGGCCGAAGGGGACAGTCCCACTTTCGTCGAACGAAAGTTGGGACAGTCCCCGGCCCCGCATCTGCATGGCATCGGAAAAATTGGCGGCGTACTGGTCGCTGGCGGCCGCGTCGTGCATGGCGGCGGCCTTGGTGTGGAAATCGGCGGCGGCCGTCTTGCCCTCGGTCTTGGCCGACTCGGCCGCTTTTTGGTGCGCGGCGGCCGCCTTCAGTTCCAGGGCCCGCGAGGGCAGGCCAGAATTCTCCTTGGCGCGGAGCGTCTCCCGCGTGGCCCGGTGGGCCTCGGCGGCGTCCGGCCCGTGCTTGGGCTGCTCTTCGTCGCGGCGCTCGGGGTAATTGCCATAGCAGCGGGCCTCCAGATCCGCCAGGTCCAATTGCCGCTTCAGGTAATCCACGCTCGGTCGCTTCTCCATGTCTTCGATCTCCCTCTGCTTCTTGGTTTGGGCGGCCGCGTCGGCAGCCGCGCGTTTTTCTGTTTCCACTTTTTGGGTCGCCGCTTCGGCGGCGGTCCGCTTCTCGATGGCGAGCGCCTCCTCCAGCGAGCGCTTGGCCACGGTCACGTCGGAGGACTTGTACGCGGCATCGACGACAATCGAGATGTCGTCCAGGTCCTTGAATTCGCTGATGGTCCGCAGGCGGGAGCCGTCGGGCAGCGTGGTCCAGTCCTGCCGGCCGCAGATGAAGGCGAAGCTCATGCCCACGCGGTTGCGGCCCACGACCACCGCGGCATCCTTGGCGGCCGTCGTCGGGCCGGCGTGGATCACAAAACCCAGCCCGCGATCGTCCTCAAAGAGCTTCAGCGTGCCGGTCTCCATGTCGCCCAGCACATTGCGGACCTCCTTGCTGTGGTCGAGGATGGCAAAGAGGTTCCGCGTCGGTTTGGCCAGCCACTTGGCGGCCGCCCCGCGCTTGATGGTTTCGACGAAGCCGCCCAGGTCGTCGCTGCGGGCGTCCCACTCGAAGACGTAGCCCGAAAAAACGTCGCCCCCGTCGTCGCCCTTGGCGGCGCGGAGTTCGGCCGGTTTGCGGATGATGCGGATTTCTCGTTCGGCGGTGGTCATGGCATCGGTTTCCGTTTGTTGCGCCCCTGCGGGGCTGAGGTTTTATGGCTCTGCGCACCCAGGGCGTTGCCCTGGGCTATCGAGTCAGGCCCCTTTGGGGCGGGGGCGTTTCGCGTTTTCGTGCTTTCGTGATTCCCTTCCGTGTTCGTTCCGTGTTTCATCCGTGGCTGCTTTTCCTTCCTGCCGAAGGCCCGTTCCCAGTTGCGTTCGAACTGTTCGCGGCTGACCAGGCAGGGCCGGCGGCGGCTACCTTTTCCCATATCAGGCTTCTCCCACGATGCCGCAATGGCAGGTGTCGTTCAGGGGCGGATGATGGCGGCCTTCGGCAAACGGTTCGTCGATGGCCACGACGCGGCCGTTCAGGGCGCGGCACTCTTCGCCGTCGGCCGGGTTGGCCACCCAACGGAGCGACTTGCAGCCGGCGGCGCGATAGGCTTCCCGCGTCAAAAAGCCGGCGGCCTGGCGGAGCTGGCGATCGGCGGCGGCGGGGGCCGACTTCTCGCGCAAGAGCATGGCGGCGTCGATCCGATCGGCGATCAGAGCAGGTGAATTCTGAGCAGGTGAACAGTTGACCGGTTGCTGTCTCACCTGTTCACCTGCTCCATCGCTCACCTGTTCTTTCTCGCCGGTCATCATGTCGGCCAGGTGCTGCTTGGCCTGGTGCACGTGGCGGCCGGCCAGCGTCTTGGCGTAGGCCCCCACGGCCGCGTCGTCGCCAAGCTGCATGTCGCCGTCGGCGCGCTCCTCGGCCACGTGGCGGCGGAGGACCACGTTCAGCGTGCTCAGCGGCGGGACGAACGAGTCGCCGATCTGCTCCCGGTAGGCGTCGTAAAACTCATTGGCGCGCCGCTCGAACTGCTCGGGATGGTTTTCCCGCAGGTGCTTCGTCAGGCCGCGGATGGCCTTCGACTCTTTGCTGGCGACCCGGGCCGCCACATCGCAGAACACGGGGGCCAGGGCGTCGACCGCCTTTTGGCGCGCGTCAAGGCTGCGCTGCTCGAAGACCGGCTGCTCGGCCGCGGCCGATCGTTCTTCGTCCGCGGGCTCCTCCGCAGGATCAAAGCCCACGCCGTCGGTGAGGAGCGCGACGTCCTTGCACTTGGCGGCCGCCGCGGCGATCGCCGCGCGGACCGAATCGGCCGAATCGTCGTCGAAGGAGGCCGCCGCCAGCTCGGCCGCCAGGTCCCCCGGGGCGTCGGACGATCCGGCCGAAAGCAGCGCGTCGGTTTGCGGCCCGGGCGAATCCGCCGCGGCGGCGGCGCGGAAGTCGGCCAGGCCGCCGCCGCTGGCGACGTCGGCCACATATCCCCGCGAATCGTAGATCGAGTAGCCCATCGGTTATCCCTTTCGGTTGGCGGCCACGTCTGAAAGCTTCATATCGCCGCGGACCACGGCCCTCATTTCCGTTTTGCTCACTGGCGTCATGGCCGAAACTCGGAACGAGCCGACGCCCTGCTTGAGATAGAAGCGGTTGCCCGAATAGGCGTCCTTGTGGGCGCCGCCATTGAAGGTGTCGCGATCATCGACGGCCACGGTGTAGAGGGCGGCCTTGTTCTGCTTGCCCCAGGCCTCCTTCCGCTCTTTCGAGTCGGGGTGCATGGTGAGCTTGTCGTTGGCCTGGTCGCAAAGCGTCTTGACTTCCACGGCCGTGTTCCGCCCTTTGCCGTCTGTGCCCAGCACGTCCATCGGCTTATTGTCGCTGCTGACCTGGTGGCCGATGATCGCGGCCACCTCGCGCTGGCGGCGATCACCCTGGTTCTGCTTTTCCTTGCTCGCAGGCTTATAGGCGGCCTTCGCCTTTTCGGCGCGGGCCTTTCGGCCCTGACCGGGCCTCGGCCCGCTGCCCGGGCCGCCACGCTGTTCGACGCCGGCATCGGCGGCGGTGCCCCGGCTGGTTTTGGCCAGCGCTTCGCGGTTGACGGCCAGATTCTTAAACTCGCGGGCCTGCCCCTTGTGCCAGCCGGCGCGGACGTGGTGCTCCATCGCCGCGGCGACCTTCGGATCGGACAGCGAGGCGCTGCCGGCATGCCAGGCCTTCACCAGGTCGGGGTCCGCCTTCGCCTTGTGCTCCGATTCGGCCGCCTTGTGCGCCTTCTGGGCCTCGCGATAGGCGGCCGCGATCTCCGCATGGCTGGCGTTGGGATCGTCGCGCACTTTGGCGGCCTTCTCGCTGGCTGCCTTGGCCCTGTCGCTGGCGGCGGCTGCCGAGTCGGATCCGGCCCCCTCGGTAAACTGCCCATTGGCCGGGTCGTGGTTCGCATTGAAACGTGACTCGACGGCGGCACTGCTGGGCAAGCCAGCAGTGGCACCCGAACGCTTGGCCGGCTGCCCTTCCCCATCGCCTCCCGGTCCACGCCCCACGCTCCCCGACTCCCCATCCGGCGGCCCGGTCATGTTCGGCGGCGGATAGATCGTGCCCAAAACTTCCTGCGGCAGGCCGTCCTCTTCGCGGGCCTCCTCCTTCGACATCCATGGGCCGCCGGTGGCCGTGTGCAGATAGCCCATGCGCGTGGCGGTATCGGCCGCGTCCAGGGCCTTTAAGGCCTGGTCGTATTCCCAACAGTACTCCTCGCCGCTGCCGGCGGGGACCGGCGGCGTCATCTTCACGTCCAACTCCTGCCGCCAGTTCTCGGCGATGGGATGCAGGGTGATCATGTTCAGCGCCAACTGCTGCTGTTCGGCGTTGCTGAAGGTGCCGTGGCTCAGGTCGCCGAGCACGGTGGGCGGCACGCCCAGCATCAGGGCGATCTCGAAGATGGAGAACTTTCGCGCCTCCAGGAGTTGCGAGGATTCGGGGTCGATGGTGGTCTGCGTGAATTTCACGCCGCTGTCGACCAGGGCCAGCTTGTGGCGGTTGCCGCGCGAGGAGTATCGGTTCTGGAAATCGGTCTGATACTTCTCGACCGTGGCGGGCTTCATGCCGGCGGGCAGCTCGACCAGGCCGCCGGCCACCGCGCCGTTGGCATAGAACTCGCCCGAGTACTCGTTCTGCGCCTGGGCGATGGCCAGGGTGTTTTCGTGGAGTTGCACCAGGTTGTAGCCGGTGACACCGTCGAAACCCGGATTGCCCTTAATGTGCAGGATCTCGTAAGGCAGGAAAATTTCCCGGCCGCCGTCGATCGTGTAGAAGAGGTCCCAGGGGAACGGGCTGGCGGGATCCGTGTTTTTGCACAGCCGAGGGATCACCCGCGACGGGTGCAGCGGATAGAGCGCGATGGGCGTCAGGTCTTTTTGTCGCAGGATCCAGGCGTAGCCGTTGCCCCAGCCCTTCGCCCAGGACTGCAAAAGCTCCCAGAAATTGTAGGCGGTGGTGTACTGGTTGGCCGCGCCGGTCAAGAGCCGCCAGTGCAGGCCGCGATCGTTCGTCTTCTTGCCGGCCGAGTCGCTGTGGACCATACGCCAGCGGCGGCAAATCTTGGCCATCGACTGGGCAATCACCTCCACGCCGCGGCGGAAGACGTAGTTGCAATCGGCCGAATAGTTGTCGACCCGGATGCCGGTCGACGTCATGGGGTAATTCCCAAACAGCGTGTGGGAATCGTTCAACGGCACCGGGCCGTAGGAGGCGGCGCGGCGCTCGAGGCTGGTGCGGTGGCGATGTTTTGCGGAGTGGAAGGTCATTGGAACCCTTTCGGGAGTTGCGGGCTAAAGCCCGCCAGTATTCAGTTTTCAGTTTTCAGTTCGCATGCGAATGGACCGTCGTTTTCCGCGTCAGCGTACTGAACACTGAAAACTGAACACTGAACACTAGACCATGATGATGTGATCCAGGTTGTCGTAGATGCTTGCGCCGGCGGGTTCCGCACCGGCGCCCGAGGCGGCGCAGCCCACGGCCATCACCGCGGCCACGGCCAGGTCGATCTTTTCGCGGCTCCGCCGCTTGTTGAAGCGGCGGCGGCCGCCCGTATCGGTATAAATCACCGCGTTGGCCACGCACCAACGCAAGGCGCGGTGGCCGCCGTGGCGGAGCTTGCGGTCGAGGATCAGCTTCTCGGTGGCCAGGATCGGCTCGTTCATCGCGCCGCAGCGCTGGTCGTGCTCGACCAGTTGCTCGGCGGAAAAACCGTCCTCCTCGGCCAGCTTGGTGAGGAGATAGCGGGCATTGTTGGGGTCGAAGGCGATGCGCTGGATCTCCCAACCCCAGGCGTCGCGGGCCGTGCGGAGCGTATCGCGGAGCTCGTCGTAATTTACGCTGTCCCCATCGGTCAGCTTCAGCAGGCCCATGTCGGCCCAGGTAATGTAGGGGACGCGGTTGTCGCGGGTCCGTCCGACGGCGTTTTGCCGCGGACACCAGGCGAAGGCGAGAAGATCCGCCGAGCCGTCCTCACAAGGAAAGCAAAAGGCCATGGCCGTCAGGTCGGAGAGGCTGGAGAGGTCCGCGCCCACCCAGCATTTCCGGCCGCGGAAGCGCTCGATCGTCTCGGGCCGCAGGCCGTGCCCATCGTAAAAATCGCCGCCGGCACAGGCCTGCCACGCGCTGCCCTCTTCGACGGACAGCCAGGGGCTGGAGGTGGCCACGTCTTCGTTGCAGCGCTTGCGGCGGAAATTCGCCACGCTGGCCGGCGATTCTTTGGCCTTCTGGCAGAGCCGGCGGAGGTCCTCGATGTTGACCGATACGCCCAGATTCGGATTGGCCTTGAGCCAAACACGTTCATCCTGCCACGAGTCGCCCTCGTCGAGCGTAAAGATCATGCCGAACCAGGTGTCGTCTTCCACCGCGCCGGTGAGCACGTCCTCGGTGCGTTTTTTGAGCTCGGCATAGATCGACTCGGGCGAACCGTCGCCGGCCGTGGTGATGCCGATCAAGAGCGGATTTTCCCGCGCGCCGGTGCCCGACTCGATCACGTCCCAGACGGCCCGGTCCTTGTGGGCATGGACCTCGTCGATCACGGCGCAGGACGGGTTCAGGCCGTCGAGCGTGTCGGCGTCGCGCCCCAGGGGCTGATAGGTGGACTGCGTCGATTCGACGGCCAGCGCCCCGCGCGACACGCCGATGATTTTTTTCAGCGACGGGCTTTTCAGCACCATCTTGCGGGCCTCGGACCAGACGATCTTGGCCTGGTCGCGCTTGGTGGCGGCGGAGTAGACCTCGGCGCCGGCCTCTCCGTCGCAGACCAGGGCCTTCAGGGCCAGGCCGGCGCAGAGCGTCGACTTGCCGTTTTTGCGCGCGACGACGATTAGCACCGTGTTGAAGCGGCGGCGGCCGTCGCTGCGCATCCAGCCGTAGACGCACCACACGATGAAAATCTGCCAGCCCTCGAGGCGCAAGGGCTTGCCGGCCCATTTGCCCTTCGAGTGCGGCAGGCATTCGACGAACTGCACCGCCAGCCGCGCGGCGTCGGCGTCGAAGTGGAGGCCCCGCTTCGCACTGTGCTTCAGATCGCGGACGTGGCGCGCGACGGCCAGCTTGACCCACTTGCAGGCCACGATCTCGCCGGAGCTGACGCCGGCAATGTAGGCGCGCACGCGGGCCTCGATCGTCTCCGGTTTTTTCGCGGCGGCTCGTTTGCGCGTGGCGGTGGGCATGTTCTTGGCGGCGGTTAATTTCTGCGGAGCGATCCGGCGATGAGCTGGGCAATGAGGTCCGGCTCTTCCTTGGCGTTGCTGATCGACAGGCCCGCGCGGGCCGAGGGCGTCATGCCGAACTGCACGAGCAGCTTGGTGAGCTTGCCCCAGGCCTTGTTCATCACGCCGACGGCCGGGTGCTGGATGATGTTGCCCTTATCGGTGCAGGTGACGTACTTCATTCCCATCTGGTCGGTCCGCGCGGCCTCGTCGACGATCGCGCGGCATTCGCAGTACTCGGCCAGGGCCTCGCATAGCAGGCCGAGAGCCACCTGGTCGAGTCGCGTCAGCAGGCCCTCGCGAAACAGGTGGGCGGCCAGTTCTTTCCAGTGCGGGGCCGCCGACTTCGCGGCCCACGAGGGAAACGGCGGGATCTCGGCCGCGGGCTTCGGCTCGTCGCGCTGCCGGCCCGGGCGCAGCGTGCCGGCCCGCGCTTTGAGCGCCGTCGGCTTCGGTTTCGTTCCCCTTTTCCCCACCTCCGACCCCCCCTATCAAAACTTGGCTGCGCGCCAAAGAGCCTTAGACGCGGTTCCGGCGACCAACCAAAAAAAGGTCCGACCCTGCCCCCCCCATCCAAATAACCGCGCCAATCGTCAGCGCGCCTGTTTGGCCGTTTTTCGCATGTGGCACTGTTTATGCGCGAGCCGCACATTGCGCGCATCGAGCCGCAACGGATCGTCGAGCCCGTGGAACGGGACGAGGTGATCGCCGTGGATCTGCCCGCCTACGATCGGCAGGCCGCACTCCTCGCAGAGCACAATGCCGCCGCCGGCCAGCCTGCGCTGCTCAATCACTCTCGCCCGCAGCCGATACCAGGCCGCGTCGTAGCCGCGCGCCTGCCGCGTAGCCGTGTGCTGCCAGCCCGTGCCGGCCCGCGGTCCGCAGACGCTGCACACCCCGCCGCGCACCAGGCCGCGGCATCCGCTTCGACCGCATAATCGTGCCGGCGCGCTGGGCATCGTCCGTCTCAGGGTTTGGGGTTCGTGCCGATCACGAGGCTGCCGCTGAGCAGGCCGACGGGATCGCTCGGCCCCGTGACGTCCCACAGCACCCAGCTCATTGCCCGCGGCTGCTGCAGGTGCGCCGGAGCGATGGCCACGTCCACCTGGTTCGCATGGTCGGGGTCGACGGTCAGGCGATCGTCCCCGCTGCCGGCGGTGCTGATCGCAAAAAGTTCCACCGTCGGCGACGCCGCATCGGCAAAAACCATCTCCAGCGCGCGGCCGGTAAGCGCCACGTCGTTGCCCTCCGCGTCCACGACGGCGAGCACGGTCTGATAGGCGCCGAACTGGTAGCCCTGCGCCAGGCTCACCGGCTGAACTTTTGCCGGCGTCGCACCCACGACGGGCGAGACGACCAGCATTTTCACATTCGCCAATGCCGTGGTAATCGCCGAGCCGATGCCCGCGAACGACGAGGCCAGGGCCGAGGCCACGGCCGTGGCCGTGTCGGATGCCAGCATGCCGAAGCTGCTCAAGGTGCGCGTGGTGTAGGCCCAGACCGCGGCCGGCAGTCCCGCCACGTCGCCGGCGATCGTGTGCCCGTCGGCCGGCGTGCCGAGGGCCGCATTCGCCGCGGTGGCCTGTGCCGCCGCGACCGGAGCCGCATATTCGGCCGCGTTGCAAATGGGGATCGGCCCGGCATCTCCAGTCCCGATGTAAACGCCTTCCAGGCTGGGGCAGGTCCAAATGCCGGCGGCGGAGATCAGTTGCCAGCTATGACTCGTTGGGTTGTACGAGATGGTTCCGGCTTCATTGCCGTATGTCAGCCCGAAATAATTGTTGGAAGTTATGGTCCCCATCGAGTAAATGCCGCCGAGCGAAGAATCGGGCACGAAGAAAGGTGACACGTACAGGGCAACCGGTGCATCGCTCTGCAACCCTTGCATGATTGCGTTTGGGCTGCCGCTTCCGGGTATGCCAACCGGGGCCGTGTTGCCCAATTCGCCGCTGATGAGGTTGGCGTAGTTGGTCGCCGTCAGCACTGTCACATTCGGTTCGAACCACGCCAGGCAGCCGCTCGATTGCACGTCTACGCGAAACGAATTGAAGCCTGACGGCCAGCCTGCCAAGGACAATTGCGCGCAGCCTTGCGCGTCGGTCTCGCACAGCACCGTGCTGCCGGCCTCGTCGTATAGCGTGGCGATGGACTGCTTCACGCCCGCAAAAGTGATCCAAACCTCGCTGGCCAAGACGTTGTGCGAGCCCTGCGGTACGCCGGCCGAGTTGACCAAGGGGCCGATGGGTATGGTGGTTGCGTCTGCGGAGATCAGCAGCATGGTTGCGCCTTAGTGTGCGGGGATGGTGAGCGTGCCGCCGGTCAGGGCCGAAAGTGTACCGCCAGAGGTCAGGGCGGTTGCGGACAGCACCAGGCCGTCGCCGGCCGAGGTGAGGATGTCGCCGTCCCAGAGTGCCGCGCCGCCGCTGGTGGTCACGCGAAACCAGACGGCCGTGCCGCTGGCCGTAATCGAGGCCGCCGCCACGGTGCCCAGCGTCAGCACGCCGTTGGACTCGCTGGCCGCGGGGCTGGGAAGCGTGTAGGTTGCCAGGGCCGTAACGCCGGCCTCCCCATCCGGGTTCGCCGGGCGGGAGGCGGGATAGACGATCAGCGAGCCGCCGGCCAGCAGAGCCAGCAGCCCCTGGTGCGAGCCGTCGCCGGCACAGGCCGCCGCGGCGGCGTTGGAAAGCATGGAAGACATCGGTTCAGCTCCTCAGTAGCAGGTTGTAATAGTTCTGCGCCGGGATCGGACTGTTATACGTCGCGGCCAATGCCGCGCTGGATAGTTTGGACCGGGCCGCCAATGAGGCGGTAATGCCATAGTTCGCCGAAAGCGTCGCGCTGGGCCTCTTCGCAGTGGCCGCCAGCGCGGCATGGATTCCATAGGTTGCGGAGAGAGTCGCGCCGGGTTTCTTGGATTGGGCTGCGAGGTTTGCGGCGATTCCGTATGCCGCCGACATTGCGGCCGCCGGACGCTTTGCAGTAGCCGCCAGAGTTGCGGTTGTCGCCGCCGCGCTCCACGAAAAGATGATTTGCCCGTTTGCGCCCGCGCCGCCGGCATTGCCCGAGGCGGCCTTCGCACCGCCGCCACCACCGCCGCCGGGAGCCGTGCCGGCCTGACCGGCCGTGCTCCCGACAACGCCGCCGTGCCCGCCGGCTGAGTAGCCCGTGCCGCCGGTGCCTGCGCCGTTTCCACCGTTGGCACCCACGCCACCCATGACGCCTGGCCAATCAGGCGTACCGGCAGACGGCCCCGCTGCCGCGCCGCCGCCGCCGCCGTTTCCCGTTCCCGTGCCGCCAGCGCCGCCGGCGCCGCCATCGTAGTAGTAGCTACCGTTCTCGCTGGTGCCGCCGGGATCATTACCGCCATTGGTCTGAGAAATACTGGCGACTCCGCAATCGCAACCACGTAATCCGCCGGTGTTCAAGCTGCCTGATGCACCGCCTTGCGCCCACACATCGTTGCAGCCGTTGTTCCAGGAAAACTCATTCACCCCGTAATCGTTATATTGCTGCGTCTCCAGCGCCGTGTCCGCGCTGCCCGGCGTAGCGGACGTGGCGGGGTTGCCCTGCGTGCCGCCATGCGCGCCGACCTGGAATGTGTAAGGGCCTCCCGCAGCCGTCAACAGCAGCGTAGCCTCGCTGTAGCCGCCGCCGCCGCCGCCCGCTCGGCCGTTTGTCGAGGTGCCGTTGATGCCGTTTCCGCCGGCTCCCCACGCCTGTATGGTGAGCGTGGTATCGGCGTCGAGAGTCAGGCTGTGCGCGCCGGGCGTGGTGTACGGCGTGCCGCTCGCGATCGGGTTGCCGTCGATCTTTACGGACATAGTTTTCAGTGTTCAGTGTTCAGTGTTCAGTTTCCAGTGCCCGCTCTTGCTGCTGAACACTGAAAACTGAACACTCGCTCAGGGCCTCGCCTCGATCTTCCGCCGCCACGTCGCCGCGTCGCGATCGAAGGTCGGGTTCAGGCTCTCCCACTTGTCGAGGTGGCCGCCCAGCTCGTGACAGCGGCGGCAAACGCAGCGGCAGTTCTTCGGGTCCAGTTCGCGGGCCGGATTGGTGTGATACGGCTCCTCGGCATGGTGGACTTCCGTCGCCGGCCGGCCGCACATTACGCAGTCCGGATGGTCTGCGAGCAAATGCCTTCTGAAGGCCGGCCACTGCCCCGAGCGTCGCGCGCCCGGGCGCAGGCCCCGGTCGCCGAGCAGCCGCTTCAGATGGTGGACGATTCCGGCGATCATCAACGTGGGGCGGGGACCGTCGGGCGTGGGGCGGATTGTTCCAGGGCCTCTACGCGATCCCGCAGCCCGCAGCCGGCGGGCGTATGGGCCACGGCCTCGACGTCCGTCAGCCGTCCGCGCATCCGCCGTTGCTCGCGGCCGATCTTGGCGACCGTCTGGAGCAGTTGCTTGATTTGCTGAAGTTCGTCCAGTACATTGGCGAACCAGGCCCCCGAGTGCCACGCGGCGCGGAGCAGCTTCCAGGCGGCGACGGCGGCCGCCGGCAGCGCGACCAGCGCGGCGAGCGAGTAGTAAACGGCTTCCCAGTGGATGGATTGCCAGGCGTCGTAGATGTGCTCGTTCATGGTGCCTAATCCCTAATCCCCAATCCCCAATCCCTGCCAAGAGACTCGCCGGCGGGCGGACGGAGAAGAGCGGCTGCAGCTCACCATACGGTGCCATCGCGAGACGCGCCCTCGTGCTCCCCGAATCCGCCGGCGAGCGGGTCAGAACAGGAGAACAGGGGATTAGGAGAACAGGTGACCGATCACCCTGCTTCCCCGTTTTCTCGCCTGCTCTCCTGCTCCAATTTCACCTGTTCACGCTGCCGCGATTGCAGCCAGTCCGGCGGCCTTGAGGACGGCCGGGTTGCTCGTGGACAGCGCGGCCACTTTCTTGGCCAGGGCCAGGGCCTCGGCCGGATCGGCCAGTTGCGCCGTGGTCACGTTGTCGGCCACGCCCTGCAAAAGCGTCTTGAGTTGCTTCGGATCGCGCAAGGCGCGGAGCAAGACCTTTCCTTCGGCGACGGCCGCAGGCAGATTGCCGGAGGCCAGGGCGTGCAGGATCCGCGTGGTATGGTCCAGGCCGTACTTCGCGGCCAGCGTGGCGGCCTCTTGCAGATCGGCGTCGACGGCCAGCTTCTTGTCGAGCAGCTTGAAAATGCCGTAGACGATCAGAGCGCCGGCGGCAGCCGCCACCAGGTACATCGGATCAAAACCGCCCGCCCCGGCGATCGGCAGCATGGCGGCGGAGCCGCTCGAGCCGGCCGCGTTGACGCGCGACTTGAAACACAGCGCGCCCGTGACCAGGCCGCCGGCCAGGACGGCGAGAATCACCAGGATCGGGTTCGCCTCCGCCTGCTTTGCCTCGGCCTGCTGTGCGGCAGCCGGCAGGTAGTTATTCACGATGGGGGTGGGCGAATCGGGTACTTGCACGTTCACCACCGGGGCCTGCGGGTGCAACAGCGATTGCAGCGGGCAGCGGCCATTTTGAAGCGGACACTGGCCGTTGATGCACTGCGCCGGGGCGGCGGAAGCGAGTAAGAGTCCGACACCGAAGCAGACGGCGGCCGCAACAATCACGGCCAAAACGGTACGAGCATTTTTCTTCACGACAAAGTCTCCCGGGAAATTGGGCTAATCGCGTAGCGATGGCCCGATGGTAGCCGTGGGTTTCAACCCACGGTCGGTTGGAATCAAGGTAAATCCGTCGCCGCCGGCCGTCCGCCATAGCCGCAGGAACTCCGCACGGGGTCGC
>JBEKZQ010000666.1:0-2606 GCA_049509675.1 Thermoguttaceae bacterium | reverse complement strand
GCCGGACTTCACCAGGCCGCCGTGGGAGAGCACGCCGGAGAGCGTCGTGCTGCCCGTGTTGACGACGTTGATTGTCTGGTTGGCGCCGCCAAGGTCGACGTTGCCGGCGAGGGTCAGGTTGTTGCTGCCGCCGATGACGAACGGCTGACTTAGACTTACGTCGACCGTGTTGGGCAGGGAGACATTGGGCGCAGCAGCTTGCAGCGTGCCGGCGTCGATGACCAGTATGCCGCTGCCGGCGCCGCTGCCGGCCAAGGACAGTCCGCCCGCCAGCAAGGTCGTGCCGCCCGAGTAGTTGTTGCTGGCGGTGAGCGTCAGCGTGGCAGACCCCGTCTTCAGGAGCGACAAGTAGCCGGTCTGGACGATCCCGTCCTGGATCGTTTCATTGAGCGTGGTGTCGGCGCTATTGCTCACGGTCAAGGTCGTGGGAACGGAAGAATTGTTGCCGTTTTCAATGACGGTGCCCGAATTGCCGCCGCTGATGCTGCCGGCGTTCATGGAATTGCCGTTGAGCCGCAGGGTGCCCGTGCTAGTGATGCCGAAAGCCAGGGAACTGCCCGTCGGCAGTGCGCCGGCGCTGTCCAACCGCAACACGCCGGAGCCGTTGATGGTGGTGCCGCCGCTGTAGGTGTTGCTGTTGCTCAGCGCGAGCGTGCCGGGGCCATCCTTCACCAATCCCGAACCGCTCTGGACGTACACGGTGCGATTCTGGCCGTTGAGGTTGAGACCGTTCTGGAAATCGACGAGGTTATTGGCGGTGGCCGATCCCAGCACGAGGTCTGAGCCGGTGGGGATGAAGTAGGCCGTTCCTCCGCTGCTGGTGCCGCCCCAGACGAGCGTCCCTCCGCCGTTGAGGTTGACGGCGACGGAACCGCCGCTGGCGGAAAAGCCGCCGTTGCCGGTCCATTGGACGACGCCCGAGGCAAGAGTGCCCAGCGAGGCGCTGTAGGTGCCGCCTGACAGTTCCAATGCGGGCATGTTGCTACCCGTACCGGCGAGGGTGATATAGCCGAGATTGACCGCCGTCCCCGCCAGTACGGGGCTGCCCACGGCGCCGGCCTTGATAATGGTGCCGTTGGTTAGCGCGTTGCCGGTTCCCGTCAAGGTGAGCGTACCCGTGCCGACCTTGGTCAGCCGCGTGGCGCCGGTAAGATTGCCGGAGTAGGTTGTCGAAGCGTTGTTGGCGCCGATGGTGAGGCTGGTCGGGAGACCGGCCAAGTTACGGGATCCCGTGAGGCCGCCCAGGGAAAGGGAAGTTCCGGCGCCGGACGTGTTCAGCGTGCCTGTATCGGCGGCATTCATATCCACGGTCGCGTATTGCAGGGCATACGTGTTATTCACTTTCAGCAAGCCGGCGGCGGGGCGAACGGTGCCGTTGAACGTGCTGCTGCCGCTCGTCAGGGTCAGCGTGCCCCCGCCCAACTTGAGGAAGGTGCCGTAGCCGGCGATTGCTCCGCTGAACGTCGAACTGGCGGTGGCGTTCTCGGCGAGCGTACCGGCGATGCTGAGGGTGCCGGAGCCCGAGAGCGGCCCGATCGTGACGCTCTGCGCCGGGAGGCCTTGCGGAGCGGTGAACAACGTGTTGGGCAGGTAATTCCAGGTGTTGCCGCCGTCGCTGCTGTAGTCGACGTTCAGGCCCTCGTTGCCGTTGCCTTGGTAGTAGCCGATGACGATGCCGTGCTGGCCCGCCGACAGGGGAACGGCGCCCGTCTGCTGGTTGGAGTAGGCCGGATTGCCGTTGCCCAGCATTCCTTGGTAGTTATTGTTGTTGACGACCAAGTTGTTGTCGATCCAGATCATCGAGCCGTCGTCGCTGTTGGTGCCGAAGGTGTAGCTGCCGCTGGTGGCAATCGTGATGTTGCCGTCGAAGATGGCGGCCTGGTCATTGCCGTTGGCCCAGCCCAGAGCGTTGAAAGTGCCGTCGAAGTGCAGGGCGGCGTTGCCGTTGGCCGACGTGAGGGTCGTGAGGGTGGGGGTGGTGAGAGTGGGCGTGTTCGCGGGGTTGTAGTAGTTGGTCAACGTCGCCAGATTGGAGAAGATGTTCTGCACGAAGGGACGATTGGCGGCGGCGTTATAGTCCACCGTGTCGGTGAAGAACCGCGCGCGGAGGCCGACGGGCTGCATGCCGAACGTGCCGGCGGAAATCGCCACCGGACCCGAGATCGTGGCGTTGCTGCCCAGGTAGTACGCTCCGTTCAGTACGCTAAGACCGCCGCTGGGAACGCCCATGGCGGTCACGGCCTGGGAGCCGGCCTTGGTGAGCGTGCCGGCGCCCGTGACCGAAATTGTCGAGAACAAGGACGTGCTGCCGGTCTCCATGCAGGTGAGGTTGGCGCCGGCATTGACGGCGACATTGCCGGAGAAGGTGGCGATGTCGGCCTGCAGGGTGCCGCCGCTGACCGTGACCGGCCAGGTGAACTTATTGGCGCCGCCGAGGATCAGGGTGCCCGGACCGCCCTTGGTCAAACCGACGGGGGTCCCGCCGTTGTCGGCGATCGCCGCATTGATCGTGAACGCCGCAGCGGTGTTGTTTTGCAGAACCACCACGTCGGAGACCGTATTGGCGGACGTCAGCGTTCCGCCGTTGATCGCCAGACTGTGAGTGC
>JBEKZQ010000665.1:0-5344 GCA_049509675.1 Thermoguttaceae bacterium | reverse complement strand
GGTACGCCGCCAACCTCTGGTCGACGCAGCCGGCAGGCAATCCCGGAACCTATACGCTCAACAACGGCACCGACGCGGCGCCAGACACCGACACCAACGACTTCGTGGTCGTCAACGGGGGGGTGGTTCGCAATAACGCGGTCGCCGGAGTTCCTACCTACTTTGCGGGCCATTCGATAACACTGAACACCGGCGCCGAAATTCGCTTCAAGGGTGTCACACCGACCTACATCGATTTCGGAAGCCTGAGCGACCCCACCGGCGGACTGATCCTCAATGGCGGCTATATCGACACCGGCGATACCGCGAACGATGTCCTCCATGGCCGGATCACGCTGGCCGCCGATTCTACGGTTACCTTCCAGAGCCAGGCAGGACGGTCCTTCGACCTGGAAGGATTGCTGGTCGGCGCCCACAAGTTCACTTTGACAAACGCGGCCCTTACGACAAACCCGATGACGATTGGCGGGGTGATCGCCCCCTCGGACTACACCTACGCTACCAGTCCAACACCCGGTACGCTCACCCTCGCTACCGACGGCACGGTCCCTGCCACTACTAATCAATTTATTTTTAATAACGGCGTTGCGCTGGACTTCAATCTTGGCAGTATCGGCACCGGCACCAGCGACATGATTCAGGTCACCGGCGCCGCGACACTCGCCGCCGGCACGGACAGCGTGAACGTCCGCCAACTCGCGGGCTTTAGTGTGGGCACGTACACGCTGATCAATGCCAGCGCAGGCCTTACTGACAACGTTGCGGACTCGAGTTGGATCTTGCCCACCGGCATCGCGTATGCCTGTAGCATCACTCACGATGCCAACAGTTTGTACCTGAACGTAGGGCTGGCAAAAATTACCTGGACCGGCAGCGGCGAAAGCGGCCCCATCGGCCATTGGGACACGGCCACCAGCAACTGGCTGTCACTCGCCGGCAGCGCAACCACTTATGCCGACGGCGGCCCCGTTGTCTTCGACGACACCGGCATCAACACCAACATCATTATCGCTGCCGGCGGTGTGCAACCCTACAGCGTCACGTTTACGAACACCAACACCCCCTACACCTTTAGCGGCGGGGTGATCGCGGGCTCATGCACGGTCACTCTCAGCGGCTCGGGCAGCGTGACGTTCAACAATTCCAACACCTACACCGGCGCCACGTTGATTAGCGCCGGAACGCTCCAGTTGGGCAACGCCAACGCCCTGCAAGACAGCACCGTCACGCTCAATGCGCTCAACGGCCTGACCTTCGCGCACGGCGTGGGAACGTTCAATCTCGGCGGCCTGGCGGGCACCGGCAGCCTAGCCCTGAACGACACGTCCAACGGCGCCATAAATCTGCAGGTGGGCGGAGACGGCGCATCGACCTCGTTCGCGGGCAACATCACCGCCGGCAGCGGCAGCTTGACGAAAGTCGGCAGCGGGATGTTGACCCTTTCCGGCGTCAACTCCTACACCGGGGCAACGAGCATCTCCGCCGGCACGCTGTCGGCCACCGCGGACAGCGCGCTGGGCAGCACCGTGGCGCTGCCCGGCGTGAGCATCGCCAACGGCGCCGCCTTCAATGCGGCCGGAACCTTTGCCACCAGCCGCGTGTTGACGGTGGCGCCCAGCCCCGGCGTTTCCACGATCGTCGTAAGCCCCAGCCAAACTTTGACCGTCAACGCGCCCATGGCCGGCACCGGCGCCCTGACCAAGAACGGCGGCGGGACGCTGCAATTGGGCTCCGGCGGCAGACTGTCCGGCGGAAATCTGAACATGGTCAACGGCACGCTCGATCTGGGCGGCAACCCGGCGGCGCAGACCGTCGGCGTCGTCTCCTTCAGCGGCGGGACCCTCAGCGACGGCGGCCTGTCGGGCAGTTCTTATGTCTTCAGCGGCACTTCGGCGGCAACAGTCTCCGCCAACCTCAAGGGCAACAACTCGCCTTTGACGGTCAACAGCGGCAACGCCATCCTGCTCGGCAGCAACACCTATGGCGGCGGAACTATGATCGCCAGCGGCGGAACCCTAAGCGCCACCAGCGGAAATGCCCAGGCCCTCGGCACCGGTCTCGTCACCCTCAACGGCGGAAATCTGGCGGTCGGCAGTACCCCGGCGCCGGGTTTGGCAGCCAATTTCTATACCCCCGACCCCGGAAACGGAACTGCAAACCAGGCGTTGTTCAACACCCTCAGCGGCGTCCTCGCCTTCGTGGGCAGCAACACGCTGGCGTACACCACCAACACGGCCTCGGGCACCGCCTTGGGCATGAACTTCCCCAACGCGGCAGGCGGCAATGCCTTCACCAGCATCAACTATGCCGGGGCCACGGACTACACCGCCCTTTTCACCGGTTACGTCAGAATTCCCACCACCGGCACCTATTACTTCTCCACGCAAAGCGATGACGGCAGCATGTTGTTCCTCGACAACAACAACACGCCGGTCGTCAACAACAACTTTTACCAGGGCATGACGACCAGGGTCAGCACGGCGCAATCCCTGACCGCCGGCTATCACCCCATCACCATCGCCTACTATCAGGGCGGGGGCGGCGCCGGCTTGCTCGCCTGTGCCGACACCAGCGGCACGAACTACATTCCCAACAGCCAACTCACCACGGCCATTCCCACGATTGCCTACAGCAACTCGGTCACGCTCACGGCCGACTCGTCCATCACCCCCTACGGCGACGTAACCCTGGCCGCCCTGTCGATCGGCAGCAACCAGTTGCACGTCGTGGCCGGCAACGGTACGAATTTGAGCTTTACCGGCTTGATCACGCTGGGTGGATCGCCCAACTTCAACATCGATGCGGGCACCGGCCTTTCTCTGCTCGGCGCGGTGTCCGACGGCGGCGTGCGGACGATTACCGAAAGCGGCGGCGGCACGCTGACCCTCAGCAACCCCGCCAATTCCTTTACCACGGGAACCAACTTCCAGCTTTCGGGCGGCTCGCTGCAAGTCATTGGCCAGCAGTCGCCCTTGGGCGGCCCGGCCACCGGTCCGATAGGCGCGGTTCCGGTGACGCTCAGTGGCGGAGCCTTGGTTATCACCGCCACCAGCGCTACGCCCATCACCTTCGACGTGAACCAGGGCAATACCGTCACGCTGCCGGGCGGCGGCTCGATCATTGCCGGCTACCCCGGCGCCGTGGACAACACCATGGGCGTTAGCGGCGGCACGGTCACCCTCGTGGGCAGCAACGGCGGCCTGGTGATCCCCAGCGGCCAGAAGTTGAACCTGGAAACTCTCAACGGCTATACGCTCAACATTGATCCCAATCTGCAACTCACCAACAGCGGCACGATTTCCGGCGGACCGGGCAGCGTTTCCGTGCATGCCAGCAGCCTGGCCGTTTCCGCCGGGACTTTGAGCGCTGCCACCAACGGCACCCTGACCCTGCTCGATCCGATGAGCACCGGTTACTACGCCCCGGCCGCCACGGGCACCGTGGTCTTGGCCGGCGCCTACTCCGGTGCGCTGGCGAACCTGGCCCCGCTTAGCGGAGGCACCCTGGTAATCAACAACAACGTCACCGCCGGCACGCTGAACGTCGCCGGCGGCGCCTACTTTGCCAACAACAACTCCTCCTTCGGCCTCACGACCACGACGCTCTCGCTCAATGGCGGCACGCTCGGCGCCACCACGGCCCTGACCGGCAGCAATGCCGTTGCCAATCCCTTGACCTGGGGCGCAACCCCCACGCTGAATTTTTCCGGCGCGTCGAACCTGGAGCTCAGTGCGTCGCTGAGCCTGACCAGCGGCGGCACGGCGTACAATCTCAATGACCCCGCCACGCATGGAACCCTTTCCGGCGTGATCAGCGGCCTCGGCGGACTGAACATCACCGGCTATCCGACGCTTAAGGGTTCGAACACCTACAGCGGCGGCACGACCTTGAACAACGCCACCAACGTAACGATCAACAACAACCGGGCGTTCGGCACCGGGACGATTACTTTCAACAACGGTGGATTCCAGGCAACCACCCCGTTGACAGGTGGAAATGCCGTCGCCAATCCCTGGACGATCGCTGCCGGCTCGGCTGCCTACTTCAATGGCACGAATGCCTATCAGCTTTCCGGCAGTGCTTCGCTCGCGACGGGCAACGAGAGCATCCACGTCGCCAACCCCGCCTTGACCGTCACCCTCTCCAGCGTAATCAGCGGAACCGGTGCTACGCTTATCCGCGCCACCGATGCCGCCGGCCAGTTTAACGGCACGGTCGTCATCAGCAATTCGGGCAACACCTTCGGCGGCGGGTTCACGCTGCAAAGCCTGGGCGGCAATATCGATGTCCAGGGCGCCAGCACGGTTGGCGGCCCGGGCTCCGTTACCAGCGGCCCCCTGGGCACCGGAACCATTACCATCGGCAGCGCGAACAACGGCTGGATCAACCTGGAGAACACCGCGCCGGTCGCCGCGACCTTGGCCAACGCAATGAATATCTACGACGGCTGCACTTACACCAGCCTTGCCGGCCTGACCTTCAGCGGCCCGGTGACTTTGACCGGGCCCGGGCAAGGCGCCACCAACAATGGGATCATCGACTTCTGGCTCGGCACGAACAGCAACGTCGCCTTTGCCGGCGCGATCAGCGGCGGCACCAAGGGAATCAACCTCCGCTCGGACGCGGGCAGCGGCGGTTTGACGCTCAGCGGAGCGAACACCTATAGCGGCCCGACCTCGATCAGCTTCGGAACGCTCATCGCCGGCGGCAGTGCCCCCAGCAGCGGCAATGGCGTGTTTGGCAACTCGACCGGCGCGATCACCATCGGCGACGCCAACTCCCTCACCAACCCCGCCGCCCTGGTGACCAACGGTGCGTACACGATTGCCCGTCCGATCACCGTCAATGTCAACGCCGGCCCCACCACCCTGGGGACAACAATCACCAGCGGTACTGCCACCTTTAGCGGCGCGATCAGCCTGAACAACGTCGTCACGCTCAGCGCCCCGTCCGGCGGCACCGCGCTGTTCACGGGCGTCATCAGCGACGGCGGCGCATTGGGCGGAATAGTCGCGGGTTACCCGGGCAGCGGAAACATCATCCTCAGCCTCACCGGCGCCAACGCCAACAGCTACAGCGGCGGCACGACCGTCGCCGGCGGCCAATTGACCTTGGATTACAGCCTTTTGACTCCCTCGGGCGGCTCGGTCGGCAACATCGTCAACCCCAATTCGTCCCTCACGCTCAGCGCCGGCACCCTGAACTTCAATGGCAATAGTTCAGCCGCGGTCAATCAGGCCTTCGGCTCGACCACGGTCGCCAACTTCGGTTCGTCGCTGGTCGTCAGCCCGACCAACGGCCAGTCGGTTCAAGTTAACTTGGGATCAATTACCCGCAACGGCGG
>JBEKZQ010000664.1:0-7478 GCA_049509675.1 Thermoguttaceae bacterium | reverse complement strand
CGTATCGCTGCGGCACGAAAGTCACACATCAAGCGAACCCGGCGAAAACTGCGGGAAAAGGGCATCTACCTCAAAGACCTCATCCGTTGCGAGTGGCCGTAACCTTGCGCAGTAATACTAGAGGGGCGGATGTTAGCCACGATGCCTCTTGCGCTGGCTCGTCATCCTCGTCTGCAACATCGCGAGTGCATCGCCAGACAGAAGCCTTTCAACGATGCCGCGCATTATGACATACGGCTGCAAGAGTGGATTCTGAAAACGGAAACGGAACCTCCGCTGCGTACCGGCTTTTTCAAGCACGTTGCCACGCCGATCGCTCGAAAACTTGTCAAGGTGTTGTGAGAATCCAGGGATATCGTAGTGCTTACCCGCTATCGTGGAAAGGGGGTCGCGAACGTCCGCTGAGAAAAAATACCCAAGGTCGTCAACCGGAGCCAACGCGCAAGCCAACAATACCTGCTTAAAAAGCGTGTCTTTTCGCGGGCTGGTAGTTGCCTCCTGATACGACGTGCGCACGCTCTGTTGGGTGTCCTCTAACGCCCTTGCAATTCCGGATTTTACGTGAGCGGCAGTGATTCGTAGAGAATTCTTCTCAAGTGCCGATCGGCAGGCTGCCTTTCCTAAAAGGTGGGTGTAGTGCGGCAATCCCTGGGACAAAGCTACGATCAGGTTCCGCGCATCTGAGTCAATATCCATCTCAAGCTGTCCAAGGGCCTTCTGCACAATCTCGCCAAGCTCATCGTTGGTCATTCGAGGCATAAGAATTTGACACAACGCACGCTCGACTGACCGATGCTCTTTAATCAGGCCATCAATACTGCTAGCCACGCCAACAATAATGACCGTCGCGGGCGCCGCTACATCAGATAACTCCTTTATTGTGTCGGCAAAGAGCGCTGTCGATTTGCCCCTCCCGAGACGGTCAAACTCATCAAATATCAAGACACACTCCCCGAGACGTTCGACAGCGCGTCGCGCATCGCTAGGCGCTGGTTTGTCGGGCAGCAGCGAGTCAGCTGTTTTCTGTTTCGTTCGCGGTTTAGCGCGAAAGCCCACCGTAGCCGCGCCGGAGTCCTCGTCGATAACAACCTCGCGAAGAATCTTGCGCCACATGGTGTAGAAGGTGTCGTCGGAGCTGCAATTTACCTTGACCGAGACGACCGATCCGGCGCCCCCACTCGCCAAGACTTCCGTTACGATGTTAGCGAGGGAAGTCTTCCCGACGCCGCGCTCACCGAAAATTACGGCGTGCTGGCCCCGCGTGTTGGTCACGTCCATCACCTTCATGAGTTGTTGGATGCGGCCAGCAAATAGGTCTCGCTTGTCGATGGGGGCGGTAGGGCTGAATACTTCGCCCGCATGCACCATCAGATTCATGCGATGTTCGTCGGAAACTACCTTCTTTGCCATCACAGATCGCCCTTTTAGGGACTCTTGGGAACGTGTAGAAAAATGACTACGACGTTTATACACCGCGCGAGAAGTATTGTCAATACCCGTCCAACGTTTATCGACACGTCGCCGGCTGTTGCGCCGCCGTATCCAGGCGTGAAGATACACCATTCCGGATACAAGAGGTATCACCACCAGGGTATATATGCCTTGGCGCTATTCTGCAGCATACCCACTGCCTATAACCGCGTCCAAAAGCTGCTCAAAGCTCATCAGGCTATTCGTCTATCGCAGGCAGAATTAGCGGAACTGGAGCGTGCTGCAGGGGGGAAAAACCTGGGCCTGGGCGCGCGATATCCTGCCAAAGGCTGCCAAACGGAAGGCTTAGCGGAGAGAGGGGAGGTTACGATCCCGACCGCAAAGACGCGAACCCCTCCCGGCCGGCCATAAGGCTGCTGCACCTCCAAGACGCGGGCCGCTCTCCTGATTAGGGAGTGGCCTGGGAAAGGCAGTCAGCTTCAAGGCAACATGGTTTCGGTCTATTGGGCTGTTGTTTGCAGTCCACGTCGAGCTGCATACTGAAATACGGGGACTCATCCGGGCGGTTGGGAAGAAGTCTTGCCGAATCCCCAATGAGTCGTGAAAAATTGATGAACAACTCGTAAAAGAAGCGACCTACCCCTTCGGCGATCGCGCTATCGGATCGTGCTAATCGGGCGAGATCATCCATGTGCTTCTTGATCGTAAACACATGGCACTTGACCTTGTCCGTGGGCTTCATGTCTCTCGGCACCAATCCAGCAACGAAATTGCAGCCAACGGCGTTTGCGTACCTGCGCAGATCTCCGACCCGCATATCGTCGTCGGTGAAGCCTTCGAGCTTTGACACACGACTCTGCGTGCAGTGGAGTTTTTGGGCAACATCGTGCTGAGAAAGCCCCTTAACTGCGCGAGTTGCCAGGAGACATTTTACGAGCTTCCGACGCGCAAGACGCTCTTCCAACGCCGCCCGAAGTTCCTCATCAGGCGACATCTCTTGGACGAGTTCTGCCACGCTCGTATAGTGCTCTTTCTTAGACATTGGTATTCTAATTCTTTTGAGGTTCAATAAGTCCGTCCACAAATTCGCAAGCGTACTGAATGTCGATTTTCTGGGTGCTCTTGTCACCAATCGTAATAAGATGAAGAACCTCCCGTACCCTATTTGGATACGTGTACAACCGCGTTTGTTTTAGACCAACCCCCCCCACCCTTTTGGTCTATTGCTACTACGCCGCGCGGTTCAGAATGCATGAATCCAAACTTGATCTGCTCAACTTTTGCACCGCAATTAAGTGCCGTTAGGTAGGTGTCAAGATTGTCATGCGCCGCAATGAACTCCCGTTGGTACTTCTTCGGCCACCTTCTGACTCTCTTCTCGTACTCAGCTTCAGCCTGAAGTTTCCACATTTGATTATCTCTCTCCGGAATATCTTGTCAAGCGCAATGTCTGCCGCAGGCCAATATATTCCAAAACGGCATGGGTTGCAATACCAAGACTAGTGCTTTTCCGGATATTTCAGGAAACAACCAAAGAAACATCTAGCCCTAACACGTTGTGCGTAGTACCAGGAACCTATGATCCGAGTTTATTAGAGAAAGTAAAATACTTTTATGTCACCAGCGCCAAACTGTACCACTACCCGCACCCGCAGGAGAACTGCGAAGTTCCCGGCGAAGGGGGTCAGGTCCATGTTTTCGGGCAGCGAGTAGAGGCCATCGCGACGCCTGCGAGCCGAAAAATGGACCAGACCCCAGACTTTGCAGTTCTCCCGGTGCCCGCCAGCGAATTCCCCCCTAAAGAGTTGGTTCAGTTCTGGCAATTTTTCTGGGAAAGAAAGGTGGCACTTGGTCGGGATGCGTACATAATATATTGATGCACCCTACGGTCCCGTCGAAACGGAAAGGCATGGCTGTGCGAAAGAACCAGACACAAGGGCGACTCGCCCATCAGCATACCGGGCAACCGGACCAGCATCCCAGGCTGCGCCCTTGGCACGAAGGTCTTGCGGCCTTGTTGGAGTACCGGAAAGAACATGGCGATTGTTGTGTTCCCTTCGCGTGGCCCGAGAATCGCTGGCTGGGGTCTTGGGTGACAAGAATGCGTACTGCCAAGAAACGAAACCGGCTGACGGAGGCCAAAATCCAAGAGCTTGACCGAATCGGCTTCACTTGGAGCATCGATCCTCAGCTTGCCTGGGAAAAACGCTTCCGGGAGCTAGAGGCATTCAAGAAGAAACACAAGCATTGCAACGTGCCGAGGAGCTACCCGCCGAACCAGCCGCTTGCCTACTGGGTGGACCGCCTCCGCGCATCGAAGAGCAAGGGCGAACTCGACAGGAAGACGATCCGCCGACTGAATGAACTGGGATTCTGTTGGTCTTTGCTGCACCGCCGATTCCATCGCCGGGACTTGGATGAATTTGTGGCCATCCTCACGGCTTTCAAGAAACGGCATGGGCACTGCGATTTCATCGTCGCCCGCGGAGGTTTGGACCCGGACCTTAAGAAGTGGCTGGAAGATGTGCGGAAGAGCAAGAAGCAAGGGCGGCTCGACCCGCGACGTGTCCGGCAACTCGATCGGCTGGGGTTTGTTTGGGAGCCCAGGAAGCAGGGTCGGCAGGAAATGTTCTCCGCCTTGTTGGCCTACCGGAAACGGTATGGCGACTGTCGTGTTCCCAGCAAGTGGCCGAAGAATCGCAGTCTGGCGTCTTGGGTGGAAAGAATGCGTGCTGCCAAGAAACGACATCTGCTGACGAAGGCCCAAATTCAAGAGCTTGACCAGATCGGCTTCATTTGGAACATCGGTCCTCAGCGTGCCTGGGAAAAACGCTGCAGGGAGCTGGAGGCATTCAAGAAGAAACACGGGCATTGCAACGTGCCCGTGAGATTCCCGCTGAACCCGACACTGGGCGGTTGGGTGTTGCGCATGCGACGGCAAAAGAGGCATGGCACGCTGGCGAAGGACAGGGTTCGCCGCCTCGCCGCCCTCGGCTTCTGTTGGGACATGCGCAATCGCAAGAGAGCGCTTCAGAAGCCGAAGAAGCCCAGGGCCAAACTTCGGAAGCACCATAATTAGCAAGTTGCTTGGGCAAACCCTGATCTTGCCCATGCTCGGGTTGTTTCACCCTTCACAGTTCCCAGCCGGCGCGATACTCGCGATGGGCGTACTGATTGGCCTCGGGCAGGTTGGTACAGGTCATTTTCTCGACATCCCACTCGACCTTCTTGCCCACGCCCGAGAGCATGGCGATGTGGCCGCTCAGGGCGAAAGAGGCCAGCGGGCCGGCCGAGGTGGGGAAGTCGGAGCAGGGCGTGCCGCCGTTTTTCATGACGTGCAGCAGGTCGCCGATCGGCCCGCCGTGGGCACGCGGGAGTACCTTGGGCGGCTTGGGAATCTCCTTGCCGCGCTCGTACGGAATGAACTGCCAATCGCCCGCCGTGCCTCCGCTCCGCATCAGTCCTTGGCTGCCCACGTACAAGGTGCTCTCGCCGAAGCGGACCTTGTACTTGGCCGTAACGTCTTTCATGATCTCCGGCATGATCCCGTCGTGGTCGTAGGCGTGGATCTTGACCTCGGGCATGTCGCCGCGGGCGGGGACGGTCCAGCGGATGACGTTGTCGGTGGGGTACATCTCGTCGTTGCCCGGTTTCTGCGACAGGCACTCGATGCTGTAGCGCTTGGCATCGGCCACGCGGAGGGCCCAGAAGACCACGTCCAGGTTGTGGCAGGCCATGTCGCCGATGGTGCCCGTGCCGAACTCCCGCCACGAGCGCCAACTGAACGGGTGCAGTCCTTCGTGGTACTCGCGGAAGCGCCCCGGGCCGATCCACTCGTCCCAGTGCAGGCCGGCGGGCACCGGTTTGCTCGGCGGGCGCTTGCCGTTGCCGCCGAAATTGCGGCCGAAAATGCTGTGCGTCTCGGCAATCTTGCCGATCGCCCCCGCCCAGATGTATTCGCACACCAGGCGGATGGTCTCGCCGTAGTGCCCCTGGTTGCCCATCTGCGTGAGCACGTTCTTCTCCTTGGCGGCCTTCATCAGGGCATAGCACTCGGCCACGTCGTGCGCCATGGGTTTCTGCACGAACACGGCCTTGCCCGCCCGAATCGCCCGCATCGCCGCCGGGGCGTGGTGATGGTCGGGCGTGGCGATGAGCACCACGTCCAGGTCCTTTTGGCACTCGTCGTACATCTTGCGATAGTCGTAGTACTTGCGGACGCCGGAGGGGAGGTTCTTGTGGTTCTCCAATGCCTTGGCCATGATTTTGTCGTCGACGTCGACCAGGGCCACCGCCCGCTCGCTGGCGGCGACGCCCGGGTTGCCCCCGCCCATGCCGCCGCAGCCGATGACGGCCACGCCAAGCTTCGAATTGGGCGAGCGCTCGGCCAAAATGGCGGGTGCCCCGAACAGGTGTGTGCCGGCCGCAACGCCGGTGACGGCGGCGGTCGTCTTGAGGAAATTGCGGCGCGTGCAGCGATCTTTCATGTCAGTCTCCTTGTGGTGGCGTAGGCGGGAGTTTGGTATGGTGGGAAAGGGACCCGATTTCGGCTCCATTATCATGGGCGGCAAAGGCCGTGTCAACATTCCGCGAAAACGTGGCAAGGTCCCATGAAAACTCCTCCAGTATCCGCGCCGAACAACCCGGCCGATGCGCGCGAGGCCCGCGCTCCCTTTCGCTTCGGCGTCGGCACCCTGCTGCTGATCACGACGATGTACGCCGTGCTATTCGCCATGTTGCGGGCCGCTGACGCACCACCGGCCGTCTTCGTCGCGGTCGCTCTACTGTTTACCGCCGTGGGGCTCGGGCAGAAGTTTCTATTCAAAGGCCAACGCCGAGGAAACGCATCGATAATTGCAGGAGCCGGTTTCTTCGTCGGTCTATACGTGACTTATCGGGTTGTGTTTTGGCAGCAGTACCTTAATCGTCCGCTCGCTCCGTTCGACGCGTTTGAAGCGGCATTCGCTGGGGCAATCTATGGCTATCTGGCCGGGCTGCTAATTTCGGGGGCATTCCTTTTGGTCGGA
This sequence comes from Thermoguttaceae bacterium, assembly GCA_049509675.1. Taxonomy (GTDB): domain Bacteria; phylum Planctomycetota; class Planctomycetia; order Pirellulales; family Thermoguttaceae; genus JBEKZQ01. Next base: position 1,020 of record JBEKZQ010000664.1, on the reverse strand, counting down.
AAGATGAAGTCATTCCTGGGCCGTCGAGCAAAGCAACCGGACCACGACGCCTCGAGTTCGGAAGATTCGGCAGCGCTGCCAGACCGAACCGAGAATTGAGAGGGCGTAGGCAAGCGCTCGATCGGCACGCGGCTATAGAGCTTCACGCTTTGCACCGGCCCGCAAGCCCTCATTATAACGTTGCGCGACGCGGGGCGAAATCGGGGCTGCGTGCCGGATAGCAAGCCCGAAAAGGTCAGACAGAAGATACAATTTCACGTCCGCCTATCGCACGCAGAATTAGCGAAAGTAGAGCTAAGGGCTTTGCAATACAGCCTTATGATACCCGCAATTGCGAAAAATGATCGTGCTCTTGGTACACTGGAACGTAATCAACAATGCGGGACTCGCGTGCATTTCCCAGACGGCCGGCACCGATGCGTCGGGCTCGATAGCCGTTCCATAGACCCCTTCTAGTTTATGCACCCTCAAGCCCTTCGGGAAGGGGTGGTGTGGGTGTTTGGAAAACTTTTCAATGGCCCTATTGATCCGTTGTTTTTCATGGTCTTTTAGATTGGCATACGAGCGGTGAAATAGTGTCGTATAGCCGTATTTCACGACTCACTGCCTCGGTCAGCGGGGAAGAAACGTTAGACTCGCCAGCATCGCCTTTAGCGAATCGAACATCTCAACTCTTCCGGCGAGTATGTCTTGATCGGCTTCATACACTTGGCTGATTTGGACGGCTTCGCCTTGTGCCGGCCTTGACCAATTACACTCGAAGGTTTCTTTGAGCGTGAAATCCAGGAGCCGGCACTCCGTAAAGACACCGTCCTGCCCAACAGTTACCCAGTCTTCAACAGAAAATGACTCCAAAGGATTTTGACAACACTGCGGCGCCATTCTAGTTACTCTCCACTTTCCGGTTCGTTTGTTAAGCAGGGAATGAGTCTTGTCCGCAGGAAATCAGAGACCTCCCTAAGTCGGTTGATTTGCATCGGCGTCGTCTTGTCGTCCCACGTGGTTGGTTTTTGCCAAACG
>JBEKZQ010000663.1:0-2973 GCA_049509675.1 Thermoguttaceae bacterium | reverse complement strand
CCATCCGGTCCCTCTCCAAGGCCAGTAGACATCGCACGCAGTGCGGTGGACGCCTATCTACCTATTGCTTGCCGTAGTAATCGGCCACGGCCCTGAATGACTCCTTGGGCTCCCACTCCATGTCTGGATAGGTTGTGCCATGCTTTCCGCCGGCGTACCTCTTCGCAAGGCTGGAGCCCGCCATGTCGATGTCGTTTCTTGGAATGGCATCATAGGAAGAAATCTGCGAGAGGAACTGGAATACGAAGGCGCCATCGACTCCTGCGCTATCGAGCATGCCTAGCTGTTCGACGAGTTTGCGTGCCACGCCTTACCCCCATCGCGGAATACCGGGGATTTCGCAGAGTCCCATTGCAAAGGACGGTGATTTCCCGCCCCCGAGCAACGGCCCGGGTGCACGGAGACCAGTACGGTTCAATACCTACGGTATGATCTCGCAGCCGTTGTTGAGTTCGGGATACTCGAACTCAGACCTTCTGATGACTCCATCCGCGATGAGCGCCTGAACCTGGGGCAAGGCGTCCCAGAGCTTCGCCACGAGGTGCCTTACCGTCGAGCAGATGAAAGAATACCCGTCCTCCCGGAGCAGCTCCTGCGACCTGTTGACGAAGAGACACCTGCCACCGCAGACGTCGAGTATCTCGCAAGACGTGCACGGCTCGCCGATCGTTACCAGGTCGCGGAGCGAACTCGGGGCATTATCGAATATCGAGCCGATCACCGAGAAGTCGAAGTCGACGGACACGGGGCAGGCCGAGATCCTGCCGTCGGGCATGACCGAGAAGAAATCGACCCCGGACCCGCATCTCAGGCGCGACTTCTCGCCGGAAAGCAGCGAGCCCATCACTCCGATGAACGGAACTATCCCTTCGACGCGGCTCGAGCGCGCCATTTCGTCCACCCACGCATCAACGAGCGAAGAGACGCCCGAATCGTATGAAGTGATCCACTCTGCAAGCCCCGGTTCCGTTCTCTCACCCGCTTCCCAGAAAGTGCTGAAACTGAGCTGCCAGTGAACGTGGTCGAACAGTCCCGTGCCAAGAAGATGGCGTACGTTCTGGTAGACATCGCTTCCCTGCACCACCGTCATCCTCGCCACGAGGTCGCCACGGAAGCCTCTGTCTCGAACGAGCCCCACGTTGCGCGTCACGCGGTCGTAGACTCCCGCACCCCGCTCGTTGTCCGTGACCTCCCTCGTCCCGTCGATTGAAACCAATATGGAATGGAGTCTGGTCAGGTACTTCGGCTCGATCCTGTCCAGAAACATTCCGTTTGTCTGGATGACATATCGCCCGGGAATCTCGTCCATGATGGTTCTCATAACCTCGACTCGAATCAGTGGTTCCCCTCCGTAAAATTCGATGACCGGGTCGCTGTCCCGTGACAGGAAGGATTTCAAGTCTCCAATCGAATATTGGATCTCTCTGGGAGGGGTCTCACTCCCTCTCCCACAGTAGCTGCAGAAGAGGTTGCATTCTTTCGTCAGACTGACGTGATAGTGCATGTTTCCGTGTCTGCATCGTTCGGATCTTTCGCGATAAAAGAATTCGCCAACTGAATTGTGGAACCAAACCCATTGCGTTGTACCGCCCGCAGAACGAATTGGACCCGCTGCCAGGCACGGTGGAGCCAAGCCCGTGGGCAAGGATCTTCGACTGCTGGACCCTTCCGTGCGGCTTGCAAGTTCCCAGAGGCGGATCACCACCCGGGCCAGTCAGGATAGAGCTTAAGACCCTCCATCGGCCACTGCTCCCAGATGTCGTTTTCGGCCGACGAGGCGTGGAGAAGGGCGAAGACTCTGGCTCCGTTTCCAGAACGCCTCACTGGCTACTATCACGACATACTGGGCCAGTACGAGGCGGCACAGCTCAGGGCAGGCGAGGCCAGGGCGATGGGGTACGACACGATCGATACCGTCGAGTCGAAGACCGTCTTCGACCTCGCAGACCGTGTTAACGAAATGCTGGGGCTCAGCCAGTTCGAAGGACTGGCCGGCCGACTCAGGGAGCTGCTGAAGTCGACCACGAAGGAAAGAGCAGCGCTGACCATATCCCAGGAGATTGCCCTCGGGAAGTTCGGCGGGATCGACAAACAGAAGGCCCTCGAGTACGGCATCCGCGCCGGCCTCGCGGTCATGACCGACGGCGTCACGGTGGCCCCGGTCGAGGGAATCTACAGTGTGACGATAAAACAGAACGACGACAACAGCGACTACGCCTCGGTTTCCTACGCCGGACCGATGCGTTCGGCGGGTGGAACGGAAGCAGGCTTCTCCTTGGTGATAGCCGACGTCACCGCGAAGAAGCTCGGCCTGTCGAGCTACAGGGCCCAAAGCAGCGAAGTCGACAGGTTTGTTGAAGAGCTCAGGATCTACGAGAGAGAGGTCGGGACCTTCCAGTTCCGGGTCACCGACGACGATATCAGGTTCGCGATCTCAAATCTTCCCGTGGAAATCGACGGGGTAGAAACGGACCCCATCGAAGTGGTGGTCCACCGGAACCTCAAGAACGTGAGTACCGACCGAATGAGAGGTGGGGCACTGAGAGTACTAAACGACGGCGTCATAGGAAGGGCGAACAAGCTTGCGAAGAAACTTGCCAACCTGAACATCAGCGGTTGGGAGTGGCTCGCACAGCTCAGGGGCGGGACACAGCAGTCGACCAACGAGACCGAGCAGGCCGGGGCCCACTTCGAGGAAGTGATATCAGGCCGGGCCGTGCTGTCAATGCCGAGGCGCAGGGGAGGCTTCAGGCTTCGGTACGGCCGCTCAATAAACACCGGCCTTTCCGCCCTGGGGATTCATCCCGCCGTGGCAATCCTGCTGGACTATCCCGTGGTCGCCGGGACCCAGGTCAAAGTGGACCTTCCTGGCAAGGCAGCCACCATCGCATTCGTGGACTCCATCGAAGTGCCGACGGTCCTGCTCAACGACGGCACCGTCAGAAAGGTGAATTCGTCAACCGAAGCAGAGCT
>JBEKZQ010000662.1:0-2550 GCA_049509675.1 Thermoguttaceae bacterium | reverse complement strand
CGCGCTGGCGGAGCATCGCCGGCCGGCATCCGAATGACGTGCATGGGCTTGCGGCGACACGGCATCATCCATGCGGGACCCCATCGGCCGCCACATGATAGACCGTCGCGCGGAATCTGTAGCCACCGAGCAGTTTCGGACACAGGTTGATGCGGCGGACTGGCGGACGCGCTGCGGAGGAAGACTGTCTAGTTCCTGCGCATCGCAGCCGCGGCCCGGCTCGTCGTCGAAATCCTCGTTGACGATCAGCAAGAAACTCCGCCGCGCGGCCTCGTCGGCGAACCACGCATTGAGCGGGATCTCCCGGGCCCAGGGCGACCAGATCGGCAATGCGCGGTTCTCCACCGACAGTTCGTGGCTCCAATAGCCCACGAACATGGTGCCGTCGGCCGCCGCGGCGGCCAGAGCCCGCGACTCGTCGCGCAGCGTGTAGGCCCCAGAGGGCAACCCGCGCCGGCCAAGGCCGCGGAGCAATGCCGTCCAGGCGGCTGTCCCCATTGGCGGAAGCTTGAAACTGCCGCGGCGCGAACATCGCCGCCAGGATCGTCATGGGCACGTAGAGATTGACGAAGCGGCGGTCGGCCTTCTCCGGCGAGAAGGCCAACGCCGTCAGCGAGCCGGCCAACCAGCACAACGAGTAGAACTCGGCGGTCGACAGACGGCAGAAGGCCGAGCGTGCTCCGTGCCGCAGCATGGCGACGACCTGCTCCAGAAGCCACAGCGACACGAGCATTATCACGTTGGCGCCCGGTCGCCCCTCCGCTTTTCTCCGCCTTTCGACTCGTGATAATCCTGCTCGGTATTCACGGCCCAAACGTTCGATTTGTCGGCAATGCCGGCAATGATGTTGTCGACCGCCACCATGGCCGTGAGCATCGAATGGTCCTGGTTATTGTAACGGTGCATGCCGTTGCGGCCGACCAGAAAGAGGTTCTCGAAGCGATCGACGCAGCGCCGTATCTCATGGAAGCGGTCGTACGTGCCGAAATAGGCCGGGTACGTTTTCGGCATCCGGATCACCGTGGCGTCGAGCACCGCCGACCGCTCGATGACGCCGATTTGCACCAACTCCTTCACGCCCAGTTCGATCAACTCCTGGTCCGACATTTTCCACAAATCGTCGGTCTCATAGCAGAAGTATTCCAATCCGATCCAGGTCTTCGCACGATCGGCCGGCATATAGGGACTCCAGTTGTTGAAGACCTGCAAGCGGCCCAGCCGCACGTCCGGCTCCTGGATGTAGATCCAATTGTCGCGAATGGCCTGCCGGCCTTGCGGCGAATCTTCGCGGATTTTCAAGTCCGACAGGAGCATGCCGACCGTGATGAAATCGCGATAGATCAAGCCCTCGCTGACCTGCCGCACGCCGGCCGGCGCCTCGGCATCGAGCGAGGCGATCAATTCCTTGACGGGCATCGTGGAGAAGAACCAGTCGCCGCGATGCACGGTCGCCGCGCCGCTGCCGGGGGCGACCGCCTCGACGGCAACAATCCGATCGCCTTCCGCGTAGAGTTTGCGGACCCGCTGGTGATGTACGATCCGGCCGCCGCGGCGTACGATCTCCGCGGCCACGAGTTCCCACATTTGACCCGGTCCATACTTTGGATAAAGGAACTGCTCGATGAGCGAGGTTTCGGTCTCCTTTTGGGCCAGATCGCCGCCGCGGCTGAATAGCTTGCGGAACACGTGCCGCAAGCTGCCCAGGATCGAGAGCCCCTTGATCCGCTGCTCGCCCCACTCCGCGCTGATCGACGAACAGCGTTCGCCCCAGACCTTTTCGGTATAGGACTTGAAGAAGGCGCGATAGACTTCGCGGCCGAAGCGGTTGATGAAGAACTCTTCCAGGTTCTTCTCGGGCCGAAAGGGGAACAGCACCGCGCGGAGATAGCTGAAACCGATCCGCACGATTCGCGCCAGCCCCAGCTTCCTGATCGTGTCGCCGGTCAAGGTGATCGGATAGTCGAAGAATGTGCGGAGAAAGTAGATGCGGCTTTTGCGGGAGCGCAGCAGCATCACGCGATCGCAGCGCTCGGGGTCGGGGCCTGAGCCCGACGCTTCCGCGCCGCCGCGCTTGTGTTGGCAGCCGATCGCGAGCTGTCCCTGCGGCAATTGCTGCAAGGGCATGCGGTCGAGCCACCACTGCATGACGCGTTCCGATTTGGAAAAGAAGCGGTGGCCGCCGATATCGATGCGGTTGCCCTTGTAGTTGGCCGTGCGTGAAATTCCGCCAACATAGTCTTCCGCTTCCAACACGATCGGCACGATGTCGGTGCGCTGGAGGAGTTCGAAGGCGGCCGTCAGTCCCGCCGGACCGGCCCCGATGATCACCGCGGTTCTCATTCGTCGGCCACCCTCTCGAATACGAACTGCTTCCGCCTCGCTTTACCGGTTCTTTGAGTCCCCGCTGCCGGAATTGAATCGCAACCTTGCGGTCTGTCCATTTCGACATTACCGGTTGGGTGCCACGACCAACCTCCGGTCGGTGCCCGGCTTGCCCAGCAGTGCTGGAAACACGGTTGGACAAGCCAACCGTGGCACCCGTAAACTCAA
>JBEKZQ010000661.1:0-2991 GCA_049509675.1 Thermoguttaceae bacterium | reverse complement strand
AACTCGACTTGAACTCCCGACAGGCGGGTGCCGTCGGACAGCACGCCGTCGGCCTTGGCGTCATAGAAGACGGTCCCGCCGATGGCAGCCGGAATAGAGGCCGAGAGGAGTGCGCGATTCTCCAACGGTTCGAACCGCAGGAGCCGGGCTGAATGCCGGCCGATGCGACCTTCGGCAGCCGTTTGGCGCCGTCCTTGTCCCCAAAGTCCTGAAAGCTTATCAAGCCATGAAGACGTGTGATTGGGATATTTGCGCGACATGGGTAAACTCCTTGACTCTGCCGACTATGACGCCCGTGTGTTTTAATTCGTGTTATCTACAGCCTTTTCTGAAACAAAACCGTCTACCAACTGGGAAAAGGGGACAGGCACCTTTTGCCGGAACGGCCCTCCGGGTGCTTCGCACAAAAGGTGCCTGTCCCCTTTTCCCCTGAAACGACACCGTCTACCAAGTGAAATCGACGCCGAAGTTGAGTCCCTGGGCCCAGTAGGCGGTATCTTGGAAACTGAACTGCGGCCGGACCGGCCCGGTGGGCGCCGTGGGGCTGCCGGCCAGGAAAGTCGGGTTGACGTTGATGTCGATCTGCTCGGCCGCTCGCGCCACGTTGCTGATCAAGAGGAAGGAATAGCCGAAGGTCGCGCGGACGTGCGGCGACACCTGATAGCCCAGTTTCAACCCCAGTTCCGGGGCCACGGCGAACTCGTCGCGGACATAGCTGCCGATGTTGGTGGACAAGGCGAGCAAACCGCCCTGCACAGTGCTCATCGCGCCGGAGCTGTTGGTGGTCCGCGTGGTGCCGGTGATGTCGACGACTTCGCGGACGTTGCCGATGGCGATTTTCGGCACGAACTCCAAGGACCAGGGGCCGCGGTGCCGGGCGAAGATCAGCCCGATCTCGCCGCCGTTGAAGTAGTTGTGCGAATCGAAGTGGTCTTGAACCACGAACGCACCGGGTGTGGGGGCGATCGTCGAGGTCGTGGTCAGGTCCTCGTTGATCTGAATCATGTCGTCCAACCGCATGAAGCGGTAGCCGACCAACAGGTCGTGCCGCCAACCGTTCGAGCAACACTCGCAGCGATCGAGGAGGAAGCGGAAGTCCACGCCCGCCGATTGGAACTCCGTCAACGAGTCGATCGTGATGCTGCCATCCAAGCTCTGCGGATTATTTGGATCGCGGGGGGAGGCGACATTTTCCACTTCCTCCTTATTGTTGGCCACGTCGAAGAACGGCCGTGACACGATCGGATCGCCCGACGACCAGTCGGTAAAGTGCCCGGCCACGTTCTGCAGGGCGAGGTAATCGCCTTGCACGCCGATAGTGTCGCAGCAATCCAGCCACCGGCCTATCTCCAGGCGTCCGCCGGAGCGATCGCGGTCGTCGATCCGCGCGCCGCCGTAGAGGATTTCGGTGCCGCTGGCGAACAAGTAACCCGGATTGCCCGGATGGGGCGTCACGTTGGTGGGCGTGACGGTGCCGTTCGCCGTGTTGTCGAACGACGGACCGCTGCTCACCAGCGGCGGAGTCATCGTTCCCTTGGCCCAGTACAGCAGATATTCCGTGTTGACCCAATAGTGGTTTGACGGGCTGCCCTGGCAGGGGAAACACATCGGGCCGCAGGGAGGACAGCAAGGGCCGGCACAGTTGTCCGAGCAGGGGCCGTCGGCGTATGGTCCGGGTGGATATTCTCCCTGCGGAGCGCCACGCCCACAGGAAGCACACGGCCGGCCGCCGCCGGAACCTTCCGGGATCGGCTGGGCGTAGCCTTCACCGCTGGGCGGATTTGACTCGGCCTGCGCCTGGCGGACCGGATAGCGACTGCGTGCCGCGCGGGCAGGAGCCGGCGCGGCCCCGGCCGCCTGGTTCTGCTCCAGATCGCGTTGTTCGGCGTATCCTGTGTCCGGATAGTCTCGGCCACGGGCGGGATTGGTTGATGCCTGGGCCGTCCTGGTCAGGGAATGAGTTGTCGCGGCGCTGCCCGTCGGCCGGGCCGCCACGCCCGCGGGGGCGGGCGGCATGGGCTCTTCGTCGCTCTCTTCCTGGTGTGCCACTTGCCGCACGGGGCGCTGGTCCGGCGCCGACGCATACGCCGCCTGCCGAGCAGGCGGTTTGACTGTCCTGTCGGCGGCGGTCGCTGGCGATTGTCTTTTTGTAGGCCGCTCCGGCAAGACCACTTCGGCCGCCCACAGCAGGCGAGTCCCGGAGACCCGCGCTCCGGCGGTGCCTTGCACGGTCAGTTGCTGCCCGAGGTAGGGCTCCAGGTTTACACCTTCGGCAGGGGCCACATAGCTCTGAATTACACCCCAGCGGTCCAACAATACATAGGGGGCCCTGCCCGTCGCGTCCGACGAGTTGCGGTACAGCTTTCCCGCCGCCGCCGTTGAGGACGATTCCTCGCGACGGGTCTGCGTGGTGTCGGGATAAGCGGTCTGGTCTGCGGCGATGGCAGACAAGCTGGCTTGCAAGGAAAGGATCAAAGCCGGTAGGGAAAGAAGACGCCGGTATGCCATGTTTCCCTCTCAAGGAAGAGGTAGTGCCCACAAGAAAATCGGGCCAATCACACGAGATATGAACACGTGACATAACCGTTATCGTCCATACAACCGGCAAACTCGCGGGAATCTTCGCAACCGGAAAAAGCAGAAAGTCCTGCACATACACCCCAAAATCACAAGGAGGATGTATGCGGGTGTTTAGAGAAGATGGGTAGCTTACGCATCGCCGTTCTGGGGCGGTTAGTGGTCTGTCCATTTCGACATTACCGGTTGGGTGCCACGACCAACCTCCGGTCGCTGTCCGGCTTGCCCAGCAGTGCTGGAAACACGGTTGGACAAGCCAACCGTGGCACCCGTAAACTCAAGTTGGACAGACCACTAGCCCGGATTATTCATGTAGGGTGGGTCAAGGTCGCGCAACATTATGGTGGGGCTCGCAAACCGACGAGACTTTGCTCCGCACCCGGTAAACGAATCAGACCGGCGGCAAGCGACCGA
>JBEKZQ010000660.1:0-2978 GCA_049509675.1 Thermoguttaceae bacterium | reverse complement strand
GGGATTAGGGATTAGGGATTAGGGATTAGGGATTAGGGATTAGGGATTAGGGATTAGGGATTAGGGATTAGGGATTAGGGATTAGGGATTAGGGATTAGGGATTAGGGATTAGGGATTAGGGCGCAAGCGGATGGAGGCCGGCCGCGGCGCGTCAGCTTCTAATCCCTAATCCCTGTCTCGCAGCCACTCATACAGCCGCGCGTTGCCGGCCTTTCCCGTCTGGCGCGTCGCCCCCATCTGCCACAGGCAATAGGCGATCCGCTGCGCGGTCCAACGATCGACCTCCAGCGACTGGGCCAGTTGGCCGGTGTGGAAGGGCTGCGGCAGCGGGCCGGCGATCATGGCCGCCAGGTCGGCGGCCGTGCGCAAGCGGTGCTTCTGTCGCACGGCGATCAGCTTCTGGTCCTCGACCTGGTGATCGTCGATCCGCCAGCGCCGCCGCCGGCCGTGGCCGGGATAGCGCCATTCCTCGATATCGACCAGCCACACTTCGAGCGTCAGCCGGCGATGGGGAAACACCCGGGTAAAATGCACCAGGTCGCTGAAGATGTCCAGTAGGCGGCCGCGTTTGGGGCTGAAGCGTCGCTGGAGCACGGGTCCGCCCGCCGCCGCCCGCTTCACCAGCAGCTTGCTGGCCACGATCGGTTTCACCAGCAGCACCCGGTGTGCGGCCAGCAGTGCGCCGAGCTTGTCGCGGATGGCGGCCAGCGAGCCGTGCTGGATCTCGACCAGCCGGCCGCGGTGGACCGCATCGATGCGGTAGCCATCGACCGGCACTTCGAACTGCGCGCCGCGCCCCGTGGAAAGGAGTTTTAGCTCGCGGTGCAGAGAGGTTTCCATAAGAGTGTTCAGTGTTCAGTTTTCAGTGGGAATGCGGAACCCGGAACTGGCCAATGAGAACTGAAAACTGAACACTGAACACTTCAAACTGAAGGAGGCTCGATGCCGAAATCACGGATGTTCAACAGGCTCGCCAGCGGATAGCCGCGCCGGGCGAAGGCCTCGGCGCCGCCTTCCATGCGATCGATGATGGCCAGTACGCCCGCGATCTTCAGCCCGAACGCCTGGCAGCGCTGGATGGCCTGCAATGAGGAGCCGCCGGTGGTAACCACGTCTTCGACAATGACGGCCGTCTCGCCGGGCCGCACCGGCCCTTCCACGTACTGGTTGGTGCCGTGTCCCTTGGCTTCCTTGCGGACCATGAAGCCGCGCAGGGGCGTGCCGCGAACGGCCGACATGGTCACCACCGCCGCCGTGATCGGGTCGGCCCCGATCGACATGCCACCCACCGCCGCCGGCAGCGGGCCCGCCAGCAACAGGTCCAGCATCCCTTCGGCCACCAGCAGCGCGCCGGCCGGATCGAGCGTCACCTGTTTGCCGTCCAGGTAATAACTGGCCGTCCTGCCCGAGGCCAGGGTGAACTGGCCGAAACGAAGGGCTTTTTCACGAACCAAGGCAATCAGGCCTTCGCGATTGTACATTCTATCTTTGAATGATTACCCGGGAACCGACGGAAAGAATGCCATAGACGTCCTCGATGTCGCGATCCGAGAGGCAGATCGAGCCGTGATTATCGGCTCGGCCGATCCCTTGCGGATTGTTGGTGCCGTGGATCCCGACCTGGTCGCCCAGTCCGATCCACAGCTTTCCCAACGGATTGGCGGGATCGTCCGGCGGCAAGACGCCACGGGGGCCATTATAGGGTGGATTGGGCGTCTTTTCCACTACCACGTAGGTCCCTTCCAGCTTCGGATGGTCCATGCCGATGCCGATGGGGAAACGGCCCGCATAACGGCCCTTGAGCATCAAGGTCAGCTCCAAATGATTCAGATCCACCTGCGCGCTGAACGGGCCGCGAACGATCTTCAACTCCCGGCCCGGGCGGAGGTTTTGCGGATCGCGGATGCCGTTGATCCGCGCCAGCACTTGCCAGGGCACGTCGTAGCCGGCCGCGATGCTCTCCAGCGTGTCGCCCACGCGGACGTGGTAGGGCGGCTCCAGCAGGTGCTGACGCGAATAAATGACCGTTGCCGCCATCTGGTCCAATAGTCCGGTGATCTGCCGAACGTGCTCCGGCGGCAGCGCCGGATCGCCGAACAGGGAACTCAACGCCAGGTGCGCGTCGGCCAGCCGGCCTTCGTCCAAGCGGGCCTGGACGGTCCGCATCACGGCGTCCAGTCGGGCTTGAAAACTGTTGGCCGGCGCGGAGCCCAGCGGCGGCCGGGTGTTTGCCGCGTCGTCCAACGGCGCGCGTAAGGCGGCGGATCCGGACGTCATGGAAGGTGGGAAACTGGTTCCCGTGGCCGTGGCAGTTCCGCCCGTTTTCTCGGGTGGTACGCCGAACGACACCGTGGGCGGCCCCAGTTCGCTCCCGCCCGATGAGGCGTAGGGCGCGGGAGAGGCGGATGCCCGGTTGGTCGCCTCCTGGGTTGCCGGCGACACGGCGGGCGGGGCGGCGCCGGGCGTACTGGCCGCTGTGCCCGACATGTACGAGCCGCCGGCCGGCGGCGTCGCCGCGAATGAGGGCAGATTGGGAACCAGTCCCGAACTGCTCGAACTGGTCGAGGGCGAGGGGCCGGTGAAGGCGGGCGCCGGCTCCAGTTGTGCTTGCCCGGCCGCCGGGCCGCTGTTACTGTCCGGCGTGTCGCCGCGGCGGTGCAGCGACACGTACAGGCCGGCCGCCGCCGCCGCCAGTACCGCCAACATGAAAGAGGTTTTGAGCGAGTTCATGATCGTCCTCCTTGACAATCAGTGCAAGCGCTTCTCTGCGCCCGCCGACCCAAGCGCGAATCATAAGAAAACTCTTCAAGCGACGCTATGGCAAACCGCGCCGAATGCGGCTTTGCGGACCTGTTATACGTTCCAGCTCTCTTGCGCACTCCCGAGGAGCCGCGAAGATAAAGATGGGGGATCTGCGAGTATTCGGTAAGATGAGAGGACTTGCGGCCCCGGCTTGTGGTGTGGTACGCCTACGACT
>JBEKZQ010000066.1:0-17491 GCA_049509675.1 Thermoguttaceae bacterium | reverse complement strand
TTCGATCACTACCGGGTACGAATTGACTCGGGCGACTGGGAAGACCTGCCAAAGACGAATACTCGGGACTGGTCGGGCAGACAGCACGGTTGGGGCCTGGACCGCTTTTCTATCGGGGCGAAGCCGGGGCTGCATGAGGTGCGAGTTCGTGTTGCCCGACGCGACAGTTCGGGTGGCCCGGAGAGCTTCGTAAAGTTCCGAGTGGAGTAATGGCCATTTGTGCGGCCGCCGCGACAGGCATTTCCGAGCTTGGATCTGCCGGGGCAGCCGGTCTCTCTTCTCTCGCCGATCAGATCGTTTCGGGAACTCATACGTTTCTCAGTTCTCCCACTTAAGGACCGATTTCTCAGAACGCCGTCAGCCCGCCAACCTGCGGCGGTCACCCCCACCTCCGCGCGCAATCACCATCAGAGGGGCCTGCCGATCTGCCCAGCCGGGCGGCCTCCTGGCCTTGACCGCACGGATTCCCGCTTCAGGATCGGGACAGGTCAGCCGGTCCATCATCTCCAGCACGGCGAAGGTCGAGATTGCGCGGGGGTCGGCGTCGGGCAGGGGACCGATCATGCGGCCATCATATTGCCTGCGGCTGTTCCTTGCCGAGGTCCATGATTTGGGCTTCGAGATCATGGACCCTCTCCTCGGTCGCCCAATCGGCCACGCGACCGCATAGCCGTTCTAAAAGGCTCAAAAGGTACATTGACTTGCCGCTGCGGGCGTGCTTGATCCAATCAGCTACAAATTCCCGCAGTTCATCATCTCCCGTTTGTGCCCGAATCGCCGTCTGAATGCGAAACTGCTCGCGCGACTAGGCGTTGCCGCAGCCGTATTTATTCCCGCGGCAAAAACGGCCTTGAGCATCTTTGCCTGGTTGCATCTGGCCGCCGTCATGGTCACCGTTGGTGACGGCAGTTTGATCATTTGTGGAGATTCGTCTTCGTATCATTTCCTGGTCGCTCACTCCTACGCTGGTTTGGCAGATAGCCGAACACACACAGCGTAACATTTCCAGGCCGCGTGGCAAGCGACATTCCTGAGCGCCGACCTGGAGGACGTCAGGATATGACGCAGTTCTCAGCCTGGATGATCTCGGAGAGGCGACGTGGACGTTCATCATGCGGATGTTCCTGTTCTGGCCTCGCGAACCGGCCGGCGAGCGACGCGGCCAACAAGGCCAATTTGGGCCGCAGGCGGGCAGGTGGGTATAAAGTGCCGCCTGACCCGAGATCGGCCGCACGTGGCGGCTCGTGGGGCTGCAGGAAGGCCAACAGGGGCTGGCCGTGGCGGCGGTTGCCGCGGCGTCAATCATCAGGATGTTCGTGTACGGATACCGCCCGCGAGTTCGGACAGCGACGCATGGCATATTCGTGCAACGTCGGATACTGCTCAGCAAATCAACGGAACAACAACAGCTTCCGCCAATAGGCTGCGGGGACGTCTCTCAGGTCGCATCCTTCGTACCTGCCGAACGGCATGATATCGTCGTCGGTGGCGTAAGATGTTTCGATTCGTCGGCGTGTGATGGGCATGTTGGTTTCCTTCATATCATGTTATGCAGGCGCGACGTCGGCAATCCCCCCCCGGAGAGACACCCACGCCCGTCCCCGGCCGCATTCTCTTGCTTGCTTCCGTTTCCTGTTGTGATACTATGTTTCCTATGAACGAACGCACGATCGGCCAGAACATCCGTCGCCTCCGGGAGACCACCGGCCAGACGCTGACCGACACAGCGCGGGCCGCGAACATCACCAAGAGCACGCTCTCCAAGATCGAGAACGGGCAGGTCTCCTCCCCCATCTCGACGTTGATCCGCATCGCCGACGCGCTGAATCAAAGAATCGACCAATTCTTCGTCGAAACCGAGGGCGAGAGCATCTACGTGCTCATCGGCAAAGGCAAAGGCCGGTTGGTCACGCGGGACGGCTCCCGCTTCGGCCACACCTACGAGGCGCTGGCCGCCGGCTTCCCTCACAAGCTGGCGGAGCCTTTCATTCTGACCACGCAACCCGGCGACCACCCCAAACCGTTCACGCACGATGGCCAGGAGTTCATTTACGTGCTCGCCGGCCGGATGCGATTCTTCATCGCCGGCAAGTCGGTCCTGATGGGGCCGGGGGATTCACTGTACTTTGATTCCCGCTACGGGCATTACTCCTGGGTAGTGGGGAAACGGCCAGCCCGCTTTCTGTGCGTCTTCCTGCAAGTGCCCCGCGAGGGGGCGAGGATCGGCCGAACGCGAGCCAAGTCCATGACGAAAACCAGGGCAATGAAAAAGGAGAGGAAGAGATGACGCGCGCGATTCGCATTCTGAGTTGGGTGTTGTCGGCAGCGGCTCTCCATTTGGCCGCTTGGGGCACGGTGACTCCGCCCGCGGAAGGCGGGGAGCACAAACCGGCACCCGCCGGCGAGGTCACGCTCAAGGGCGTGATGATGCTGGAAGACGCCTGTACGCCGAAAGCGGCTAAAGAGGTGCGTCACATGGTGGTGTTGTTTGCCTTGGAAGGGACTCCCGAGGTGGCAACCAGATTGGACACCATCATGAAAGAGCATTGGCCGGGCGACAGCATGGATGCGAGCCAAGCCCGTAATATGAATGATGCGTTCAGCGCACGGCTGAAGTATTACTTCACCCCCGGTGAGCTCGCGACGAAGTGCGTGAATGGCTCGAAGGATGTGCCGGGCTGCATGTGGGGCGAGCCGTGGGTCGGCGTGACCGGCATGATTTCCGAGAAAGACGGAAAGAAGTGGATCACGCCCAGCAAGGTATTCACCCAGTATCCCGACAGGAAGCAGGTTACGCCCAAGTATCCGGACAAGATGCTGGCGCCCGACAAGCCGCTGAAGATGCCCGGCAAGAACCCATTGATCCTGAAAGTCAGCGATAAGCTGTCGCTACGGTGCATTCTGTTGCCGCGGGGATCGTTCCTGTTTCTCAAGCCCTTTTACGTTCAGCCTCGATGGCAGGACGAATATCCAATCGTCGTCACCTTTACCAAGCCGTTCTGGCTGGCGGAAATCCCGGTGACCCAGGAGATGTGGGAATCGGTCATGCCCAACAATCCCAGCACGCTAAAGGGCCCTCAACGCCCCGTCCGGAACGTTAGCTGCGCCGAGGTCAACAAGTTCTGCCAGATTCTCTCGGCCAACAACGGCCGAACGGTCCGCCTGCCCGGGGAGGCCGAATGGGAATACGCGGCTCGCGTGGGCACCTCCAATCCGCAACTGGATGTGAAATACCAAAGCCAGAACAGCGCGGGCCCCGGAAGGGGAGTGTGCCTGCCGGTAAAGTCCAAGCAGCCCAATGCGTGGGGGCTGTATGACATGCTGAATCCGGGAGCGTTCGAATTGTTGCGGGACGCGTTTGTGCTGGATCGCCGCGTGGACGAGGTCGATCCCTATTTCTCGTGCGAGAAAGACGAAGCGGCCGGCAAGAAACACGCCCATTGGGGCAGAAATACCGTCACTTACCACGAAGGCGTGGGGGACGCCAAAGACGATGCAGCCTACGGAAGCACGAAGTTCCGCGTCGTCGTGGAGGCCACGCCGGAGGAGATTGCCGAGATGGAGAAGGCCGCCGGCAAATAACCTGGCCGTTTGGGACCGCGAAAAGAACGTGAACGGAAAGAGAGGAAGGTTGCCATGAGACGATTCTTGTTGCTGGTTGTTGGAGTCTCGCTGGTTGTGTCGTCGCGCGGCGCCTTGGCTGAGGCGGCAGAGCTTGCCCCGGCGGGCCAGGAGATCGTCCTTTACGGAGCGACGTTGAACAACCCCCATCTCTACGACAAGCAAAGGTATGTCTTTTGCCTGGCCTGCGAGGATGCGCCACATATGGTGACGCTGACCAAAGGCTATTACATAGCCGAGCACCCGATCACCCAGGAGATGTTCGCGGCGGTGACGGGCTACGATCCGACTCACGAGGAGTACAAGCAGGCCAAAGCGCCCGTCAACGTCTCGTGTGTCGACATGTACAAGTTCTGCGAGCGGCTCTCGGAGAAGACCGGACGCAAAGTCGGCACCCCCACGGCTGCGCAGTGGGAGTATGCGGCCCGCTTGGGCACCTCCAATCCCAAGTTTCCGCAGAAGTATCAGGCCCAACTGACCTATGCCAAGGGTGACAAGCGCCCGCCGGTGAAGTCCGCACAACCGACTGCGTGGGGATTCTACGACTTCTTCTGCGACGGTTGGACCGAGCGCGTCAGCGACAGCCGCTGTGACCACGAAGACCAGGCCGACCCCGAGCACATCCCGCTGCAAGACAAAGCCGAGGCCACCAGAAGCCAGAAGCATTTGCACCTGGGCGAGAGAATGACCAACGGCTGGGCGATCCCGAATTCATCGGCAGCGAGCGCGGCGAGGGTCCGGGACATTATTGCGGGGTGATCATGTTTCGCGTTGTCGTGGAGGCGACTCCTCCGGAAGCAGCCAACAAGGATTTGGACACCCAAAAGGATTCGGACAAGAAGTGAGGTCCCCTTGAAGACTTCGGCAACAAAGAAGGCAGTCGCCAAGGTTCTCCTGGCGTTGGTTCTTCCAGCAGTGCCTCTTGTCGCGGAGGCGGACAACAGCGCCGCCGCCGACTGGCCCAATTGGCGCGGGGCCAACCACGACGGCGTCTCGAACGAAAGAGGCTGGCTCACCGCCTGGCCAAAGGAGGGCGCCAAGCGACTCTGGACGACCGAACTGGGCCCCGGCCACGCCGGCGTGGCGGTCCGGGGCGGCAAGGTCTATGTCATGGGACGGGACGGGAAGCAGGACGTCGTCTTCTGTTTCAGTGCCGATACCGGAGCGACGGTCTGGAAGCACTCGTACCCGGCGGCGGAGTCAGCCTACGGACAAGGGCCCCGCGCCACGCCGGCGGTTGACGGCAAGGCCGTTTATACCGTCAGCGCGGACGGTCAGGTGTTCTGCCTCGACGTGGTTTCCGGCCAGGTGATCTGGGGCAAGAACCTTCAAGAGGAGCTTGACCTTGCCAAGCCAAGGCATAATTTCGCCACGGCCCCCATCGTCGAAGGAGAACTGTTGCTGTTGAACATGGGAGAGTCGGGGCTGGCTCTGGACAAGAGAACCGGCAGGGTTGTCTGGAAGAGCGTGGGCGATTCGAGCTACTCCTCGCCGGTGCCTTTCACCCTGGCCGGGAAACGTTGCGTGGCCCTGTTTGCCGCCGGTGGATTGACCATTGTCGATCTGGCCGGCAGGCAGACAGTCGCCCTCTACCCGTGGAAGACCCTGGACAATGCCAACTGCGCCGACCCGGTGATTGTGGGCGACGCGATCTTCATCAGTTCCAGCTATGGCCGCGGATGCGCCCTGCTCGATGTCAGCGGGGGCACCCCCACAGTCAGGTGGAAGAAAGGGTTCGAGTGCCACTACGCCACCCCGGTGTTGGCAGGCGACTGCCTTTACGTGCTTGCCGGATCGGGTTGGATGAGGGCAGACCTTGTCTGTGTCAGCGTGAAAGACGGCTCGCTCCGATGGAGAGAGCGGGATGTGGGGTGCGGTGGCCTTATACTTGCCGACGGAAAGCTGCTCATCCTGTCTCGCCGCGGCGACTTGATCGTGGCCGAAGCGTCTCCGACCGCCTACACCGAGATCGGGCGGGCAACGGTGTTCTCGACGGGCGCCTGTTGGAACGGTCCTGTGCTCAGCGACGGCCGCGTTTACGTCCGCAACGAGAATGGGACCTTGATCTGCCTCGACCTGCGGGGAAGATAGCTACTACACTTTCTTGTGATATCTGGAGAAGTAACCGTGAACAGAGTGATCAGGGCGGGAATGATGGTGGCCGTCTTGGTGGCCGTAGGCGCGACGCGCGCCGATGCTGGTTCTGCGGCGGCCCCGGCCGTCAAAGGGCGGGACAACGTCATCCTCCGCATGGCCAAACAGTGGCACAACCCGGAGCAGGAACTGGGCGGGACGATCTGCCGGTACTTCGAGACCTGGCAAACCGACGTGGTCCGCCTGGACAGCGGCAAGTTGCTCCGCGTGGAGCCCTACGTCTACCGGAAGAAGACCAAGAGCGAATCCAACCGCAAGCCGGGCGAAGTCGAGATCCTGCCGGCCGGGAAGGTCGTCGGCTCCCCATCCCCCCCCAATGGCTGGCAGAAGATCGATTTCGACGACAGCGTCTGGTCGCGCCAGCCAGGGCCGTTCGACGCACACTACCGCAGCCTGTCCTTGATTTGCGTGCGCGGGAAGTTCGAGGTGACCGATCCGGCGCAAGTCTCGGACCTGACACTCGACCTGTCGTTTCAGGGCGGCGCGATCGCCTATGTCAACGGCCAGGAGATCGGCCGCGCAGAGCTTCCCGCCGGGCCCGTCGCGCCGGACACGCTGGCGGACCCTTATCCCGTCGAGACCGACCAGAGCGGCGTGAAGCTTTGGCACGGCCTGATCCAGCCGGAGTGGGCAGATGAGGTTTTCAGCAAGGAGAACGCCGTCAACATGCGGCGCATTCTCGGCAGCGAACCAAAAGCGACGGCAGATCGCGTCATCGAGCGGTACCGGCAGCGGTTCAGGAGTCTCGTCGCAAAGATTCCGTCCTCCTTGCTCTGCAAGGGCGTGAACGTGCTGGCCATTGAGGTTCACCGCGCGCCGGCGCATGCGGTCATGTTCACTGCTCCGCGCGCAAACTGGGCCGGCGACGTTCAGGGCGAGATCGCCACTTTCGGCTGGAACCGCTGCATGGTTGACGACGTGCGGCTGACGACGACGTCTGGTTCGGATGCCGTTCGGCCCAACGTCGCCCGGCCCGCCGGCATGCAGGTCTGGAACGCCTCGACGTTGAGCAAGCTGTTGCCCACGTATTTCGGCGACCCGAACGAGCCGCTCCGGCCGATCCGCATGGCCGGGCTGCCGGGCGGTACCTACTCGGCCCAGTTCGTTGTCAGCTCGACGCAGGCCGTGAAGGATTTCAAGGCGACCGTCACGGCGCTTGCCGGCGAGCAGGGCGCGATGCTGCCGGCCTCCGCGGTCGAGCTGGGCTACGTGCAGTGGGAATTCTTTGGCGGCGGTCAGACCGGACCCGCGGGCGTGCAGTTCGATACAATCGAGCCTGTGCCGCCAACGGAACTTCGCGCCGAAACCCCGCCGTTCCGCTGGTATGGCGGATCCATGCCCAGCTACCAGGTCGCTTTCCAGCCGATCTGGATAACCGCTAAAGTGCCCCGCGACGCCAGGCCCGGACAGTACGCCGGCAAGATCGTCATCACGGCCGCGGACGCGGCGCCGGTCGAGGTGCCGCTCCAGTTCAGCGTGGCGGGCGACTGGACACTGCCGGATCCCCGCGATTTCAAGACGCTTATGGGCGTCCTCGAGTCGCCCGATTCCGTGGCGATGAAGTACGGCGTGCCTTTGTGGTCGCCCGCCCATTGGAAGCTGCTGGACCAGGTCTTCGAGTTGCTGGGGCAGATCGGCACGGGCGACCTCTACGTCCCGCTGTTGGCCAAAACGAACCTGAGCAATCAGCACTCGATGGTCCGCTGGATCAAGCAGCCCGACGGCTCGTATCAGCACGACTTCAGCATTGTCGAGCGCTACCTGGACACGGCTATTCGGCGACTGAAGAAACCGCCGCGCGTGGTGGTTTGGATCCACGATCGGCCCTTCTACCGCAGCGAGGGGCAGAGCATGTTCGTCGCCGGGCAGAAGGTGCCTTACGCTCCGGAAGTGGAGATGCTCCCGTTCACCGAGCTGGATCCGGCCACCGGCCGGACGCACGAGAGGAGCGCGCCAAAGTGGGGCACCCCCGAGTCCCGCGAGTTCTGGAAACCCGTGTTCGACGGCCTGCGGCGAATCCTCGCCCAAAGAGGCATGGAGCGTTCCATGATCTTCGGCGCGGCGGTCGACGGCTACATCGGGCCGAAATGTTTCGCCGACTGCAAGACGCTGGCGCCGGACGTGGCCTGGTTCAGCCGGGCCCATCATATTTACGCCGTTAAGAACTTGAGCTACTTCAATTGGGGATGCTGGCTTTATAACGGGTCCGACATCCTCTCGGTGAACTGGGATCCGGACAACACGGAAACCGGGCACTACCGTTGGCGCACCGCGGCCTGGAAGTCTTCGATCCCCGTGACGACCGGAGCTTGGACGATGCATCAGGCCGCGGCGCCGATCATGTTCCGCCTGGCGGCCGAATCGCTGCTGCTGTGCAATGGCGGCGTCTGGGGCAGCGACGCGACCGTCGTCCACGGCATCGGTTGCCAAGGCGCCGACTTCTGGCCCGTGCTGAAAACCGACGTGCCAGGCTACAACTTCTCCTATTACCGCAGCCTCGTCGATTGCTATACCTACGACAATGGCATCGACCACAGCTTTGCCACCATCGCCCTTTTGGGGCCGGGCAAACAGGGGCCTGCGCCCACCTGTCACTTCCGCTTGTTGCAAGAGGCATTGCAGGACGCGGAGGTGCGCATGCTCGTGCAGGACGCGATCTTGGATCATCCTGAGCAGCTCGGCCCCGATCTGGTCAGAAAATGTAAGCAATTGTGCGACGATCGCACGCGGCGGTTGCACTACGCCTCGGCCTGGAAACCATTCTTCGCGAAACCATACTTCCCGCCGGTGTTCGACGCGGCCGCATGGAACAGCAACTCGGAGCAGCTCTACGCCGTAACGGCGGAGGTGGCCAAGGCGCTCGGAACCGTGCGGCAGGAACCGCCATCAAGCAGCGAACGGGCGGCCCGATAGCAGCGGCCGCACTCCTCCGGCGGGAAAGCGAAAGGGGACGTGACTGGGAGCGGGAAATCGGCCATGCTACGACGCCGCTGTGGTATGAACTCGTATAGGTGGAAATGAAGCTCTCCTGTCAGATGAAGGAAGCCAACATGAAGTATTGTCTTGGCGTGTTCTTGGTTCTCTGCTCCTTGCCGCTTCGGGCCGACGACGAGGTCGTTCTCCGCAGTATGGTAGTATGACTGTATCCACTATTTCCGTCGGTTGAACCTCAAAGGCGGCAGGCGGTTACGTGATTTCCAGTGGTATGCATAGGCGATCTCGTTCCGCTTCATCCGACGGGTATTGTTGCGTTCGATGTAGTCGGGAGAGCCGCAGTCCAGATCGCGACACAAGAGTGCTGCAATGATCGTGCGGACCGTTGGGACCGTGAGAGCCGGTGTGTATTTTTTTTCCCCGCCGGTCTTCTTGGGTCAGGAACCACGCCGCCAACAGCGAGAGTGTTTGATGGTGGTGCCATCCAATCCAATTGCGAACCTGATACTGGGCCAGCCCCGCATCGCTCTTGGCCCGCCCCAGGCATTCCTCGATCCGATGCTCGGCTTTGTGCGCGTCCATTCTGGAAAACTGATCTTGCCTCGTTTGCGCGGGGCGCGTTAGACATAGGGCATGGATGTTCGGCAGTTGAAAACGGATTTTCGGGACGGGCGACTGTCGGCGGATCAGTTGTTCGACGCCATCGACAGGTTGCAGCAGACCGTCAAGCAGTTGCAGGCGGAGGTGGATCGGCTCACGCAGCGGCTCGCGCAGTACGAGCCTGAAGTACTCCAGGAAGGGCGATCCTCCAGGTCCGGAACGCCACCGCCCTCCACTCGATACAGCGTGGAAGCGGAAGAGCAACGCCGAGACAAACAACGCCGCCGCAGGCGACGCAGGAAGAAGTCGCCGGGACGGCGTCCCAACCGGGTGAAGTTTGCCGACGCGCAGCGTACGGAGGACGTGTATCCACCAGACACGCCCCCCGAGCAGTGCCGGTTGGTTCGCCAGCGGGCGGTGTGGCGGTTGATCGATGGCCGCGGCGTGCTGGTGGGGTATCGTGTCTTCCGTGGCCCCACAGGAGCCGAGCCGCGCATCCCGGGCGTCACCTCCCGCTGTGAATACGGGCTGGAGATCCTGGTGGTTCTGGCGTTTCTGGTCTACGTGATCGGCATTTCTCTGGACAAAGCCTGCGCGGTGCTGGAGTTCTTCTGCGCGTTGCCGTTGCGGAAATCGCAGGCCGACGCGCTGTTGCGCCAGTTGGCGCGGCATTGGGAACCGGAATTCGAGGCCCTCTGCGACCTGGTGGCTCGTGCGGCCGTGGTCTATATGGACGAGACCGGCTGGAAGATTGGTCAGGAGGGATGTTCGTTGTGGGTGTTTGCGTCGGCTTTGCAGCGGGTGTTTCTCTTCGGGTGTCACAAGGACGGCAAGACCTTGGACGCCATGCTTCCCCAGGACATCTTCAAGGGGGTGGGGGTCAGCGACGACGCGGCGGTGTATCGGCGACGCTTTGTCTGGGCGCAGAAGTGTTGGGCGCATCTGCTGCGGAAGGCCATTCGTCTGGCGTGGTTGTATCCGCGGAAGAAGAGCTATCAGCGGTTCCTGGATCACCTGTTGAGGTTGTATTACGAGGCGAAGCGGGCGGCGGCGGACGGTCGGCTGGGAATGGAAGGGCGGAAACGGCGGGTGGCCGAGTTTGAGGGTCGGCTCTCCGATCTGTGTCGGCCCCACTGGCGGGACGCTACGCCCGACATGCCGCCCCACGAACGGGAATTTGTCAACCTCGTCGAAGAGTTGACGCAACGCCTGTTCGACGAAGAACTGTTCACGTTCGTGCTCTACCCGGAAGTGGAAGCGACCAACAACTTGTCCGAGCGGCTGCAACGCAGCCCGGCCCAAGATCGCGACGCCGGGCGGACCAGCAAGTCGGCGGCCGGGGCGCGTCGGCGGAGCGTGATCACCAGCGTGCTGGAGTCGTTGCGGGTAAATCTCTCGCCGTTCACGCTGCACAGTGTGGTCGATGAGGCCATCCGTTGGATGAAAGAGGGAATGAGCCTGTTCCAACAGCAACTCGAAGCGATCCTTTCCGCGGTGCCCGCCTTGGATACGAGCTAACCGCCCCGAGCCACGCGACGGTCATGTTGCCTTCTCTCGTGGCCTCGGCATATCCGGCCCCTGGCTAAACTCAACAACCCATCGCGCACCACGCCCCATCACGCTGTCCCCGGCTGCGCGGCCGCTTCCAGAATGGACGCGCTGTCCCGCGATAGGAACGCTTTTTTGAGAAGCCCCGCCTCTTGCCGCGGCCAAAAAATATTTCCGAACCGGGGTCTTGGCGCCGTCGGTAAGCATGCATACACTCGCTTACAAGGAGCGAACCAGGGCACAGGCGACCCATGAAGCTAGGCCACGTGAAATCCGTCAACAAGCTCAGCGGCGATGAACGCCGCGCGGCGATCATCAATGCCGTTCGGCAGATCTTTGCCGAGAAGGGATTCGATGGCACGACGACCCGCGAATTGGCCGTGGCGGCCGGGGTGTCCGAGGCCCTGTTGTTCAAACATTTCCCCAACAAGGAAGCCCTGTATTCCGCGATGCAGCTCTCCTGTTGCCACGAGCGGGACTGGGATCAGATTGAGCGGCTGAAGGCCCTGGAACCATCCGCATCGACGCTAGTGCTGCTAGTCCAGTTCATCGTTTCCCGTGTTCTCGTGGAGCCGGAATGTGATCCCGACAAAGCGATTCACGCCCGACTGATGCTGCGGAACCTGACCGAGGACGGCGAGTTTGTGCGGCTCTGTTTGCAGGGATTGCCCTCGCGTTTGAAGCAATGGATGGCGGCTAGCTTGCAGGCGGCGATGGCTGCGGGCGATGCCTACGACGGGCCGATTCAACCCGGCTTGGGATGCTGGTTCACACATCATCTGGCCCAGATGATCAAGGCGTACATGCTGCCGACAACGCCCGTGATTGACTACGGGTTGCCGCGCGAAAAGGTCGTGGAACAGACCGTCTGGTACACGTTGCGCGGCATGGGGCTCAAGGAGGAGGCTATCTGCCGCTACTACAACCCCAAGGCGCTGGCGCTGTTTGCTGAGTAGTTTTTTGGGGACCGTTGGTGCGTAAGCACACACTGATATGTCTATGTGTCGTGAAGTCGAATGGCGAACCGGCGCCCGATCCGGGCCGGCTGTTGTGGTTGCTACCCCGAAGCAAGGCCCAAGCCAGGGAGGAATGCCGATGCTGGTCCTCAGTCGCAAGCGTGGAAAAGAGACTGTCATTCCGCAGTGCCAGTTGTCGGTGACTATCACGTGAGGCTCTTATGCGTTACCCCTCAACTTTTCTCGCCGGTTTTGCGCTGGTCCTCGGGTACTGTCTCGGACCGACGGGTTGCTCGCGGGCGCCCTCGGAAACGCCACCGACAGAGCCGGTCACGGTCACGGTCAGCTACCCCGTTGAGCGCAACGTCACCGATTACGCGGACTTCACCGCCCGGATCGCCGCGGTGGATTCCGTCGAGGTGCGGGCGCATGTCTGGGGTTATCTGGAGAAGGTCAACTTCAAGGAAGGGACTCTGGTCAAGAAGGGCGACGTCCTTTTTGAACTCGACCAGCGGCCCTATCAGGCCGAATATGGTCGGGCCCTGGCCAGCCTGACCCAGGCCAAGGCGCATCTGACCCGAACCACGGCGGACTTCCGCCGCGCGGATGAGTTGTTGCCGAAGAAGGCGATCAGCCAGTCGGATTACGACTTGGCGAGAGGGGATCGCGACGAGGCGGCCGCGGCCGTCATGGTGGCGGAGGCGGCCCTGCACACGGCGAAGCTCAACCTGGATTTCACCACGGTTACGGCACCGATCAGCGGGCGCGTCAGCCGATACTTCGTCACGGTGGGCAACTTGATTCAGTCGGCGGACCAGGCCAACGTCACCTTGCTCACGACCATCGTGTCGGTGGACCCGATGTACGCCTGCTTCGACGTGGACGAGCGCACTGTGCAGCGCGTCCGGCAGTGGCTCCGCAACGGCAAGGCCGACTCGGCCGCCGATACGGGGTTGCCCGTGGCGCTGGGCCTGGCCACCGAAGAGGGGTTCTTCCACCAGGGCACGATCAATTTCGTGGACAACCAGGTCAATCCGAAAACTGGCACCTTGCGCGTCCGGGGCGTGTTCCCGAACAAGGACGAGGCGCTCTCCGCCGGATTCTTCGCCCGTGTCCGTGTGCCCGTCGGCCCACCCCATCCGGCGCTGCTGGTCAGCGACCGCGCGATCGATAACGATCAGGGTCAGAAAATCCTTTACGTCGCCAACGACAAGAACGAGGTTGTCTCCCGCCCCATTCGTGTGGGATCGCTGCACGATGGCTTGCGGGAGATCGAGGAGGGCCTGAAACCGGGCGAGCGGGTGATCGTCAACGGCCTGCAAACGGTTCGGCCGGGCGTTACCGTCCAGCCGCAGGTCGTGGACATGCCAAAGTCGAATCCGAAATCGGAAAAGCGGCCGAGACAAATTCAGATGTCCGCATCCCACTGACCCGGAGACTATCATGCTGGTGCGTTTCTTCATCGACCGGCCGGTGCTCGCCTGGGTGATCTCCGTGGTAATCTTGCTGATGGGGGCCATCGCCGTGGTCCTCTTGCCCGTCGCCCAGTACCCGGAAATTACGCCGCCGACCGTGCGCGTGACAGCCAGTTACCCCGGGGCCAACGCACGGATCATCGCCGACACCGTGGCCGCACCGATCGAGCAACAGGTTAACGGCGTCGAGAAAATGTTGTACATGTCGTCGCAGAGCAACAACGACGGCTCGTACATCCTGGACGTGACCTTCGCGGTGGGCACCGACGTGAACATGGCCCAGGTGCTGGTGCAGAACCGCGTCGCTATCGCCCAGCCGACCCTGCCCGATATGGTCAAAGCCATCGGCGTGACGGTCAGGAAGCGGTCCCCGGATATTCTATTGATCGTCAATTTGTACTCCGACATCAATCCCCACACCGGCCAACCGTATTACGATCAGCTTTACCTGAGCAATTACGCGACCATTAATCTTCAGGATGCCCTGGCCCGAATCGAGGGCGTGGGAGACGTCTTCTCCTTCGGCGGGCAAGACTACAGCATGCGCGTGTGGCTGGACCCGGACAAGCTGCAAGCGAGGAACCTGATGGCCGGCGACGTGATCCGGGTCTTGCGCGAGCAGAACGTGCAGGTGGCGGCGGGGCAGATCGGCCAGCCGCCGGTTCCCCAGGGCCAGGACTTCCAGTACACCATGACCACGCTGGGCCGACTCGTCGAGGCCGAACAGTTCGGCGACATCATCCTCAAGACCGGCACAGACGGGGAGGTGGTCTACCTCAAGGACGTGGCCCGAACCGAACTGGGGGCCAAGAATCAGGACTATACCCTGACGTTGGACCGCAAGCCGGCGGTGGGCCTGGCCATCTTTCAGTTGCCGGGGTCGAACGCCTTGGACGTGGCCGACTACATCAAGGCCCGGACGCGCGAACTGGAAAAACGCTTCCCCAAAGGGGTGCGCTACGCCATCGTCTACGACACCACGCCTTTTGTCCGCGAATCCATGAACGAGGTGTTCCATACGCTGCGCGATGCAGTCATCCTGGTCGCCATCGTCGTCCTGTTGTTCCTGCAGGACTGGAAATCCCTGCTCCTGCCGGTGATCGACGTGGCGGTGTCGCTGATCGGCACCTTCGCCGTTATGAAACTGCTGGGCTTCTCGCTGAACAATCTGACCTTGTTCGGGCTGGTGCTGGCGATCGGCATCGTCGTGGACGATTCCATTGTCGTGCTGGAGAATATCGAGCGCTGGCTGGACAAGGGCCTGCCGGTGCGCGAGGCCACCATCAAGGCGATGGACGAGATCACCGGGCCGATCATGGCCATCACGCTGGTGCTCAGCTCCGTGCTGCTGCCCAGCGCCTTCCTCGGCGGCATCACCGGCCAGTTCTTCCGCCAGTTTGCGCTGACCATCGCGGTGTCGATGCTCATTTCTGCCGTCAACGCCATGACCATGACGCCGGCGCGGGCGGCCTGGATCTTTGCCAAGCGCAAGCCCGGCGAGCACGGCGACCAAGGCAAGGAGGCCCTACCCTGGTGGAGCTTCGCCCTGCTGGGCGGCTTAGCGACGGTGTGGATGCTGACGCCGACCTTGGGCGCTTGGCTGGGTCTCCCGGCCGCGGGAGAGGTCGGCGCGGCGGGGCACACGCTGGAGTCCGGCGGCCTGAAGGGCTCCCTGCTGGCGTCGGGGGTGTACCTCGTCCTCTTCCTCCCCGGGGCCTTCGTCGGCGGGGCGCTCGGCCGGGTCTTGATCCGACCGGTCAACCGGGCACTGGGCCATTTCTTCGGGGGCTTCAACTGGCTCTTCAACCGGGCGACGCGAGCCTATGGCAAGACCGTGGGCTGGTCCCTGCGCCTCAGCGTGATCGTGCTCCTGGTCTATGTCGGCCTGATCGGTCTGACGGGGTTCGGCTTCACCCGCCTCCCCGCCGGCTTCATCCCCACCCAGGACAAGGGCCGGCTGGTTGTTAATGTTCAGTTGCCTGACTCGGCCTCGCTGGAGCGGACGGTGGAAGTTATGGACAAGATCGAGGAGATTGCTCTGGATACGCCCGGCGTCGCCCACACGATCTGCAACCGGGGCCGGTCGTTCATCCTCAATGCCGTCAGCTCGAATCTCGGCTCAACGTTCCTTCCCCTCAAGCCATTCGACGAACGCCGGGATGCGGCACTCAGCGCCGATGCGATTGCCGACGAACTCCGCCGACGATTCCGGCGAGATGTCCCCGAAGCCCGGATCAACATCTTCGGGGCGCCGGCGGTGGACGGCCTGGGTACCGCCGGCGGCTTCAAGCTGATGGTGGAAGCGACCGGCGAGGTCAACTTTGACGCCCTCCAGGCCCAGGCGGACGAGTTGGCCGCCGAGGGCAGCCGGCAGCCCGGCCTCGTCGGCCTGTTCTCCGGCTTCCGCGCCCGCACGCCCCAGCTTTACGTGGACGTGGACCGAACCAAGGTCAAAACGATGGGAGTGCAACTGACCGACGTCTTCGACGCGCTCGAGGCATACCTGGCGAGCTACTACGTCAACGATTTCAACCGCTTCGGCCGCACCTGGCAGGTCAACGTTCAGGCCGAGGCTTCCTTCCGCGCGGATGCCGAGGCCGTCAAGCAGCTCAAGGTCCGCAACGCCGACAACGACATGGTGCCGCTGGGAGCGGTGGCCGAGGTGCGCGACTCCACCGGGCCGGTCCAGATCGTCCGCTACAACATGTTTCCCGCAGCCCCTATCAGCGGCGCAGCGCTGCCGGGGGTCAGCACCGGCGAGATCCTGGCGACGATGGAAAAGCTGACCCGGAAGCTGCCGCGCAACATGACTGCCGAGTGGACCGAGTTAAGCTACTTGCAGAAACAGTCCAGCCGGCTCGCGCAGTTCAGGGACTTGCAGCAGAACCCATTCAGCGCCTTTGCGCTCGGAGTCGTGCTGGTCTTCTTCGTGCTTGCGGGCCTGTACGAGAGCTGGTCGCTGCCGTTGGCGGTGATCCTGGTTGTGCCCATGTGCCTGCTCAACGGGCTGGCGGGCATCGCCCTGGCGCGGATGGACGTGAACATCTTCGTGCAGGTCGGATTCGTGGTGTTGGTGGGCTTGGCGGCCAAGAACGCCATCCTGATCGTCGAGTTCGCCCGCGACCGGCAGCAGGAGGGCGCGACGCGGTTCGACGCGGCCGTGCAGGCCGCCCAGGTGCGGCTGCGGCCGATCCTGATGACGTCGTTCGCCTTCATTCTTGGCGTGTTTCCGCTGATGATCGCCCACGGGGCCGGCGCCGAGATGCGCCGCACCCTGGGTACGGCGGTCTTCGCCGGCATGCTCGGCGTGACCATGTTCGGCATCTTCCTGACGCCGGTGTTTTTCTACGTCATCCGCCGGATAAGTGGCCCACTGAGTCCCGCCGTACAGCCGACCCACGAAGCTTATCCAGTGAAGGACGCAGCACCCTCGTCAGAGGCAATTCACCGCCTCGACCGCGGTTGAGAATCATGATTGCATGAGGAGCGGGTGCAATTCTGCCAGCCCCCGACACCGCTTGCATGAATACCGCGAACCAACCACGATTGATCGGAAGCTGGAGAAACACATGCTGAGAGATTTATTTCAAGAAAGCGACTAACGGTCATTTGCGTTGTTGCCACGACCTCCGCAGAGGGAACCGTGAATCACCTGCTTCCTTGCCAGGCCGGCCAGCCGACGCCGCGGGTAGGTGAGCCGTGGTCACTGCTGGCCGCGTAGTTGTCCCGGAATTTCATACGATTCGTGAGACGTCCGAATTAAGCACCGTATTCTGGAACACGCGGCTGGGACCAAATCGATGCCCATACCGGGGGAACTGACGGTGCCGGAAACTCCATGCCTTTTCTCGGACTCGGGACGACTGGACGATTCCGGCCGGACGGGCCGTCGCCGCGCCCGATCAATCCAACGTATCCTGACGCCCGCGGCCCAGAACCACTGCCGCTGGTTCCCCAGCCCGGCTAGCGGATCGAACCGATCCGAGTGCCCGCCGAGACGATGTGAATGGCCGGACTTGCCGCAGGTTCTTGATAGCGATCGGCGTTCACACTAGAATCAGGGGTGTTGCGTACGGTCAAGACTCCTATCCGTTGGTGTTTTGCAGCCGATCTCGACAAGCTCCAGCCGCCCATGTCCGCCGCCGTGAAGTGGTACGGCCTCCAGGCCATCGCCACGCTTTTACGGCCCGCCCCGCCCCGCGT
>JBEKZQ010000659.1:0-2607 GCA_049509675.1 Thermoguttaceae bacterium | reverse complement strand
ATGAAACGTACTTTGTGAGGTACTTCGTGCTGATGCGGACTTTCCTTACGAGTTCAAGTGTAGATGCCCCGTCGTTCTTCAGGATGGCCGCATAGATGTCGTAATCGTTCCTTGTCCTCTCTGCGTGGTAGGGAGTCCTGGTGACCCCGAGCGTGCGGCCCATGACGCCGTAGCATCTTCTTAGGGCGCCAAGCGATACGTCGAACATATTTGCTACGAGGTAAAGCGAGATTGGCCTTCCCAACCTCAACCCAACGATGTAGTAAGCAGAGGCTCGTTGCACCTTCTTGGTTTTGTTTGAAAGGAGGGGCTCCTTCTTTTCAGCCTCCCTGACAAGGTCCTCGGCCTGCCTGAGTATTTCCTGCTCTGGCTCTCCGGACATCTCTTCTCGGTTCGTTGGGGACGCCTATAATGATTTGATTAGAATTCTACTGTATTCGGATCGTGATGGCTCCCTCTGAGTGGATTAACTACCCTGGCCGCAGGTTATTCAAGGGCATCTTCCAGCGCAGGCCCAAATTTTATGACCCGCAGAATCCATCTCACCGGTTGATGACGAGGAGATCCGGATGGAGGATTAGCCGGACGAATGGGGCTCATGAGCACGAAGCCGTGCTAGGCTACGGGCTCAAGTGAGTAGTCCTACTACTGACAGGGGCATCAGCTTTCCGCGCCCTAACTATCGAAGATCCAGTCCATTCATGTCTCGTCATTTCTTCATATTGGCATCCCATCGCTTTGTCTTGCTCTGCTTTGGACGACGCGGAGGAAACGACAGAACAAGAGTTTACAATGCACGGATGTGTTCATGACTATCTGCCCCCGAGCTCCTGTTCACATGTCATGCTCTTCTCGAGAGCCTTGCGAAACACATGAGAGTGATGGTATTGACTTACTACTTGGTCTTTGAATACTACGTCCGAAAGTGGCTAGGAATGGCTATATCCGCCGACCCCCTACCTCTTGGACTATCCCATGCAGCTCAAATCCACGCTCCCGCAGGAAAGCCTCCCGAAGAACTACTACAACATCCAGCACGACCTCCCCGAGCCCATACCCCCACCGCTCGACCCGAAGACCGGCCAGCCCATGGCCCCGGAGGCGCTGCTGAGGCTCTTCGCGAAGGAGTGTATCATGCAGGAAGTCTCCCGGGAGGAGTACATCCCCATCCCCGAAGAGGTCCGAGAGGCCTACCTGAGGATCGGCCGCCCCACGCCGCTCTACCGCGCCACCCGCCTGGAAACGGCCCTGAAAACGCCCGCGAAAATCTTCTACAAGCGCGAGGACCTCAACCCCGTCGGGAGCCACAAGCCCAACACGGCCATCGCCCAGGCCTACTACCACTCGAAGGAGGGCACTCGGAGGCTCACCACGGAAACGGGGGCCGGCCAGTGGGGCAGCGCTCTGGCGCTAGCGGCCGCGCTCTTCGACATCGACCTCACCGTCTACATGACCAGGAGCAGCTACCTCCAGAAGCCCTACAGGAAGACCCTGATGGAGGTCTACGGCGCCAACGTCTTCGCTTCCCCGAGCGACAACACCAACCTCGGCAGGGCGATGCTGGAGAAGGACAGGAACCACCCGGGCAGCCTGGGCATAGCCATCAGCGAGGCCGTCGAGGACTGCGTCACCCACGACAACACAAAGTACGCGCTCGGCAGCGTCCTCAACCACGTCATGCTCCACCAGTCGGTCATCGGCCAGGAGGCTAAGGAGCAGATGAGGGAGTTCGAGGTCGAGCCGGACTACATCGTCGGCTGCATCGGCGGCGGGAGCAACTACGCAGGGCTCAGCTTCCCCTTCATGCAGGACAAGCTCAGGAACCACAGCGACGCGGAGTTCATCGCAGCGGAGCCGAAGGCCGTCCCATCGACGACCAGGGGCGAGTACCGCTACGACTTCGGCGACACCGGCGAGATGACGCCGCTCGTCAAGATGTACACCGTCGGCCACAGGTACCAGTGCCCGCCAATCCACGCCGGAGGCCTGCGCTACCACGGCAAGGCGCCCTCATTGTCCCTCCTCATCAAGCTGGGGTTCATGAAGAGCGTGGCATATTCCAAGCAGAGGAACGAGGAGAAGTCGATACTGTTCAACCTGAGCGGCCACGGCCTCCTGGACCTGAAGGCCTACGAGGACAAGCTCACGGGCGCCCTGCAGGACTACGTTCCGGAGCAGTCAGTGATACAGGCCTCGCTGGAATCGGTCCCCACGGTGAGATAGAAGATTGAACCGTGCCATCCCCATCGTCATAGGAGTCATACTCCTCGTGCTCGGAGTGGGCCAGGCGGCGCAGGGGGCCGGGTACATCGGCGGGAGCAGCCTCATGGACAACAACACGACGTTCATCTACGCGGGCGGGCTTTTCGCGGTCGTCGGGCTGGCGCTGATCGTTTTCGGCGCTCGCTCGAAACAGAGGGCAAACAATCCAGCGGCGGCCTAGACCGATGTGCGTCCTGTTAAATAGGATAATGCGACAAGGAATCGGCATTGCCTATTGGGATCTACATCGCTATAGGAGCTATTCTAGTTGTTGTAGTTGTTTATGCGCTCTTGCTATTGCGCGGAAGGAGAGGTCGCGGCAGACTAATCGAGTGTCCAGAGTGC
>JBEKZQ010000658.1:0-3814 GCA_049509675.1 Thermoguttaceae bacterium | reverse complement strand
GTGCCATCCCTGGCTTCCTCCTTTATCTGAATTCCCATTACCTGGCCCCTTACCAAGCAAATCATCCCCCCTTCTGTTTACCACGTCTCCGGCGAATGACAAAGTGCAACTTGCACCCATTCTCCTACGCATGGGGCATTGAGGTTAGACAGCCGGCCGGCTAAACTACTTTTCCTGTAGGTACGCGCTCGCGGCTCTGCTGGGGCGACCAGAATGGGGTGTAGTCCAAGTAACCCCGTCAGAGGCGAAACTTTTGATGCCCTAGGCTGATATGCGTCGGGCGATGGATCGGTTATCTAGGCCGTTAGAGGATGGTCAATGAGCTGGTTGCTTTTTATGGACGAAAGCGGGCATGACCATAAAACCATGCCTTACGAGGTTCGTGGAGGGGTGGCGTTGCAAGACAGAAAGGTATGGCCGTTCATCCGTGCCGTAATCAGCCTTGAGCAAGATTGTTTTGGCGTCCGCCTTGCAGATTACCAGAAGGAATTTAAGGGCGAAAAGCTACTCGACAAGGATCGGATCAAGTGGGCTTCTCAAGACGTGCTGCAAATTGACGACGAGCGGCGCAAGAACGTCCGTGCATTTCTCACCAAAGGGCTACAAAAAGCATCGCCCGCCCGCGCCGAATTTACTGGGTACGGGCAGGCAAGTATGCAAATGGCCCAGGGGATCTTTCGACTACTCCGTGACCACGATGCAAGAATCTTCGCGGCCGCAATCCCTCGCGCCGTCAAAGCGCCGGAGAATTCGACAACCAAGGAGTACTTGAGAAAAGATCACGTCTTCCTGCTTGAGCGATTCTTCTGCTTCTGCCACAAAGCGCAGGAGCAGGAACTTCTCGTTATGGACCAGGTTGAAGAGCAAACCGACTACCGGTTTGTGCGGAGGCTGGAGCGGTATTTTGTGCGAACTACCAAAGGAGTTCAGCGTGCTGAGTGGATCGTGCCCTCGCCTTTTTTCTCTTCATCGTATCTAAGCATCCCGATCCAGGTCGCAGATGTTTGCATTTATTGCATCAATTGGGGATTTCGGCGACCAAGTTCAGGCATGGATGCGCAGACACGTGCGAAGATTGAAGAGCAGTTCGCCGGCTGGATTCGACGGCTCGAATACAAGGACAGACGGCAAACC
Source organism: Thermoguttaceae bacterium (assembly GCA_049509675.1). GTDB lineage: Bacteria > Planctomycetota > Planctomycetia > Pirellulales > Thermoguttaceae > JBEKZQ01. The sequence continues at coordinate 2,680 of JBEKZQ010000658.1, read as the reverse complement.
AGTGACGGGAGGACGAAAACCATATATGGGATCTCGTTTGTACCGACTCCGTATGGTTTGGCGCCGCCGTAAACGCGCAAAAAAAAAGGAGGCAAATTCCTTTCTGGCGACCTTGCGGTTCCCAGTCAGGCCGAGCCTCCACATCAAGTACCGGTAGTCCGTGGCCCGTTGTCAAGCCCATGCCTGACAAATTTTCGCAAAAAACATCTATTGGGGGGGCGGTGGCTAGGAATCGCGGATTTGCGCATCTTGGGTAGGGCCGGCATGCGCGGGGCGCGCCGGATAGTCGCCGCAGTCAGCCCGGCACCGACGAAGAAGCGATTACTATGCTCCCCCGGGCTGAAGTAAGGGCAGCCAGTATCACGCCGGGGCCAACCACAGTGTTTCTGGGCCGAAAAACGGCCTTTTTCGCATTTTGGCATCATCGGCGCTTACTTACCGTAGAAATGACGCTTGGCACGTAAAAAAGTGAGCCAAACGACGGCGGTTAGCCCGGTCGGGGGTTCCCGAGAAAGAACCTATACCCCAAGCGCCCCCGAGGGGGGGGCGATGCAAGCGGCCGGGCCGCTTCACGCGCCGGCCCCGCGGTGACGAGGATCGAAGCTGGGCATCGACCAGGTGCAAGCGGCCGGTCAGCTTCGCGGGTGGGGCCCGCGGTGAAGAGAATCGACCAGGGCCGGCATCCCCGCGGCCGCGCCGATCGTCGCCGGCCCCTGCGGTGACGAGGATCAAGGCCGATTTCCGCGGGCTGGAATTCAATGAGAACTTTTGGGGGTGACGGCCTGATTTTCCGGTTGGCCGATTTCCGCGGGCTGGAATTCAATGAGAACTTTTGGGGGTGACGGCCTGATTTTCCGGTTGTTTTCCGGGGTTGGGCGGTGAATTCCTCATCGCATTTTTTTTGGGAACTTGCACCGCCAAAAGCTTCTGCAATGAAATGGGGACTGGCTTCGAGGCCAGGATTTCCCGTGATTTCCTGGCATTTCGGTCTTGGTCGTGTGTCGGCGGAAATGTCATATTGACGGCTCGTACGAGGAAAAAATAGATGAGACATTGCAGGGAGGCTTGTCATGGATGGCCAGGTATACCGTCAGTTCTTTCTCCAGCCGACCGACACATGGCATCGCCGATACGAGGCCCTCCGGTCGGCCTTCGTCGAGGGCCAGTCGTTGTCGGGGGTCGCCGACCGCTTTGGTGTCAGTTATGGGACCGTTTGCAACTGGGTCAGCAAGTTCCGCGGACAATATGACCGAGGGCAGCCTCCCCCCTTTTCTCTCAGCCACACCGTGGGCGGCCTCCGGGCCAGAGCGAGCCAGATCGTGAGAAGATCGAAGTTGCCAACGTCGAAGCTTTGTCGCTGGAGTCGGGGCGGCGACTATGGACACGTACGGCAGGCGTGTTCTTGTTTTGGCCTTTGCTCGCCCGGTTGCGGTTCGACCGCGTCGTGAGCGCTGCAGAATATCCGGGATCGAAGATGGTCCCGGCCTGCAATGCGCTCCTGAGTTTGCTGTTACTGAAGTTACTGGACAAGGAACGCCGCAGCCACATCGATGACTTCAACTGCGACGAGGCCCTGGGGCTCTGGGCCGGGCTGAACATCCTGCCCAAGAAAAGTTTCGCCACCGATTACTCTTACCGGACTCAACGCCACCATCAGGAGAAACTGTTACAGGGCTGGGTGTCGAAGTTGTCGCCACTGCTGTTTCCCGAGTCGGAGGCGTTCTCGTTAGACTTCCATGCGATCCCTCACCGTGGCGACGAGACGGACCTGGAGAACCACTATCAGCCGATGCGGGGAAAGGCCGGGCCGAGCATCTTGACCTTCTTCGCCCAGGAGCGGAAAAGCCGGGTTTTATGCTATGCCAACGCCAATCTCACCCGCGATGATCAAGCGGCGGAAGTGCTTCAGTTCGTTCAGTTCTGGCACGACCTGACCGGCAAGAATCCGCAGTGGTTGTACTTCGATTCCCGCTTGACCAGCTACCAGGAATTATCGCGACTGACAGAGCAAAAGATATGGTTTGTCACGATCCGGCGGCGAGGCGTGGGCCTCTTGCGTCGCCTGGCCGCGTTGCCCGAGATCGCCTGGAAGAAGGCCGTCATCGACATCCCCAAGCGACGACACCAACATATCTGGTACGTGGACGAGCGCGTGGCGCTGCCGGAGTACACGGGGGAGGCACGGCAGGTGGCCGTGAAAGGGCTGGGACGCGAACAGCCCACGTTGTTCCTGTCCAACAACTTCACGATCAGCCCGCGCGAGTTGGTCACGGATTACGCCCGGCGCAACGGGATAGAAGACGCGTTGGGAAGCAGCGTCGATTTCTTCCACTTGGACTGCCTCGCGAGCGAAGTCCGACTGAACGTAGACTTGGACACGGTCTTGACGGTGTTGGCCCACGGATGCTACCGTTGGTTAGCCAACCAGTTGCATGGCTTTGGCCAGGCAAAGCCCAAGCGGGTCTATCGCAAGTTTGTAGAGACTCCAGGAACTGTTGAGATTGAACCGCGGCGGCGGATCGTGGCGTACTTCGACCGGCGTGCTCACAACCCGATCCTACGTGCGGCGCAACTGGACAAGGACTGCCCGCCCATCCCCTGGCTGGCGAACCACCGGCTGCAATTCGTGTACACATGACCACGAAAATCCTCATCGAATTTCGGCCCGCGGAAATCGGCG
>JBEKZQ010000657.1:0-2841 GCA_049509675.1 Thermoguttaceae bacterium | reverse complement strand
CTTGTTGTTCTACACAAATACGGCCTCGGCTTCGGCCTCTGGGCCGAACACCTGCCAACAAAGGGTGATGTCGTGCAAGCGTTGAAGTCCCAGCCAGACCGTCTGCGGCCCAGGCTCGTCTTTCCGCGAGCGGTTGACATAGCCGCCAAGTTGGGCAACCAACCGCACCATGTCCCGCAGCTTGGGCGGACGCGTGGGCGGACGCGACCGGCGAACGACGCGCCATGCGGACTTCCACTCCGCTGGCTCGAAGATGACCTCGCAACTCACGTCCGGCAGGCTCCGTCCCAGCCGGCACACGAACAGCGTTCGCCAACTGACGATCAGGTAAACGGCCACGCAGAGGAAGAGCCGATCCATGGTCTCGAAGCGTCGCTCCTCGACGCGGCATCCCGACTTCAACGTGCGAAACAAAATTTCCATCATCCAACGCACACAGTAGTATTGGATGACCGCGGCGACTTCTTCGGCCGTCGCGATGGGCAAGCTCGTCAGCAGCATCCATTCGATCGGGTCTTCGCCGGGCGGCGGTGCGATTTCGCGCACCAGAACCACATTCACCGTCAGCGGCGGCAATTTGCGATCGCGGCGGTACGGCGGGTGCAGCGTGACGCGCGCCGCGCGCACCTCGACCTCCGCTTGACGCGCCTGACGCGGCTGGCAACGCCCGCGCACGGCGCAAGCGACCTTCGGCTCCCGCGCGCGGACCGTGATGGTCTTGGTGAAGAGCACTGGGGATCGCATGACCTCGGCATGCAACAGGTCCGCCGATGCCGCGTTTTCTGCGTCGTCCTGCAACGCGCGGTCGCCGGCCGCCCGCACGATCCAGTCCACGCGGCGCGGCTGCGTTTCCGCCTCGGCCAGCAGTTCATAAATATCGGCCTCGCTGTCGGCCACGCACATGAACCGCGTGCCCGGCACTTCGGAGGCGAGTTCTTGGCCGCGCCGCAGCATGTCGATCCAGCGCTGGCTTTCCTTCTGTTCGATGGGAAGCTTTTTGCGTCGCGCCTGGCGTTCCGCAGCCGACAAGGGCGGCTCGTCCGATCGGGCCCAAACGCGCGCGGCGACCGTGCCCAACGGAACACCGTCCGGGGTGAAGGCGTGCAGTGGATGCAGGAACGCGTCGCGTCGCTTGCTGCCGTCCACCGGACCGGCCCCGACGACTTGCTGCTGCGGCCGCGTGAAATCCAGCTCGGTCGTGTCCTGAGCCAAGATCACCAGCGACTGCTCCGCGACGCGACGCCGCGTCGCGTCGATGTGCGGCTGCAAAACGTCCTCGAAACAAAGCCGCTCGTTCTCGAACAAACGATACGCCGCCGCCATCTCGGCATACCCGCCGCATGCCGCGGGGATGCTCGCCGTGGGTTGCCCCGCCAGTTGCGAGAGCACGATGGCCAGCCGTTCGTTCAAGCGTTTGTCGGGGAGGTTCGCAGTCCTCATTTCCTCAATCACCCAGGGAGCCAGCATGTCGGCACTCCTTTGCCTGAATAGGCCCCCCTGCGCCACTTTCGCCAGCATGTCGGCACTCCTTTGCCTGAATAGGCCCCCCTGCGCCACTTTCCAATCCCACGATTGTCGCCTATTCGCGGCAATCCCCCAAGATCATTATGGATTTGTGTAGAACAACAAGGCCTAAAGGCCCCTTCAGATGCTCCCGTGACCGGGTCCAAAGCACTCGCCTTCTACGAAGCCTTAGTGCCCGCAATGCGGGCAAGCGGCGCTGGCCGAAAGTCGCTTGTTACCACACGCTCGACATCGCAGAAGCGTACCCTGAGGCCTAGCAAGAATATACACGAGTAACCCGATAAGCCCCGTGAAGAGAACTAGGAAAATCCAGCCAATTCCAGACATCCCGCGGGCTTGTGCATCGCGCGCGATCCATACGAGAAGTACGATGTGCAGGACGAACAATGCGATTGCCGCTACGACGAGGATAAGCAGAAAGGTGCCAAATGCAGCAACAGCAGCGCCTTCGCTGGTGGATCGCTGTATGGACTGTGGAAGCTCCGGTTTGGGGCGGCCCACGTCACGTTTCGGCGAGTGTGACGGTACGCCGTCATTCGGGATGGACTCCGCAACCGCCTTCCCCTTATTGCCCACTAACTCCTCAAGCGTGATCATCGGGCTTTCCGGATCAACTGGGACCGCAAAGTTGTGCTTGGCTAGGCCGGCTTCAAGCCCACCTCTCCTTCCCAATGCCTGTAACAGTGAGCAGCTATTCGCCCCCTCCGTTCGTGCTGCAAGAAAAATGGCAACGTCGCGCTCTCGTCGAGCCCGCGTCACGGCCGCAGCAATCCGCTCAGGCGTCGGTGTTCCTTCACTGAAAAGGCTTTCATGGACCTTATCGGCAAAGTGCATGCCTTGCTGGTACCCCTCATCGTACCACCCCTTTAACTGCGGAGACGTTAGGGTGTCCGGCTGGAACCCGATCACCCTGGGTGGGACGGCCGCTTTGGACTCCAGAGCAATGGCAAGAACTCCGACGGCGACAAGGGCCAATAACACGAACGGCATGCTTAGGCGCGTCGAACGTTTGACGTGAATCACGATCCGCCTGCCTTTCGGTACGGGTACCCGCAATTCTGCCATTCGCTGTCCAATCGCCATTGTCCTCGCGTCATTCTCGCGTGTCAACACTCCTTGTCCTGAGTTATCCGCCGCCCGATCCACTCCCCTGGTCCGTTGCCGCGGTATCGCGTCAAGGATGGCGAGAAGGGGTCCATGGTGTGGGAAGTGAAGCACACCATGATCACGATCAAGGACGAAAACGATCTGCCCGGGATGCGTGTCCACCTGGTGGTCGCTCGCAACGCCCTGAAACCGGAGGAGATCAAGTTCTTC
>JBEKZQ010000656.1:0-3585 GCA_049509675.1 Thermoguttaceae bacterium | reverse complement strand
GGCCGATCACGCCCCTTACCGCCGCCGGCGGTAGCAGCCCCGAGGTTCACATCGGGTTGCCAAAGACGCTTGCTACCGCGCGCCGCTGGCCCCGCCCGCCCGCCACCGTTGGCGGCGGGCGGACGGGGCCAGCGGACGGAGCAAAGCGCGGTCGCGCCGGTCTACCCGTGCTAAAAGCACGGGCCTAATACCGCCTACGGCGGAAAGCCCGATGAATCGGGCTGGATGCAAGCGACTCAAGCGTTCCGGCGTAGTCTCCAGATCCCAAACGCCAACGCGCCGGCAAGCAACATGGCGACGCCACCGGGCTCAGGGCTTGCTGCGCTACCCGCAACACGAAAGCCGATGTAGTAGGTTTCGTAGGTTGGGTTGGTGCCGCCGCGGGTGGACGAGGCCAGGTTGCTCGAGTCGAAGGGGAACGATCCGCCACGCAAACCCCGCGACGGACCTTCGTTCCACTGGTAAACATCGCCGCCTTGATCGTACGTTCCGTACGGCCCGGGCGATCCGGCGAAGTACCCGACCGGCGTCAGATAGTTCGTCGGGTCGGTGTAACCATTATTGTAGAAATTCGCGTTGTTTGTACCGGATGCCGAGAGCACGTTGCTTGGCGCGGTGTTGCTCTTCGTCGGGTATTGCCAATATCCAGCGTTGGTGCTGCCGCCCTTGTAATATGCCGACTTATACCATTCGTTCTCCGATGGGATGAAATAGGTCGCCCCGGGATTGCGCGCCTCCATCAAGCTGGAAACATCGCCGCTGAGCGTGTACGCCCCGGTCTCTGTCGTGCCCGGAGCTTCTATTGTTCCCGGCCCGGATGGCTGACCATTTTGCAGCCAGTTGGCAAACCGGGCGGCGTCGCCCCAGGTCACGTCGACCACCGGCACATTGCCGCTGCCGATTACCGAGTAGCTGTAGTTGCCTGGACTGCCGCTCCGGGCGATGCCGAGGTTCACGCCCCAGAGGTTTGGAAAAACCGTGGTCATGTCGCTGTTGTACAAGCCGTAGGGGTCGCTCGTCTTGGCAACGGCGTTAAGAAAAGCGGTGTACTGCGTCGTCGTCACGTCATACTTGCCCATCTCGTAGACGTAGCCGACTGCCCCGTATCCGGTCGTATCCGCCACGTTGCCCGGATCGCCCACGGTCACCATGTCCATCGTGATCGTGCTGGCCTGGGCGGACAGCACGCTCGCGGCTGCCACGGCCGCCGCCAGGATCATCATGTTCAGCGTGTACTTCATCGTTGTTTCCCTCGTTCTTTACCGTAGGACGGATTGCTAATCCGTCCCTGAAAACCGGACGGAATTGGCAATCCGTCCTACGGCGTAGTTGGTAGGTTATGCTTTAGCATAACATCTTGGCTGACAATTGGGACACACGCCAAGGCAGTATCGCAGAAGTCATTCAATATGTCAAGTAAATTGTGAAATTGAGATCCGAAATCTGGACGCAATTTTCATGACACCATGGACCTGTCCCCGCCCGGCCTCTCACTCCGGAAATTCATCCTCGACGCTCTCGACGCGATACAAGGGCAGATAGCGGTAATAGACTTCCAGGATCATGGCCCTGCGAGTCGACCAGCAGATCGCGCATCACGCCGTTCCACTTCCGCCATTTTTCGCCTTCCCAATGCCGCAGGACTTGGGTGGCGTAGTAGTTGTAATACATGTTGTCGGGAGAAGGCCCGCGTTGGCTGAGCCACTCGACGCCCTGTTTCAGCCCGGGCGAATCCTTCTTCCAGCCCAGATACATGCGCGAGAGCAGGCCGATGGCGGTGGTGGCCTCGCCGGCCCCGGAATTGAGATAGCCGTAGTTGGCGCCGCCGTTGGCCTGCACGTGGTCGAGAAACTGCATGGCCTTCCTGGTCGTCTCCGACGGGATGTGCAGGTATCCCAAGAGTCCGCTCTTCAAGGCCATGATCTGCCAGCCGACCATCGACGTGTCACCGACAGATCGGGGCAAGTATAGGCCTCGCAGAGCGCGATCGACGCGATGCCGTGGGAATACATGCCCGCCTGCCGTTGCGAATCCTGCAAGCTATCGCCGTGCAAATTGTCCGCTCCCCGGGCCGCACTGCGCCGCTTGCCGCGCTCGGCAAAGGCCGGACCAGACCGCTCGCGCAGATGGTCCAGCAGATATTGCAGCCCGTGATCGACGCAGGCCGCGTATCGGCCTGAGCGATGCGTCTGGCCGGCGCCCAGGAAGGGCAACAAGGCCAAGCCCGTGGCGGCGTTGCGGGCCTCGCTCATACTGCCATCGTTGCGGCACTGTCCGCCACAAGCGGGGGCGAGGCTGTGCTGGAAACTCCACCCGCCGTCAGGCAGTTGGTGCGCGGCGAGCCATTTCAGGGCGGCGGCGACGGCCCGCTCGCTGCCCGGGCTGCCGCCGGCCTTGGCCACCAGTTCGCCGTGCAGTCCGCCGCTCCGCCCGGCCAAAGCGGCATCGCCGCCACCGCCGGCCGCCGAGAGCACGTCGCCCCTGGAGCCCGAACCCGTGCCGAAAGCGCCTAACTCGAGATTCACCACGGCGCCCGTCGGGTCGGCGCCCGGCACAACCAATCGGCCCCTGTGCTCGGTCGCTGCCGTGTCGACCGCCAGCGGATCGCCGAAGACCTGCGCCGCCGCGTCGGCCGGCGGTGCGCTGGGGCCGCCGACGACCGGACTGATCTCGACGGCCGACGGACCTTCGTAGTCAGCGAGGTCTTCAATCGGTTGCACGCGTTGCGTTTCGGGCGGCAGGACCAGGAATCCATCGGTGGTTTCCGCCTCGGGCATTGGACGTGCGCACATCGACAATAACAGGAGAATCACCAGGTGGAAAACAATGCTTGCCAGCCAATACGGACTGTCTTCCAAGAGATCCAGCAGCCAAGCGAGCAAACCGTGCGGTTCTTCGTCATCCGCACTGTGCGGCTGATCGGCCGCCAACCGGGTCGCCGGATCGGCAGGCGAAACTTCCACCCGGCTTGCAACCGGCACTGCCGTCGCCAGAGGCACGGGATCAGGTCCGGCCGCCCCCTGGAATCCTGGCGGCATCGTGTCGGACCAGCGACTTTTGTCGCGGAGCGTGGGAACTTCCGGCCGGCAGAGGCGCGCCATTTCTCGCAGCTTGTCCCTCTCTGCCATGGTTGCAATGCCCCCTGCCTTCAGCCTACAGCAAGCTGCGCGAGAAATAAAGGGAAAAAGCGGCGTGTAATGGAAAGCTTGCCGACGGCATGATTCGCGGGTAAACTTCTTGCAGGGGAGCATGGTGGGTGTTGCAAGATGGGGGGCGGGCCATGATGACGATCAAGTCGCGACTGTTCTGGCTGGCGATGGTTCTGCTGCTGGGCGGACTTGCCGCCCGGCCTGGTAGTGCCCAGGTTTCTACGCCGCCCGGCGATACGATTATCGCCCAGCCGGGAGGGATGAGCTACGATGGGTTACAGGCCGGCCGAGACGCCTATGGGATGGCGGAGGAGCAGCGCCAAGCGGCGATCGACCGGCAGTTGGGCCTGAAAGCCGAGATCCACTGGTATCACCCGTGGCCGGCGATTTCCGTTTATCGGTACCCGTACTACGCAGCGAGGCAGCCGACGGGCTA
>JBEKZQ010000655.1:0-3318 GCA_049509675.1 Thermoguttaceae bacterium | reverse complement strand
GGCACCATCCCGACCTGATCGTCTTGGACCTGGAGGTCGAGGATTCCCAGGGCGACAACGTGTCGCTCTGCTTTGCCCAACAGGCACAATCGGATCGTACGCCGCTGGTCGTATTGGGCAGCGTCCGCCGGGGGGAACCGCGGGGCGAGGGGGAATTCGTGGCCAAGCCCTACCACTACGGCCCTTTGCTTCGTAAAATCGAGGAATTGCTCCATTCCTCGAACGATCGCCGGACCGCGTGAGATCCGAGCCGTGCCGTCACTGTTCGTGATTCGTGGGAACGACCAGGGTACGCGCTTCCAGTTGGAGGAGGCCATCCTCCGCCTGGGGCGCGACGCCTCCAACGTCATCCAAGTCCACGACACGGAAGTCTCCCGCCATCATGCCGAGTTCCGCCGCACCGACGCCGACTTCACCGTCGTCGATCTGAACAGCTCCAACGGCACCTTCGTCAACGGCCAGGGCGTCCACCAGCATCACCTGGTCAGCGGCGACCAGATCCAGGTGGGCAGCACGCTGATGCTCTACACCGGCCCGGCCCGGACCCCGGAAGACCTCGACCAGACGATCGACATCGCCACCGCCAGGGTGCCCGAAGACCAGTCGCGGATCGTCCGCTCGGTGACGCAGGAGGAGGGGAGCCGGGTGTTCGACTCGCAGTCGGAGTTGCCGCAGAACTCCTGGCTGGCCCGGGCGCGGAGCAACTTGCAAGTCATGTACCGCACGGCCCTGGCCGTCAGCCACACGCTGGACATCGACCAGTTGCTCAGTCGGATCATGGAGTTGATTTTCGAGTGGGTGGAGGCCGATCGCGGCTGCATGATGCTGCTGGACCCGGCCGACGGGCACCTGGAACCGAAGGTCCGCCGCACCCGCCAGGACGCCCAGCGCAGCGACACGATCACCATCAGCAAGACGATCCTGGATTACGTGATCGAGCGCAACGAAGGCGTTCTGACCAGCGACGCCCGCCAGGACGACCGTTTCAGTCCGGGGGCCAGCATCGTGAAACTGGGGGTCCGCGAGGCGATCTGCGTGCCGATGCAAGGTCGCTACGGCGTGGTGGGCGTGATCTATATCGACACCTCGACCCCCGCCCAGCAAGTGGTGCTCCGCGGCGGGGCCAACAAGTTCACCGAAGATCATCTCAAGCTGATGATCGCCATCGGGCACCAGGCCGCCCTGGCCGTGGAGGACACCCGCTACTACTCGGCCATGGTGCAGGCCGAGCGGCTGGCGGCCATCGGGCAAACCATCGCCACCCTCTCGCACCACATCAAGAATATCCTGCAAGGCATCCGCGGCGGCAGTTACCTGATCGAGATGGGACTCTCCGAACACGACGAATCGATCGTCGGCAAGGGCTGGAAGATCGTGGAGAAGAATCAGAACAAAATCTCCGCCATGGTCATGGACATGCTCACCTTCAGCAAGGAGCGGGAGCCCGACCTGACCGCGGCCAATTTCAACGCCGTGGTGGGCGACGTGGTGGAATTGATGCAGGTCCGGGCCCAGGAGAGCCAGGTGGAGCTCCGCTGCAAAGCAGAGCCGCAAATCACCCGCTATCGCGCCGACCAGGGGCGCGTGGCGATCGAGATCCGCGACAACGGGCCGGGCATTCCGCCCGATCAAATGGAACACCTCTTCAGCGCCTTCGTTTCCACGAAGAAGAGCCGCGGCACCGGCCTGGGCCTGCCGGTCAGTCAAAAGATCGTCGCCGAGCACGGCGGGCGGATCCTGGTCGCCAGCGAGCCCGGCCGCGGCGCCGTCTTCACGCTCGATCTGCCCGCGGTCCTGCCCACCGCCGCCACCCCCACGAAGACGCAGCAAGGCGAGTAATTCGCAATCTCAAATCTCAAATCTGAAATCTGAAATCTCAAACGCACCGGCGTAGGGTGCCACTTCCCTGCCCGTGCTCTTCCGAAGGGCTCTTGCGGCCAGGCATCGCTGTTCCCGTCGGCTAACGTCCGACGAAATCTGCCGTTATGGCCGAGCCGTCGCGGAAGGGACCTTCCCCTTTGCGGCGCCGGCGGCCCAGCTTATTCGCTCCCTCACGCTCGGCAGCTTCGGAAAAGGCGCATGCGGCTCGGTCTGATACCAATAGGCCACGCTGTAGTAATAGTTGCCGCTGCGAAAGGGCGGGCTGCCGTTGCCATGCTCGATGAGGAAGCGCAGCGACTGCCGAAACGTCACCGGGTCGGGCACGTGCCAGCGGTAGGCCGTGGTGAACGGCTCCTCCAGCAGCGTGACGCCGAAGTACGGAAAGCAGCCGGCACGCAGCCCGTAGGACTCGCAGAAATAGTCTTCCGAGCCGGTGCCCTGCATGGCGTGTCTGCCGTCGATCCACAGGATCTCGTCCCCCTCGCCCCACCAGCCGCCGTCGTTGTTCTTCACGCTGAGCACGCAGCCCACGAGGTGGCCGCGGCCCTTGGCGTCCAGGATCAAGTACGGGCCTTCGGGGGGCGGCGTGGCTTGGCGGTATTGCGCGTGGAAATAGAGCTGCTCCGGCGGCGGGCTGCTAAAGGTCCGATAGTTGATCTCGACCCAGTGCCGGCTCGATTGCTGGCCTTCGTTGGTGAGCGTGATGCGGGCGGCGCGGGCGAAGGGCATGGGGATGTAGCAGTTGCGCGCGGCGCCCGTCGCCGCCGCATCGGTCAATTTCCCCGGCCGCTGGTCGATGCACATCAATGCGGAACTGAACCGCTCGCTGAAACCGAAGCCGACGCCGAAGAAATCGCCCACCGGCGCCTCGACGCTGGGTTCCTGCTCGCCGTCCCAATAGATGCGCAGCACGTGCAGTTGCAGGTGATGCGGCTCGCGGCTGGTGATGTTGTCGCGGAAGTGGACGATGCGGCCCGGCCCCTGGATCTCGGCCAGCACGCGCGTCTGGCCCGGCCCAATGTCCCACCAGTCGGCGTTGCCGCCCGTAGGATCGGCCGACGTGATGCGATGCGACTCGAAGTTCCGCGGCGTGGGCAGGTCGTCCAGCGTCGGGGCTTGGCCAAACAAGGGCGCAGGGAACAACAGGACGATAGACACGAAGAGGCTTGGTTTCATGGCAGGTCTTGAGGTTGGGGCTTTGCACTTGGAACCGGAAGAACCGATCTTAATGTAGTTTCGCTGCCAGCGGCTGGGTAGTCCCCGCAGACATCCCGTCCCTCTTGTGGACAGTTTTTCCAGAACATGATACCATGTTGGGCGTGTTGGGGTGGTTGGCCCTCGCGTGGAGGGTTGCCCCGCCGCTGGCTCCTTGGGCTTTTTAGGAGGTGTTCTATGCGAGCGTTTCATCGTGTCTGGATCGCCTTTCTGATGGGAGTG
>JBEKZQ010000654.1:0-2556 GCA_049509675.1 Thermoguttaceae bacterium | reverse complement strand
AGGCCGTGCAAATCTTCGACAGTTGGGTCGGCTGCCTGGGCGTCGATGACTACCGGCGTTACGTCTTGCCGCACAGCCGTGCGGTGATCGAGTCGCTGCGGCCGCACGTGCCCGTGATCCACTTCGCCACCGGCAACCCCGCCTTGTTGCCCTTGCTGAGCGAGGCGGGCGGGGACGTGATCGGCGTCGATTGGCGGCCGCGCTTGGACGATGCCTGGGCAGCCATCGGGCCGAACAAGGCCATCCAGGGCAACCTGGACCCGGCCGTGCTCTTGACCGACCGTGCTCAGATCCGCCGCCGCGTGCGGGAGATTTTGGCCCAGGCCGGCGCGCGCCCGGGACATATCTTCAATCTGGGCCACGGCGTGCTGCCGCAGACGCCGGTCGAGAATGTGCTGGCCATGATTGAGGCCGTGCGCGAGTTGGGCCTATTCCCCGTCGCGTAGTCCGTGGGTTGAAACCCACGGCTACCGTCATGACGTCGCTACGCGACGAAGGAACGGCGGCTCAGGCGTTCCGGCGTAGTCTCCAGATTCCAAACGCCAAGGCGCCGGCAAGCAACATGGCGATGCCACCGGGCTCAGGGCTCGCTGCGCTACTTGCAACACGGAAACCGCTGTCGGTGTACTCGTACGTCGGGTAGCTGTAGTTGCGGACGGACGAGGCCAGGTTGTAGGAGTAGTAGACGAACGACCCGCCACGCAAACCCCGCGACGAACCGGTGACAGGCGTCTCGTTCCACTGCCAAACCTCGCCGCCTTGATCGTACGTGCCATAGGGCCCGGGAGATTGCCAAAATGCCCCGACCGGCGTCAAGTAGTTCGTCGGATCGGAGAAACCGCCGTTTCCCGTGTCGTAGTAATCGTAGAAGTTGGCATGGTTGCCCGTGTCGGGCAACGTATTGATCGGCGCGTCGTTGCTCTGCGTGGGATAGGTCCAATAACCCGCGTTGGTGCTACCTCCTTTGTAGTACGCCGACTTATACCATTCGTTCTCCGTGGGGATGAAATAGGTCGCCCCGGTGTTGCGGGTTTCCGTCATATAATTCGTGGTGTCGCCGTTGAGCGTGTAGGCCCCGGTTTCCGTCGTGCCGTTACCCTCAGGCGAATTTGGCTGACCATTTTGCAGCCAATTGCAGAGCCGCGCGGCATCACCCCAGGTGACGTAGTTGACCGGAAAACTGCCGTTCTTGGTGGTTGAGTAGCTGTAGATGCCCGAACTCAGGGTTTGAGAAATTCCGCACGAGGCGGATCCGCCTGCCATATTCGAGTTGTATAAATCGTATGGGTCGCCCGTCGTGGCGACAGCATTAAGAAAAGCGGCGTACTGTGCGGCAGTAACGTCGTACTTACCCATCTGGAACGTATACCCGACTCCCCCGTAGCCGGTCGTATCGGCCGCGTTGCCCGGATCGCCCACGGTCACCATCGCCATAGTGATCGTGCTGGCCTCGGCGGACAGCACGCTGGCAGCCGCCACGGCCACCGCCAGGATCATCGTGTTCAGCATGTACTTCATCGTTGTTTCCCCCTTTTCCCCGGTTCTTAGCGAGTAGGTTATGCTTTAGCATAACATCTTGGCGGATAAACGGTTCCGTTATGCTGAAGCATAACCTACCGCTGTTCTCGGTAGAAGACAGAGCAGAGAGGGAACTTTAGGCAGCCCCCGGCGCGATTCGCTAGACATCCGCACCGACAAAGTCGCGAAAGACGACCCATTCCTGGGCAAAACGCCCGCTCCTGGTCGATCCCCCACACGCCCAATTCGTTGGCGGATCAGGAGTTCGCGTTCGCGCTGCCTCGTTTCGGGGTGCAACTGGATAATTGGGATCCACGCGAGCGTATTTTACTACAATGGGTCGAGTCTGTCCAGCGTTTTTTTGAAAAATTTGCCTGGAGAACTGCAAACTCGGGGTCCGGTCCATTTTTCGGCTGATCGGCATTTCCATTTGGCCGAACTCCTGACCGCAAACATCGACCCGGGTACCCTCTGGGTGCCTTCGCGTCAGACCTTGCAGTTCTCCTGGGAGGAGAGCCCGCTATCATGTCGCCTCAGATAGGGTAGAATGGGGAAAGGCGGGATGCAACCGTTTCTCAGGGGAGCCTCTCCCTTAGATGGGCGAAGGGGACCCCCCCAGGAAAAGCCGCGATCGCATGAGCTTTGCCGCGCCACTGTTCTTGTTGGTCGGACTTGCCGCGGCCATCCCCGTGGTCTTGCACCTGGTCAACCGCCGCAGGGCCAGGCAGGCGGTGTTCCCCACCCTGCGGTTCCTGAAGATCAGCGTCGAGCAGACGCGGCGGCGCAAGCGGATCCACGACGTGCTGCTGATGCTGCTGCGGGCGGCCATCCTGCTGTTGATCGCGCTGGGCCTGGCCGGGCCGACGGTCACGAAGATCCGCCTCTTGTTCGGTCGCGCCCACACCGCCGCCGTCATCGTGCTGGACAATTCCACCAGCATGGGGATGGCCGACGGCGCGCGAACCCGTTTTGAAACGGCGACCGCCGCGGCCTTCCGCATTCTCGATGAGTTGGGTGACGGCGATCAAGTCGGACTGT
>JBEKZQ010000653.1:0-2924 GCA_049509675.1 Thermoguttaceae bacterium | reverse complement strand
TCGACCACGTAGCCGCCCAGGCTCAGGTTCTCGAACGTCCACAGGGTCGTGCGATAGATGTCGTTCAGCAGCTTATCGGAGCACTCGAAATCGCCTGCTTTTCGGTAATCGGTGCGCACCAGGTGCGCGCGGACATCGGCCGCCGCCGGCTTCGCGCCGAGCCCCTTGATCGTGATCCAGCGGCCCACGCTGTAATTGAAGCGGTTGCGGAACGTGCCCTTGCCGGACGGCCCAAGGATGTAGGCGCTGTGCAACTCGTGAGTCATCGCCTTGTCCGGGCGCTCGGAGAATTGGAAATCGATTCGCTTGCCGGGCGTGCCGCGCAGGTCGATCTCGACGAAACCGGCAAAGTTCACGCCCATGTCGACGCGGTACTCGCCGCCGGGCCGCTCTTCGATCGCCACCGGGCGGATGGCCTGCTGAATTCGGTTGGGCTCGACCATCTCCGCCGAAAGGCTCAACCGCGGCGAGAACAGCGCGGCCGGTTTCCAATCCGAATCGTCCAGATCGGCGCAGCACCACCAATTGCGCAATTCGCCTTGGGCGTCGTACAACTCGCCGCCGAAGTGCATGAAGTCCCAAACGCCCAGCAGCGCGTTCGGACTGGCGTGCGTCCGCCAGGTCGCGTCGGTCGCGATGCGCAGGCGGATTGCCCCGGGCAGTTCCACCTCGGCCTGCGCCAGCACAAGCGGACTGGCCGGCCGGTCGTCGCTCTTGTAGGGCGGGAAGATCGACCAGGACGTGCCGAGCCATAGCCCGAGCACGTTCTTGCCCGGCTGCAGGTGCTTGGTTATGTCATAGGTACAGTAGCGGGCGCGTTTCTTATGGTTCGTCGCGCAAGGGGCCAGCACGGCATCGCCGACTTTCCGGCCGTTGACATAGACCTCGTGATAGCCGATCGAGGCCACGTAGAGCATCGCTCGCGCGGGAGCGGCGCGGAGCGTGAATTGCGGTCGGGCATCGTGTTGTCGGGAATCGGCCAGCCCGGCCGCCGCACGTGGACGGCATCGGCGCCGATCCACTTGGCCTGCCAGTCCGCCGGATCGAGCAGGCCCATGGTCCAACGCGCCGGTTGGCTCCAGGCGGAAAGCGCGCCGGCCTGGTCGCGCACCCGCACCTTCCAGAAGCACTCGGCGCCGGATCCGAGCGGCCGTCCCGCATAGGCCACCTGAACCGATTGCTTGGAGGCCATTTCGCCCGAGTCCCACAGGTCGCCGTCGTCCTTGGCCAGCCGCTGCGGGCTGCTGCTGACGAGCACTTGATAGGCTGTTTGTCGCAGGCCGCGGGCCGCGGCGTCTTTGGCTGCCAGCCGCCAGCTTAGCCGCGGCTGCCGCACGTCGATACCCAAGGGGTCTTGCAGGTACTCGCAGCGCAGACCCACGACCTCGACTGTCGCGACGGAGTCGGCCGAATCGGCCGTTTGCGCGCTGCGGGCGGCCAAAGTCAGGCCAAGCACAACCAGGGCCGCGTTGATCGTCAAGCGAGCCATCATCGTATCTCCTTCAGTTTGGGTTGGACGTCAAAGCCCTCGTTGCCGTTGACGCCCTCGACATCCCGGCCCAGGTTGAGCAGTCGTTCCGGCGGGAAGCCCGGCGTGCTGACCACGTTGCCTTGCAGCACGATGTTTCGACCGTCGACCAGCTTGAGCATGCTGCCGGAGCGCAACAGTGCCGGGGAGAACGGGCCTTGGAACACGTTTCCGCTGATCTTCAAGCCGTCGGTGTCTTCGACATTCATCATGAAGAGTCCATAGTTCTCTTGGAAATGATTGTCACGGATCGTGATGTGGCGGTTGCCGACGGCGCCGTCGCCGTGAACCAGCACCACGCCGGCTTCGCTGCCGTTGAGGACATTATGCCGGAACGTATTGCCGGTCACCGTCACGTTCCAGCAGTAGTCGGCCTCGCCCCACCAGTATTCCGGCCCGATGCTGACGGCCGACATGCCGCAGCCTTCGATGGTGCAGCCTTGGATGATGCCGTCGTCGCCTTTGACGAGGATGCCGCGCGAGCGCGTGTTGCCCAGCGTGCAATCGAGGATTTTGAACCCTTTGCCGCACCGCTCCGGGTTGCCCGCCTTGGCCTCGGGCGGCACGGGCAGTGCCTGATCGAGCGTCAATTCCAGCCGGCTTTGCGGCGTATTGAGCGTGCGCAGGGCCACGCACTTGGCCTGGCCGAAAAACCCGCTCTTGCTCGATATGCGGACCGGTTCATTCACGGCGAAATTTCCACGGTTCCCCTTCTCCAGGATCAGCCTGGTCCCTTCGGCGCGGATCACCTTCTGAAAACTTCCGTGGACGGCGATGCAATCGTCCAGCAGCACTCCCTCCCAGGTGCAGTGCTGAAAAGTTGGGCCGGTCCGCGTGCCCGCAGAGTGGAAGCCGTCGGCTCCGCACGAGACCAGTTGTTCCTCGGTGACCCCCGCCGGTTTTGGCCCGCGTGCGACCCGGCAATCAAGGTAGCGATGACCTCCCTCGCCGCCGGTCTCGAAGAAGGCGGCAAAGCCGGAGTTCAACAGCGTGATCTCTTGCATCGTGCAGCCCTTGCAGTCGTCCAGGTGGACGATGGTGCTGCCGCCCGGGGCGCGGGTGACCAGCCAGTCGTCGATCGCCGCGCCGGACATCGGGCCCCAGAATTGCCGGAGGCGGAACAGGCCCGGCCCCAGGGGTTCCGCCTGCTTGGCGCCGCAGTCGCCGGCGCCTGCCTTGAGCAAGCGGGTGTGCCGGTCGATCACGTTGTAGGTGCTCTTGATCGGGTCGATATCCGTGGGGTATCCGGCATCGATCTGCCAGTCGAAGTAGTTGCCCTTGGCGTCGGCGCCGATCGCCTTGACCCGCCCCTGCGTACAGGAGATGCCGGCAAACTGCAGAGTGGCGCCCTCGATGAGCACGTTGCTGCATCCCTTGAGCAGCACCGGGCGGTGGG